>NZ_JASJOR010000004.1:0-474626 GCF_030068545.1 Xanthocytophaga flava | reverse complement strand
AACCAGCCTTGTTGTCAGTGGGAGTGCCAAACTGTATTGTTTTACCAATGGTCAGACCTTTAAGAACAGTTTTGTTTTAAATACAGGAGCGTTGATGGACGTGTCCAGCAGCCAGACTTATCAGGGAGCATTTACCATCAACAGTGGGGTAACGGCTAACTTTGGGGGTGTGACCCAGAATTTTACCCAGCCTGTCAGTGTGGCAGGTTCTTCAGTGGTTACTTTTTCCAACACAGGTTTAGCCACATTGAATGATGTAACGCTGGCTGCCGGTAGTACGTGGAAGTTTTCTGCCCCCGGTACGACCAATGCCAATGGAGATTTTACCACCAGTGGTAGTTGTAGTTTAGCGGTGACACTCACATCCAACACAGGGGCTCAGGCCGCGGTTAAGTTTAGTTCATTTCCCGACCCGGAATATGTGAACGTATCCAATATTAACAACACAGGTTCACTTCTTACGATATTGTATGGAGTAGGAAGCAATAACACCAATATTAACATCAGTTCAGCCCGTACCTTGTATTGGGTAGGCAATAGTGGAAGCTGGAATCAGATAGCTCACTGGAGTTTGACTTCGGGGGGAGCTGGTGGGGAATGTGTGCCAACTGCACTGGATAATGTGGTTTTTGATGCCAGTTCTTTTACTAATACTGGACAGACTGTTGCCTTGACTACAGGTGCAACTTGTAACACAATGACCTGGGCAAGTGCAGTCAATAATCCAACTTTGAGTATGGCAGTGGATCTGACAGTGAAAGGCAACAGTCTGGTACTGGCCAACACCATGAGTGTGAGTGGAAGTGGAAAAATGATTTTGGATAATGGAAATGATATAAATATAGATTTGGGTAGTGGAGCCAAAACACTCAATGGAGGACTTAGCTTCACTGCTGGCACCAGCCGGATAATTACTATTGCCACAGGTAATGGAGCGGTTACCCATACGATTGGTTCTCTAAGTGGAGGTTCGAATGCGACAATCAACATTACTGGAACCTCGACCAAAAGTTATGGAACATTGAGTTTAGGTACAGTAGCAGGGAGTTGGACAGGAACCAATCTTGTCAGTACAGGAACTATTGCAGGTACCTTGAGTGGAGGACTGACACTGAATAGTGTAACTTTTGGTGGGAATGTGAGTTTGAATGGACAATACACCTTCACAGGTATAACAACAGTCAACAATGGAAATGTTAGTTTTGGAGGCAGTGGAAATAATACATTTGCAGGAGTAGTTATCACAGGGGGTAGTGCCAGTTTTGCCAACACAGGTAATAATAATTTTACCTCTATTAGTTTGATAGGTACAAATAGCCCTGTAAACTTAAAGTTTACTCCAGCTAGCAATGGTACAAACTCTATAACTGGGGTATTTACAGTTTCAACCCCTTGTTATTCAGTTTTTGTCGGTTCTTCTACCACAGGCGGTCTGGCAAAGCTAAATTTAACAGCACCACAAACCCTAAATGGGCCAACCATACAGGATATATTGAACAGTGGAGCTTCTCTGACAGTTAACAACGGGGTTAATAACGGAAATAATACTTCGGTTACTTTTAACTTCGCTACTGCTGCCCGTACCTTATACTGGGTTGGGGGAACCGGAAACTGGAGTGAAACAGCTCACTGGAGTTTGACTTCAGGTGGAGCTGGTGGACAATGTATTCCTACCATCAATGATGATGTAAACTTTAATGCTGGTTCATTTAGTTCAGGAACTGGTACAGTAACAATTGATATAGATGCAGTATGCCGGACTATGAACTGGACTGGAGCTACTAACACGCCTACTCTTTCGGGTGCTGCCGCTCGTACGTTAACCATTGCAGGTAACCTGACTCTGATTGCTGCAATGAATCAGACTGGTACAGGTAGTACTTTTCTTGGAAAAGTAATTTTTGTTGCCAGCACAACAGGAAAAACCATCAATCTTAATGGAGAAGGGTTAGCTAATGTCGATTTTAATGGACAAGGCGGGGCATGGTCACTTAGTAACAATTTGACAGTAATTAATACAACCAATCTGATGGCAGGAGCCCTTAATGCGAATGGAAAGAGTATTATATCTGGTGCACTAACTGTAAACAATGCGTCTGATCTGGCACGTTCTCTGAATCTGGGTACTGCAACTCATACTCTAAATGGCACAGGAACTGTATTGGATTTACAAGGCAACACTTCTAATTTTACATTAGCATCCAGTACATCCTCTATTACATTATCCGGAGCCGGATCGGTAATTATAGAGACAGGATCTCAAAGTAAAATACTGCCGAATTTGACAATTACAAATTCCAATGATATTACAATAAATACATCCAATACCGCCAATCGAATTACGTTTGGAACTATTGCTGTTAATAATGCCATTACTCGTAATTTTACAGTAAATGGTACAGCACCAAAGACATATGGTAATATTACGATCAATGGAAATAACAATGTGGTTACTTTCAATGGTAGTAGCTCCGCTGCACCTGATAATAATATCTTTGCTGCAGTTACATTTGCAAATTCCTATAGTGGTACAATTGCGACTTTTAATGGGACTAACACTTTTAACGGTGTATTTGCTTTACATAACACCGGTGGCGCTGGAAATGATATTCGCTTTACAGGTACCAATGTATTTGCCAACACCTTTACTGCTAGTTTAGCAAATACAACAGGTACAGAGTTGCAGTTTGCTTCTACAAGTGGTACCACTTCCTTTACAGGGACAGTCTCTCTGAACCCATTAAACAATGCCAATGTAGATATTGTATTTAATAATGCTACCAGTTTTGCCTCTACCCTTACTATTGGTAGTACAAGCAATACAACCTTCCAAGGAACAGGAGATGAAACTTTTGCTGGAACTGTAACTGTCAATCCATCCAGTACATTTACACTGAATAATGATGGCAACAGTTCATTTGCTACAGCTATTATTAATAGCCAGAGTGGCACGGGATTTAACTGGGTATTTCGTAGTGCTAAAACGGCCAATTTCTCTGGAAATATGGATGTGAGGTCTGCCTGTTTTTCACCCGTGGCCATAAGTTCGACAACTAGCGGGAGTCGAGCTATCGTATCATTGCCAACAGTACATTACTTTAATAATCAGGTATTGGTGCAGGATATTAATGCATCTTCTTCAATGATCAATGCCTATGCCGCAACAATCCCAACGTATACTAATAATGTTAATGTATTATATAACAATGGTGTTACTACACATCGGGTTTTATATTGGGTAGGAGGAAATGGAAACTGGGGTGATCCGTTACGCTGGTCTACCAACTCTAACTCAGTAGGAGGAGCTTGTATACCAACACCTGCTGACGATGTGGTTTTTGATAATAGTTCATTTTCTGCAGGTGGGCAAAAGGTAACACTTAATATTACAAATGCGACCTGTCGGAATATGACATGGGTAAATGGTGCTATTCCTGCTACTACAACACTTGCTATGGGTAGCAATCCTCTTGAGATCAATGGAAACCTGGCATTGGCTCCTAATCTGACAATGACAAGTACCTCTAACCAAACTACTTCTGTATTTACCTTTACTACGAATCCTGCTACCACCAATTCCTTCCCAAATCGTACCATCACAACTCCTTCAGGAACTACAGCTTCATTACCTATAGCTTTGTTTTATAGTGCTGGAGTAACATGGACATTACAGGGACCTGCTTCTTTTAACGTAACAGGTGAACTGGGATTACAATCAGGAACACTGAAGACCAATAGTATGCCAGTAGCTTGTGGACGTTTAAGTGCTAATAAATATGTAAATGGAAATCCTGTATTGCCTGCTTTTGAAGATCGGGTTTTGGATCTGCAAAACTCTGCAGTAAGCATTACGGGAACTGCTACAGGTATAGACTTCAGAGGTGACCAGTTTATGTTTCTTACTCCAGGGCCTAATGCTTCCTTTACCATTGCCAATACATCAACAAGTTCTGTGCAGTTGCGTTTTGGAGATGATAATACCAATCTGCCTTATTATGGCGTTAATCCCGGATCTCCCCGTACCACAGCTCTGTTGAGAGAAATTCCGGATATCATTCTTCTTAACAAAGATGTGGATATTGTAACGGCAGACTATGATACACAGGATGGTGTCGTAAACCGGATTACATTCCGAAAGGTAACCAGCATCAATGGAGGTCAGTTTTACATAAATGGAACGTGTCCGCATACTTATGGTGCCATTACTGTTGCGAACAATCTTAATACAGGAAATGCGGATCAACGCCAGATCGAAGGTTCCAGTCAGGCGGCACCTAATCACAATATATTCAATGGTCCTGTATCATTCGGAACCAATTCTGCTTTCCGATTCCTGGGTAACAATGAATTTATGGATACCTTCACCACTGCAGGTTCGTCAGATGTAAACAATGCCTTTGTATTTTCTATTACCAATATATTTAATAAGACAGTAGATATTCGTGGTGTAAATACATTACGTACTCAAGCTACCATTCATTTTAACTCAACGGGTGGAAGCACTACTTTCAAAGACAATGTATTCTTCAGGGGGACAGGTGTTATTTTTCGAATGAGTAGTACAGCTACACTGGTAGCTGGTAAGACTATGTTGTTTGATGATGAAAGTGTTGGCTGGTTTGCCGGAGGCAATACAAGTAGTGGAACTGGTTATCCGATTCCTGGTTCTGCAGCCTATACTATCAATGGTGATCTAATTGTTAATCCCTACGCAAAAGTTTCTTTTTATAACAAGTCAACTAATAATCTTGGCAATGTAACTGTTAGTGATTATGGTGTTTTTCAATTTACCTCACTAGCTACAACCAATGTAAATGGATTGTTTACAGCTTCTGCTTCTTGTAGTTCATGGATTGCCATTAATGCAAGTAATCCGGGTGCGGCAGCGAAGATAAAATTCAGTGGCAGCCAGGCCTGGTATAGTATCATTGCCCGTGATCTGAACAACATTTCTACAACAGGCACTGTTACTGCAAGTAATAGTACCAATGTAGCCAACAGTTGCACGAACATTAGTTTCTTGACAGGGATTCCGTCTGTAGGTACATTTGTTTGGGTAGGTGGAAATGCTAGTAACACTAGTGAAAATAGTTTATGGAGTAACCCTAAAAACTGGGCTACAACACCTTTGAATCCTGGGAAGATTGTGAATGGAGGTAGTTGTATTCCAAGTAGTATAAATGATGTAGTCTTTGACAGTAACTCCTTCAGTTCAGGAGCTCCAGTAACAGATTCACTTGGTAATGTGAAATACTTTGATCGGGTGATTGTAGATGTTAGTGTTGCTACTTGTGCAAGCATGACCTGGAAGAACGATATTATGCAGGATGCTATTCTGGCTTCGGATCTGCCTTTGAATGAAATGTGGGTATTAGGTAAACTAACATTGGATCCGAAAATGAAGAATCAGTTTACTGGACTCTTTTCTTTCCGTGCTCCTTCAAGTGCAGGCGAGCAATTTGTAGATGCTAATGGAGAGAATAATGGAAGTACAGTGAATTTTGTTGGACCTATTGAGGTAAACTCTGTAAGTACTGTATACCGATTGGATAGTGATGTTATTGTGGATGCAGTGGATAATGGTACTGCACGTCGTGGTAATGTTTCAATCGTTTACGGCGATTTAAAGGCAAACGGCCATGATATAAGCTTAACAGGTAACTGGACTGTGGGTAGAGCTACCTCTCCCAACCCTCAGGGTCGATTCCTACACCAAGGAGGGAATACTGTAACGTTTAATGGTTCAGATGCTGTGAATGGAACACAGAATATTGTGACAAATACCAGTCCGTTCTGGAACCTGGTTATTAATCGTGGATCTAAGCCAGTTCCAACTGATATCAGTTATACTGTAAGTTCAAGTTCGTTACTAATAAGCAATCCAAAACGTTGGGTTGTGGTTCAGAATAATCGTGATGGGGGTGGAGAGCCTGGCTCATCAACTAATAGTAACCAGCCTTTTAATAGTGGGATGACTATAGACAATAACTTCACTATTACTCAGGGTGGACTATATGACAGAGGATTCCAGATTGTAGGAAATGCGACTGGAACGTTTACAATGACAGATAATGCTGTATTGAGCATTGGTAATGGATGGACGTCATCAACTATTAATAATAACTCTCCAATGACTACTTTGTTCCCAACAAACTTTGCACAGAACAAAATCTCATTGGGTGTAAATAGTATTGTATCTTATAGTGCATATGGACACCAGGATGTAAGTGCATTGCCAATCTATGGCAACCTGTACTTCCGTTTTGTCGTTACCAACTCCGCGTCCCCAGCTATGGCATTGACTAATCAGCGTAAGAGATTGGCTATGGGACCTTTGCAAATTAATGGCAATCTAACTTTAGAACAAGGAACTAACCTGATTGATAATGGTTTCCAGATTTCTGGAAACGTTGCTGGAACCAGTGTGTTGACAATGGGATCTAACGCTTATTTGACTCTGGGTACAGGTGCAATGGATGTGGCCACAACTTCTGGTACAGGATATACACCTGCAAGCAATACAACAGGTAAATTGACAGTAGGAAATTCTGCAACCGTATTTCCGCTAAACTTTACAGATGCTAACCTGAATCTGGACGCCAATAGCACAATTGTCTATAGCGCCGGAATTGCACAACAGGTGAAAGGCCTAACTTCTGCTACTGCTAATCAGCAATATGGAAACCTGACAATACAAAATCCTACTTTAACAGCACCAACGCTAATACAGAAAACATTAACAGGTGCAACTACTGTCAGAGGAGTGTTGACTATTCATCCAAATAGTAATCTGGTAGATAATGGATATCAGATTACAGGTACTGCTGGCAAAATATTTACAATGAACTATAAAACAGATCCTCTGGGAGCTGTATTCAATAACCAGGCGCCAACCAGTAGCGGTATAATGACTAATCCTACTAGTCCATTATTTATTGACAGTCTGCTGGCTCGTGCCAACTACATAGGATTACGTTTTGACGGATATATTAAGATTCCTTCTGCTGGTACATATACTTTCTATAGTAATTCAGATGATCAGAGTGTTGTTATGATCAATGGCATGATGGTGGTTAATAACGATTATTATGGGTCTGCTGAGCGATCTGGACCTACTATAAATTTTACTACTGCAGGAGTGTATCCAATTTCAGTTACTTATACTCAGGGAACCGGTTCTCGCCTTTTATCATTGTCTTGGGCAGGTCCTGGTATCTCTAAACAGCCTATTCCAGCAGCCAATTTATTGCAGACTGCAACTGGTCCTCAGGGATTAAAATACAATTATTATGAGAATCCAGGAAATACCTATTATGTATCTGCTTTTGGATCTTCTTACAAAATCGTTCAGGATTTGAGTAAACAACTGGCAAGCCAAGACCGATATGTGTTGGGTGAGGCTCGTTTGGTGGTAGGCAATGCGTCAACAGCTACTGCTTTTCCTCTTAATTATTTGGATGCAGATCTGACATTTGATGATACTACAACAGTTGTCTATAATGCAGGTCTTGCTCAGTCTGTGCGTGGTCTTAACTCATCTATAAAGGTTCAGCAATATGGAAACCTGGTATTTACAAATCCGGTATTTTCAACTCCTAAGGTCGTATCTAAAACTCTAACTGGGCCAGCAACAATTCGTATGAGCCTGACTATCAACTCGAACAATAACTTGATCGATGATGGAAATCAGATTACAGGTACTACAGGCCAAGTATTTACAATGCGTAATGCTACATTGGCTGTCAATCCAGTGACAAATACAGGTAATGCTGGTGCCACTGGTGAGAGCCGTATTACATTAGGAAATGCTACAACTGCAACTACATTCCCTGCTAACTATAGTTTAGTAGGTACAGATGTGAATTTTGAAACAGGAACAACTGTGGTCTATAATGCAGGTATAGTACAGACAATTGCTGGTTTACAGAATAATTCAAATGCAGCATCCCGGTATGCTAACCTGATTCTGACAAATCCAGCTACTACTCCAGCAGCAGGAAACGTATTCCCAATTGTAAAGACGTTAAGTGGACGTGCAATTACGGTGAGAGGTAACCTGTATATTAACCCGAACAACACTTTGGCTGATGGTGGATATCAGATTACAGGAACATCCACCAGTACATTTGGAATGTTTAATACTACCATGGTTCAGACAAGCGTTCCGGAAACAGGAGTTACTACTGGTACAACAGGGGAAAGCCGCTTTATGATAAGCAGCACTGGTACTACTGTAACAGTATTCCCATCCGGATTCCGTACAGGACCTGGTGGTAGTTCTGATATTAATTTTGATGCAGGAACAACCGTTATATATAATGCAAATGCAAATCAGGATGTTCAGGGGTTGGGAGGGACAGGTACTACAACTTATGCAAACCTGGTGTTAAATAACCCTGCTGCATCTTCTCCTGCATTAATTAACAAAACATTGACGACCAATGGAAGTGGTGCATCAGGTACAACTGTACGTGGTAGTCTGACAATTAACCCAAATGTAAATCTGGTAGATAATGGTTTCCAATTAGGTGGTGTGGCAGGACAGTCGTTTAAAATGCGTAACGTCACACTTGCAGACAATTTATTACGTACTGCAACTACTGATGCGACTACAATAGGAACTACAGGTGCAAGCCGTTTGACGCTGGGAAATGCTACAACCGCAACTACATTCCCAACCGGTTATACCACTCAGAATGGTACAGATATCAATTTTGAATTGAATACAATGGTTGTATACAATGCCGGGGCGACACAGCAAATTCAGGGTTTGTACAATAGTACACAGACTTCTAATGCCAACTATGCACAGTTGTCAATTGTGAATGCATCAACAGGCTCGGTGACCAAAACGCTTACTAACAATACTCGTATTCGTCAAAACCTCACTATTGGTGGACTTACTTCTACAACAGGTGCTGTAAGCGGAGCTAATAATCTGCTGGATGCTGGCGTGTTAAACTATAAAATATATCTGAATGGTAACTGGTTCAGCCATCCTGGTAACGAATTCAATGCACGTTCTGGCGAAGTAGAGTTAGAAGGTACAACTAATCAGACTATTACAACAAACAATAGTCAAAATTATGCAAGTGAGGCAGGAACACAGGATTTCTATAACCTGACATTCAATAACACAACAACCATTCCCGGAATATCCGTGACGTTAGGATCTAATGTGGGTGTTACCAATGTGGCAAGCTTTAAAAAAGGATTAGTACGTAGTAATGACCTGATTTCACTGAATATCTCACCTTCTACACGTTTGTTGATTATTCGTGATAATGCAAGTGTAACGAATGTAACGGATGCGAGCTTTGTGATAGGAGCGGTACGAAAAGTAGGAAGAATTGCCTCAGGTACTTTCTATTTCCCAATCGGATACCTAAATGGCTCTACTCCGTATTATCGTCCAAGTGGTATTTCTTCTGTTACTACTCTGAATAGTTTGTCTTCGTTTATTAGTCAGTTCTATTACAGAAATCCGAATATTGATGGTTTCAACCCTGTGGCTGTTGAACTGGGAGATCCGAATGGTTCCATACGGAATGCAAGTGCGAAAGAATTCTGGATGATCAATCGAGAGAATCTGACTGATAATGTCTATGTAACTCTGACTTGGCGCAATCCACAATCCGGTGGGGTTGGTACTAACGGAAATCTTACTAATTATACGGGCTTACGGGTAGCTCACTGGAATACAACAATCTCCAAGTGGCAAAATATGGGAGCTACTGGATTTACCAATCACCCTACGCTGGGAGCTGTTGGCAATCCGAGTGGTGCATTAACTTCCGTATATAATACAGTGCATGCTGCTGGTCCGGTAGAAAGCTTCAGTCCATTTACGCTGGCTACACAGATAGACTACAATCCTCTTCCAGTAACCTTACTTGAGTTTGCAGGCAAAGCCGTGGATCAACAGGTAAATCTGAACTGGCAGACTGCTTCGGAACTCAATACATCGTACTTTGTAGTTGAAAGAAGTCAGAATGGTAAAACCTTTGAAGAGGTAACTCAGGTAACTGCAACAGGTAATTCTTCCGGATTGCAGACCTATCAGTCTATTGATTACAAACCTTATACAGGTGTTTCCTACTATCGATTGAAAATGGTGGATCAGGATGGAAGCTATACTTATTCAAAAGTGATCAAAGTAAACTTTGGCGTAAGTGGAGTATTGGGAGAGATTACTTTATTCCCTAACCCAGGAAATGGAGATGTAATTTACTTTACTGTCAATAATGCGGATGTAAAGATTGCCTCCATTCATGATATGTTAGGAAGAATGGTAGGTTATCAAACCAGCTGGAATGCAGAGGGTACACTAAAAGTGACCTTCAGTGAAAGATTGGCAGCGGGTACCTATGTGGTTATTCTGGTTGCTAAAGATGGTTCTTCTTCTTCCCGATTCAAATTTGTAGTGCAGTAGACCTACTTTACATAAAATCTAACAAATCACCCGATTTGGTGTCACTATCTGGCATTGAGTCGGGCGATTTTGTTTTATCTCAACCAATCTATGATAGACAACTATTGATTTCAGAAAATTCATAAAAAACACAACCTCTAGTAAGTATCCCAGAGAGGTTGTGTGATGAGAGACAAACACAAAGCATCTATTTTGAGTTTACTTTGCCTTTCGGATATAAATGTTGCCATGCATGTTCTTGGCCATTATTTCAGGTCCCCCTCCATTAATCTTCCCGTATGTCCAGTCATCTATACTGACACGGTACATCCCATTCTGACTTGATTTGTCTACCCTGGGCTGAGTTTTATCTACTGCAATATCAAAGTCACTATAAATTTCACCCTGATCTGATTTAAGTTTTACATTAGCTTTTACATTGACAGGTAGTGTAACATCTACTTTACCATTCAATGTCGAAAATGCCATAGGTGTATTTGGGGTAATGTCTTTGAAAATGGCAATAAGAGCCCCATTGACTGTATTCGCAACTGCAGATCCTTCAATATTGGTAAGTTCAATTCTTCCATTAACATTCGTAATTTCCAGCTCACCATTTACATTTTCAACCAAGATATCACCATTGTTAACTGTACTGAGTTTTAGTGAGAATCGTTGTGGTACTTTGATTGTTAGGTCGATAGCTCTCATATGGCTGTTTGTGTTCACAGAAATACGATTGCTATGTTCTTCTGCTGTCAGTTCCATACTGTTGGTTTTGGCGATTCGGCGCATGCCATTAGCACTAACAGCGTCATCTTCTTTGTGCTTTTTAGAACTACCAACTGCTCCTTCTATAATCACTTCTTTACTAGTATGGGAAGTGACACGAATGGAACCATTTACCAGACCTACTTCCAGAAATCCAGGTTTATTAGGATCACTGAGAGGAATCACAAGTTGTTCTTTTACTTCGTTTTGTGCTGACAATGGTAAACTTATTGTCAGAAGAAGGAGAAATACAGGAAGAATATATTTTCTGAATAGACCGGATAGATTCATTGTTCGTTGGATTTGGGACGTTTTCATCAGGATTGCTTTTTAATATATATGTTTCCGTTAAATGTTTCAAAGAAGAAAGTTTTACCACCTTTTCCGACTCGCATAGAGGTGTTTTTAGTCAGTTTATAGATAGTGCTGTTAGCCTTTTTCTCTTCATTCTTAATAATATGAGCTGGTAGCACCTCTACATTTGGAAAGTCTGTGTAAAATTCTCCCTGAAAGCTTTTAAACTCCAGTAAGGCTGATAGTGAAGCTGGGTAAATGATACGAATATCGCCATTGAGTGTATAATAGGAGGATTGTTCAGGAGGTGCACTAATATAATTGATCTCTACATCGCCATTAATTGTACGTACATCTGTGGCTCCCTTTGCATTGGTTAATGTGATAGGTCCATTGACATTATAAGCATGTAGGCTACCTGTGACGTCTTTTATTACTACATCTCCTTGGTTTACAGTTGATACATGCAGATTCATACTATACGGAACTTTAATCGTGAAGTCGAGTGCATAATGATAGCGAATAGACCGGTTATCACAACAGCAACAATTGCGATTGGGACGTGAATCATAGGGAGCTGCAATATAGGCTACAATGCTATCCGCATTCTGATCAAACTGGAGCTTAAACTCTTTCTTACCTTGTTCCAGTGTTTGTGCATCCTTGGCTGATAGTTCCTGGTCTACCTCTATCTGGACCTGGCTGCCAGCATAACCTTCTACCCGTATAAATCCGGTTATGTTATAGACTGCCAGTGTAGTAGCTTTAGCTTCTTTTGACAATGTAAATGTTTTGGTAACACGTTCTTTCCATTGCTGGGTCTGGGAAAAGGCATTCCAGTGAGTCTGGCAGAGTACTAACCCCGCCAGACAAAGCTTGGCAATAGTTTTCATAGATATATAGTAAAAGGTAAAGGTGTGGATGTTTATGAGAGTTCTTTGATTGTCTGCTGGATTTTACTTTTGACAGTGCCGTCTACATTTTCCTGTTTCAATAGCTTACGTAAAAGTTCAATAGAACGTTTTTCCTGTAATTTGACCATAATATCTGCCAGTGCTACCTGTACCAGTGGCGAATCTTGATGGGCAAGTGACTGTACAAGTCCTTCACGTACCAAAGGATCATCGGCAAGTTCTGCCAATGCTTCCAGCGTAACCAGGCGCACATTGACATTTGGATCATTGTTGAGTGTTGTCATTAGTGCTTCAATGACCTTTGTGTCGACTCGCTTAATTTCCTGTGTAAGGCTTACTGCCCGTAGTCGCTCTGAGGCAGAAGGGTTTTCAAGTAGTGACAACAACATCATCTGGCGCATTTCCTGCATCTGTATTGATAACGTATCAATCTGATGCTGATACTGAGATATCTGAGGATCATTTGGTTTATGTAACCAATATCCAGCTCCCAGCCCAATACTGATAAGCAGAAGACTATAGGCTAATCTTGGCATCCATACAGATTGCCAGAGGTGTTTTACAAGTTGCAGCAGCTGGCGAGGTGAATATGTTTGTTGTTCCTCTACCGTTGTTGCATATGTTTCCAGCATTGCCTCAAATCGTATCTTCATGGCAGGCCCTGGTTTTGGAGAAGGTAGCTGTCCCATTTGCATCCATACCTGTTGCATAGCTTGCCATTCCTGCTGACAGGCGGGACATTGCTTCAAATGGCTTTCAACCTGTACTTGTTCTTGTGGTAATAATTGGTTTTCAAGCCAGTCAGCTAGTTTTTCCTCTATATCTTTGCAATTAGTCATCTTACTGTTCCAGCTTTAAGTAAATATTTTTTAACTGATTCATTGCCCGATGTACTTTCACTTTCACAGCACCTTCTGTTGTATTCAGGATTCGGGCTATTTCTTCATATTTAAGCTCCTGAAAGCGACTCAATACCAATATTTCACGATATTCTTCCGGAAGTTTTCCCAGTGAATCGTACAAGGTTGTCAGTTCCTGCTCCTTATAAATAGAGTCATCTGCACCAGCTCCACTACTGATTCGTTCAGAATAGTTTTGTACATCTTCATGCAAAACCGATCGCTTGTTTTTCTGACTGTGATCAGCTAATACATTGCGAGCCAGATGGTACATCCATGTTTTAAATTCTCCCTCACCTGTGAATGTATGACGATATTTCAGCATCCGAAAAAACACATTCTGCACCAGATCCTCACTTGCATCATCTTTGCCTGTCATATAATAAAGAAAGCTGAACAGTTTACGATGGTATCGTTCAAAGAGCAATCCCATCTTATTCAGATCGCCAGCTTTTACCTGGAACATAAGTGAATTGTCAGTTGGTGAGTTCAAGTCTGATTCAATAGGTTTTGCATCTGTTACAGTAAGGGAAACCGACCGTGTGAAAGAAGGTTACAGTAGAAAATGATTTTTTTATGATTTTTTTTTGAGTCGGCTCTAGATCGGACAGTGATATATTTTCGGACATAATTCTTAGATTATTTCCACTAGAACACAGAAACGATTTACTTCAGTTTGATGTCTTTAATTGTTAGAAAAGGAGATTATTAGTTAATTATAGAAAATATTTTCTCAAAGAACTACTTACTCCTGTTTTTGGAACAATCTTTGATGATTGTTTTCAATAACGGTTTGTATATCAGTACATTCCTTCGGGTCAAAATAGATTAGATAGCTTATTATCTGAGAATCTGGACTTTTGTGCTGCTAGTGATTAATAGTAAACTGGCATGATAATTTATATTAGTTTTTTGGTGTATGGATTACACTCTTAGAATTTTAAGTATATATAAAGTCATCTGATTAATTAAATCAATGTGTTTTAAAGCAGATTCTTAATGAGAATAAAACAGGTGATCAGATAATTTTATCATTGAGAGTCTAATGGATAATATCAGCATAAGCATAGATGCTGAACAGCTTATTTACATCTATGGAAACAATTACACTTGCAATTAATGCGACAGGAACATTTACAAGTATTGCTATAGTTCTGGGAGTACTTTCTCTTATCTATTTTGTAATCTATTACCGTATCCGGCAACAGGTCAGTTCCAATAATAAAGCACGGGTTTGGGCTGGTATCTCTACTATTATTGGTACACCTCTTCTAACTATAATGATTGTAGGGACTACCATGGCCTATTATTATTATGAAGATATTTTGTCCAGCAAGCCGATGAGTTATAGTTTGTATGATGTGACAGATGATATGATTCGGGAAATGAATCTGGTTGGTAAAACCAAAAAGGAGGTAGTCAATCTCTTAGGGGTAACAGATACAACTCATTCTGAATTAATTTATGACTTTTCCAGAGAAGAAGATCCGGGAGATCAGTCGGTTAAGCAGCAGTTGGGGAAATATATTCTGATTGTTTCCTGCCAGGGAGATAGAGTGGTAAGTTACCATCGAAAGAAATAATGACATACTCAGTAATCTCTGAGACAGACTACTTTGAGTCTGTCTCAGAGATTACTGAGTATTATAAATAGAGTCAGGGAACTATGCGCCACAGATACATGCCCTCATTCGGACTAGTAAGTATAGTATCACCAAAAGTGGCGGATTGAATAAAGAGACCTGTAATATAAGGGTTATTATCCTCATCCAAGGCGATTCCCTTACCGTGATCCATATTAGCTCCTCCTGCATTTTTAGCCCACAGAATATTTCCCGTAGGATTGTACTTTATTACAAAGATATCTGCAGACCCGTTGGAGGTTAAAGCCTCATTTCCAAAAGATATAGTGTTATAAAAATATCCGGTAGCATATACATTTCCAGATAGATCCGTAGTGATAGCAAATGCATTCTCCTGGCTGTCTGTTCCTGCACTAATTGCCCATTGTACCTGTCCTGAAGTAGTATACTTTACCAGAAACATGTCTGCCCATCCATTGGATGTTAGAGTTCTATTGTCAAAAGTGATAGTTTTATTAAAAGATCCGGCAATATATACACCTGAAGATCCATCTAATGCAATGCTGTATCCATAGTCTTCTTCTGTATTACCTGCACTTTTAGCCCATTGAAACTCTCCGTCAGTTGTGAAATTGGCAATGAAAACATCTTCTTTACCTTTGGAAGTGAGAGTTGTTGATCCAAAAGTTAGGGAATATTTGAATATACCAGTAATATACACAGTACCCTTATTGTCTACTGCAATATCTTTCCCATAAGAAGCAAGTTCATCACCTGTGGTTTTGACCCATAGAAGTGCCCCTGAAGGAGTGTATTTGGCAATGAAAACAGTGTATCCTGTTGAGGTTAAGGTAATTGTACCAAATGTGGCATTAGTATGAAAGCTTCCGGTTATATAGATGTTTCCTGATTTGTCCAATGCAATACCTTCTGCAGATATACTGCCATCACCAGATGCTTTTTTTGCCCATTGCACATCCCCATCTGCATTGTACTTGGCCACATACATAGCCAGACCTTTGTCGTGGGTTGTCATAGTGGTTGTGCCAAAAGTAATAGAACCAAAGAAGTAACCAGTTATATACGGATTGCCAGATAGATCTATAGCTATATCCAATGCAGCCGCTTGACCCGTACATCCTGCAATTTTAGCCCATAACAATTGACCAGTTGAATCATACTTAGCTATAAATATGTCATTGTTTCCTGCTGAACTAAGAACTGTGGTTTGAAAAGTACCTGTTCCATACAAGCTACCAGCAACATATGTATTACCTGATTTATCAACGGCTACTGATTGAGAGTAAATTTCTCCAGTAGCTTTGCTTGCAAAAGATGTAATTGATTTTGCTGGTTCCTGTGGTCCGGGTATGGGAGATGTGGGGTCTTTTTTACAGGAGAAGAAAAATAAAGGAATACTAGTGAATAAGACATATGTTGCCCATAAATGCTTTTTTTTCATAGCATGAGAGTTTAGTACATGAAAAATGACAATAGCAGATATTGTTCTTTTTAGGAGGGAAAGATTGTGTAAGCACAAGGCTATGACATTACTCGTCAGACACGCTGAATAACAAAAAGGTTGTATGGATTGTGAATTTTTTGTTCTTATTATCTTAATACTTGCGATTTTACTGATGCCTCTTAAAAGAGTTTAATCAAGATAAACGTGAAAAATACGGTGTAATTACCGTAAAAACACCCTCTGTTTTTATTTTTTTGGAATGCATATTACAGAAATCTACCACAGTCAGGTAGTCGTATGTATCCTCTATTCAGCGAAGTGTTAGTATATGCCTAATCTTGACATTATTACGGACAGTAAAAAATCTATTCAGCATTCATTTGACCGGATTGCAACAGATCTTATTCACAACTGGCACTTAAAGGTAAATGATACATTGTACTCCTTTACAGAAATTGAATTTTACTTTTTTATGACAGACATCCACCAGGATACTGCTTCCCGTGAACATAATTATGATAAAGGCTTCTGGCGTTTTCATCAGAAAGGGCTTGATATAACTTTTCAGTCACAAGATAATAGTGATGGCGGTATTCTGATCAGAGGGTTGAAAACTCATACAGAATATATTAATGGACCTGTATTGGTATTGGAGCATATTTTTCGCAAGATGGATTCTATAATTATGTTGAATAAAGAATTCGGGCTTGTGCTCAAACCAGAACCCAGTGATGAACTTATCTATAAAACCCAACGCCATGGATTACCCAATAATCCGGAAAATGAGTTTAAGGAAGAGTTATACAGGTATTTTATCAATCTGGAACATTGGAACAAGCGGCATATTAATCCATTGGAAAAGGCACGTATCAAGAAAAACTCTGTGTTAGTAGGAAATTCATAGTACACAAAATACCAGAAAGATGTAGATAGAAGCCTATTTTTTTGATAGTAAGGCTCTTGCAAATGCATACATAACCTGTAATTTAGCTGTCCCATTTAGTCTGGATGACTTATAACAGACAAAACCAGCTTGTTATCTCAATACTTTGTATGCTTTTAGACATTACACCGCTTAGGCGTTTTCGGGATTACCGCTTGCTTTTTTTTGGTCAGTTGATTTCCTTCTTCGGGTCAATGATGACATTTGTTGTTGTACCTGTACAGATGTTTCAACTGACACATTCCAACCTATATGTAGGATTATTAGGTGTATCGGAATTTATACCTATGTTTTTACTGGCATTCGTGGGTGGGGCATTGGCTGATGCTGTGGATCGTCGTAAAATGTTACGTATTACAGAAATCGGACAGACTATTACCATAGGGATTCTACTAGCAAACTCATTACTGCCGAATCCTCAAATCTGGATTTTATTTCTGGTAGTTGCTATTCAGGCCGGACTAGCCGGACTACAACGGCCTTCCTTCGAAGCCTTGATTCCACGTATAGTACCACCTGAGTATATGACAGCAGTTTCCGCGTTGAACTCACTGCGATTTAATATTGGAGCAATCATTAGTCCTATTGTAGGTGGATTGATTGCTTCTCAGTTTAGTGCCTCCTGGGCTTATGCGATTGATCTGGTTACATTTATGGCTTCATTACTGGCTGTATGGATGATCCAGTCTGTTCCACCTCCTGACAATGCTGACCAGCCTAATCTTGAATCTATAAAAAAAGGTTTCCGATACGCTATAAGTCGGCAGGAATTGCTGGGTACATATCTGATTGATATCAATGCTATGTTATTTGGTATGCCTAAAGCTTTGTTTCCAGCATTGGCAGTGAGTTTTGGTGCTAATTCTATAGGATTTTTTTATTCAGCTATTGCAGGTGGAGCATTGGTTGCAACACTGACTTCCGGATGGGCAAAACATACACATAAACATGGACTATTTATTGTTATTGCTGCAGCCTTATGGGGTGTAGCTATCATCTTTTTTGGATTATCGTCTAATCTATACTATGCGTTGGTATTTTTGGGAGTAGCTGGATTCTTTGATATGATTAGCGGACTTTTTCGGGGAACTATCTGGAATCAAACAATTCCGGACCATTTGCGTGGACGGCTTGCTGGCATTGAGATGATAAGCTTTATGACAGGACCTATGCTGGGTGATGCAGAAGCCGGATTAATAGCCTATTGGTTTGATCTGAAGACTTCTATTATTTCTGGCGGTGTTATGACTGTAGTAGGTTCGGTTGTGCTGGCATTACTTTTACCAAAGTTTGTGAGCTATGATGGACGGGAGGGATTGAAGCGAAAGATGGAAGAAGAAGAAATACGGCAAACAGAGTTGTCAGTATAAGAAAATGTGATGATATAGAATGGTTTATGGGTGTTGGGGATAGTAATAATTGTACATCTAACAATTATTTTTTTGGAAGAAGATAATGGATAACTGCAAAAAACTGTTAGTCTATTGAATGGTAAGTATGTAGATTTGGGGTCTGAACTTGTTTTCTGGCAAGGACTTTTTTGCTCAGCCTCATCTCTATAGTATTACGCTTATGTCTCATGTACCTCAATTAATTATAGACCTGGCTTTGATCTTAGGTGCTGCTGGTGTCACTACTCTCTTATTTAAAGTTCTCAAACAACCTCTGGTACTAGGATATATTCTGGCTGGTGTATTGGTAGGCCCTAACTTCTCACTATTTCCAACTATTACAGATATAGAAACCATTAGGATCTGGGCTGACATTGGAGTTATTTTTTTATTGTTTGGCCTGGGATTGGAGTTTAGTTTTAAGAAGCTGGTTGAGGTAGGAGGAACTTCATCCATAACAGGAATCTTTGAAGTAGGTGCTATGCTACTGCTCGGATATGGTACCGGAAAACTACTTGGGTGGTCTCGAATGGATAGTTTATTTTTGGGTGGCATTATTGCCATTTCTTCTACTACCATTATAATTCGTGCATTTGAAGAACTAAATGTCAAAAGCCAGAAGTTTGCCGGATTAGTCTTTGGTATTTTGGTAATTGAAGACCTTGTGGCTATTTTATTACTGGTATTGTTAAGCACCTTAGCTGCAAGTCAGCAATTTGCTGGAATGCAATTGTTAACCTCTATATTAAAGCTGGCCTTCTTTTTAACAGTATGGTTTCTGGCTGGGATCTATCTGATTCCTACATTTTTGCGTAAGATTCGTAAACATATGACAGATGAGATGCTGCTTGTCATTTCCATTGCATTGTGTTTGCTTATGGTAGTATTGGTTACAGAAGCAGGTTTCTCAGCTGCATTGGGGGCTTTTGTTATGGGATCTATCTTATCGGAGACTATCTTTGTTGAGAAGATCGAGCATATGATGCAGCCAGTGAAAAATCTGTTTGGTGCTGTATTTTTTGTGTCGGTAGGTATGTTAATCGACTATCATATGCTGATTGAACATGCAGGTCCTATTATGCTTATTGCTGGAGTAGTTATAGTTGGGAAATCCCTCAATGTAACATTGGGAGCATTGATCTCCGGACAACCCTTAAAACAAGCTGTTCAGACAGGAATGAGTTTGACACAGATTGGTGAGTTTTCATTTATCATTGCAACTCTTGGATTAACTCTCAAAGTAACTAGTGATTTTTTATATCCTGTAGCGGTTGCTGTTTCTGCGGTCACCACTTTCACTACACCTTATATGATCAGGTTGGCAGAGCCAGTATGTCACCAGATTGACAAATGGCTGCCTGCACGATGGAGAGCATTTTTGAATAGTTATAGTTCTGGTACACAAACAATAACTCATGTCAGTGACTGGCAGGGCGTATTGAAAAATTTTGCTCAGATTATTATCCTTAATACAGTAGTTATTGTTGGCATTATCTTGTTGACTACTTATTTTCTTACCGATGTGATCAAAGCAAAACTGGTCGCTAACTCCTGGGGAAATGTAGTAACTGCTTTCATTGCTTTGACGCTAATGCTACCTTTTTTATGGGCATTGTCTGTACGTAGAATTCGTACCCATTCTTATAACGCACTTTGGTCAAACAGAATATTTAATCGTGGACCGCTAGTGGCTCTGGAGGCAGGACGGGTTATTATTGGCATTGTATTGGTTGGTTTTTTACTGGATCAGCTTTTCTCTCCGCTGATCGCCTTTGTTTCGGCAATATTATTGATAGGGGTGGTACTCCCTCTGTTTACGCAACGATTACAGCAAACCTATGCCCGTATTGAAAAGAGGTTTCTTTATAATCTCACCGCAAAATCGCAGCCAGAAGAACTTGCTCCTGTTAAGTCACAATTACTTCCCTGGGATGCTCACCTGACTCAATTCGAAATCAGTCCTGACTCCCAGATTATCGGGCAAACATTAACAGAACTTGCTTTTCGTGAAAGATATGGAGTGAATGTGGCGCAAATTGAACGTGGCAGTAGAGTTATTCTCGCTCCCCGAGGCAATGAGCATGTTTATCCGGCTGATACCTTGACCGTTGTTGGGACAGATGCACAATTGAAACAATTCCGAACAGTTGTTGAACCATTGCAAAATAATCAGACTGTAGTAGTACCAGATGTAACATTAAAGCAGCTAGTAGTAGATAATAAATTTCCGTTTTTAGGTAAAAGCATAAGAGAGTCTCTTATACGTGAAAAAACCAGAGGTATTGTGATTGGTATTGAACGAAACGGAAATCGTATCATTAACCCTGATCCATCTACTGTTTTTGAGAATGGTGATCTGATATGGCTGGCTGGAGAAAAACACGAGATTAAGAGCATTGAATAGATAAAGCAATAATTTTAAGTATTAACCGGATAATACGAATTTATCCTTATCGCCTGGATTGTTCTGGTATTTACCAGGCCAGTACAGGCGATTGGTTTTTTAAAAGCAGATAATTAGCAATCTCTATTGTCTTTCAATATGTTCTAACAATTTCACTCTCTGAGGATTTTACTGTATTTATAGAGGTTTTTGAAAAAAGATGCAACTATACCTGTTTGGTTAGTGTATATTTAGAAGGGAAGAAATAATACAATAAGAGTCTGCAGCTATGAGCAAAAAACACTATTTTATCCTAATTATGATTCTGGGGTCATTGGCTACTATCAGTCCGTTTTCGATTGATATGTATCTGCCTGGATTTCCAGCTATTGCAGAAGATTTACATACTTCTATTGCCAATGTGCAGTTGTCATTGACTGCCTATCTGGTAGGTATTTCTGTGGGACAGCTAATATACGGTCCATTACTAGACCGGTTCGGACGTAAAAATCCTTTATATGTAGGATTGAGTCTTTATACCCTGGCTTCACTGGGATGTGCTATGACTACATCTGTTGAAGCTCTGATTGTAATGCGTTTTTTACAGGCTTTGGGAGGTTGTGTAGGAATTGTGGCTTCACAGGCATTAGTTCGGGATATATTTCCGGTTGAGAAAATTGCTCAGGTACTTTCTACAATTATGTTGGTTATTGCCATATCACCTATGATTGCACCAACTGTAGGAGGATATCTAACATCTGTGTTGAGCTGGCACTGGGTGTTTGTGATTCTGGCTGCCATTACAGCTATTATGTTGTTAGGCATCCGGTATAAGTTGCCTAGTGGTAGCCCTCCTGATACTGAATTGTCACTTCGTCCAAAATCAGTAATTAATAACTTTCTTAGTGTAATTAAACAGCCTACTTTTTTGATTTATGCTCTGGTAGGAGGAATTGCTACTTCTGCACCATTTGCTTACATTGCCGGATCAGCAGATGTGTTTATGAACCTGTATAAAGTAAGCGAACAGGAATATGGATGGATATTTGCCTTTCTGGCATTTGCTATGATTGGGCCAACTCAGTTAAATCATATTTTGCTGAGACGGTTTAAAAGTGAACAACTGATTGCTACAGCTCTTATCGGACAGGTGATTATCGGAGCAATTATGATTACAGGTGTTAGCTATAATCTGTTTGGTAAGTATGAATTGATAGGGTTATTGTTTCTATTCTTAACCGGACAAGGGATTATCAACCCTAATACATCTGCTCTCTCGCTAGCACCTTTTGCTCGTCAGGCAGGTACCGCTGCTGCATTGATGGGTAGTTTTCGTATGGCTATGGGAGGATTGGTTTCTGCTGGCGTAAGTGTGATGCATAACAACACTGCTTTTCCGATGGTATTAATGATGGCTTTGTGTGCTTTCTGTGGTTTAGGTATTTTGTTATCAGGCACTCGTATGTTGTTACATGCTGATCAAAACCGCTCAGAATCCTCAATGGCGGCTTAAGAGATACATTACAGTATATACAAACAAAAAAGTCTGGCTATTTTAGTCAGACTTTTTTGTTTGTGGATAGTCTGCTACTAAAGTTATATAGTTCTGGTATAAACTAAGCAGTAATAGTTGTCCTATTCAAATTCTATTTGCAACCTTTGCATAAATACAGTCTTAACCTATATGAATATTTTAGTTGTTGAAGATGATGAAAGAGTGGCTGAACTGATCAAGAGGGGATTGGAGGAACAAGGTTATGATGTAACTCTAGCTTATGATGGGCAAATTGGTAAGAAATTGATACAGCAACAGGAATTTACACTGGTGATTCTGGATATCATCTTACCAAAAATTAATGGATTGGAGTTGTGCCAGCAGATTCGTAAGATCAAGCCTTCTCTTCCTATTATTATGCTTACTGCACTAGGTACTACCAATGATAAAGTGGAGGGATTTGATGCTGGTGCAGATGATTACCTGGTTAAGCCATTTGACTTGCGTGAGTTGTATGTACGCATACGTGCACGTTTGAACAGAAATTCATGGGATACACAAAGTCTGGGATTTTTATTGAAGTATGCAGATCTGGAAGTGAATGTGGATACAAAAACTGTAACGCGGAGTGGAAAATCCATCCAGCTTACGCCCAAGGAATATAAGTTATTGGAATATATGATGCGTAATGCGGGCCGTTTATTAACTCGTACAGAAATTGCTGAGAAGGTATGGGATACATTTTTTGATACAGGAACTAACTTTATTGATGTATACATCAATTATCTTCGAAAAAAGATTGATAAAGACTTTGATGTAAAACTCATTCATACCAAGACAGGAATGGGATTTATTTTCAGAGAAGAACCCCTGATATGAAAATTCGTACCCGGCTCACCTTGCTGTTTACAGCTGTAATGGCTATGTTATTAGTGGCTTTTGCTCTAGTGATTTATCTAGCGTATTCAGATAATCGGGAAGAGGAATTTTTTAAACGTATCAGACAACAGGCTATCACCAGAGCTGATTTACTGTTGAATGCCCGAGTGTCGCCTAAGACTCTACAGATCATCTATGATAATACGCCCAATGCTCTTTCCCGTGAAGAAGTAGCCATTTTCGACTCCACACATACCTTGTTGTATCACGATGCGGTAGAAAGTGATCTAATTAAAGAAACTCCTGAAATGATGCAGAAGATCGAGCAGAAAAAGCAGATACACTTTTATGAGCAGGGAAAGCAGGCTATCGGATTTATTTATCTTCACAACCAAAAACCTTACCTGATCACGGCAGCTGCATATGATGCTTATGGATTTGCTAAGCTACACAGGTTGGGTATTATTCTACTGATAACTTGTTTGGTTAGTACTATCTTCATATTTCTTGCGGCTCAGTTCCTCGCCTGGCAGGCATTAAAACCTGTATCTCAACTGGTACAGGAGGTAGAACATATTTCAGCAACGAAGTTGAATCTGCGTGTACAGGAGGGAAACCGAAAAGATGAGATAGCCGAACTGGGGATTACGTTTAACCGGATGCTGGATCGTCTGGAGCAGTCGTTTAATGCTCAGAAAGCGTTTGTTTCTCATATTTCACATGAATTACGTACTCCTCTTGCTGCCATTGTGGCAGAGTTAGGGTTGGCATCTTCCAGAGATCGTTCACTGGCAGAATATCAACAGGTAGTGCAGCGTACACAGGATGATGCTCAGAAGCTGGTTCGGTTATCTAATGATCTGCTGGATTTTGCCAAAGCAAGTTATGACGAAACCGAAATTGCATTTAAGACCATTCGTTTAGATGAATTACTACTGGATGCCCAACAAAAAGTACTCAAACAACAACCTGCTTATAAAGCCAGCTTTGAATTTCATAATGAACCAGAACAGGACGAATGGATTTCTGTAAATGGCAACTGGTATCTGCTGGAAGTTGCTTTTTCCAATCTTATTGAAAATGGATGTAAATTCTCACCTGACCAACATGTGACAGTAGGAATCAGCTATTCACAGCAGTTTACTATACTGGAATTTAAAGATCATGGTATTGGGATTTCTTCAGAGGATCTACCCTATATATTTCAACCCTTCTATAGAGGAAAAGATCATCCTACTATCACAGGGAATGGAATAGGATTGTCATTGGTTCAAAAGATTATTTCTCTTCATCATGGAATCGTTCTCGTCTCTTCGCAACCTGGTTCCGGTACAACATTTATTGTAAAGATACCTCATCTATAGTATAGATCTGTCTTTTATGAGATTAAAGATCGCTCTCTCTAAAAGCTCTATCTAATGTCACTCCTAAGGAATATAAACCTGAATCTTAATTACATTTTAATAGTATTCTAACAACTTTCTAATCCCGGCAGTAGAGTCTTACTGTACATTTGCCTGTGTTGATGAATCAGCCAGAAACCTCCCTTTTGTTGAATGTCCATAGTATTAAAAAGGTTGGTTAACAGATTGTAGTGAGGTTATAAGTTTTGAACAAGGCTGAAATTGTTATTTACCTGTAGCTTTTGGTGTATATGAAGCCTCTTTTTGCTTATGTCATTGCTTTTCTATTGCTGTGCAGCCGGGTATGGGGACAGAGTGTTCTCTCAATGGTTGAAGCCGTACAGCAGGCTCGTAGCAATAATCCTACATTAAAGGTAGCTGGTTACAATCTGGGTATAGCTCAGAGTGATCAGATCACTGCTACACTGCGACCCAATCTGACGCTGAACAACCAGTCTTTGTTTCTGCTCAGACAAAGTTTGTATCCGGAAGGGACTTCGATCTGGAATCGCCATAACCAGCAGATCTGGTGGCAGCTTACTAAAACTATCCAGTGGCCGGGGCAACGACAAAATAAAATAGAGTTAAGTACGCAGAATTATACATACAGCCAGAAGGTATTGGCTGATCAGGAAAGAAATATTAGTTTGGATGTGGCTCAGAAGTGGTTAGATGTATGGTTGTTGAGAGTAAATACAGAATTGATTAATCAGGCAAAGACCAATGCAGATAGTCTGGTACGGATTAATACCAATCGTCTGAAAAATCAGGTTATAACACTAAACGATCTGACCCGAACAGAATTGCTGGCTGAGCAATATGCCTTACAGTTAAGTACTTCACAACAGGAATATGTGAATGAACTGTCGCAGCTAAAATTTATGCTTGGCACAACAGACAGTCTGGACATTGCCTTTTCTGTACCGATAGAGAGTATACCTATTACTCTTTCGTTTGACAGTTTGCTTAATCAGACACTCTCCAGACGTACGGATATGGCTGTGGCTCAGGCAGGCATTAATGCTTCTGAAGTAAATATCCGGTTGCAGAAGTCTCTGGCAATACCTCAACCACAAATAGGCGTAATCTGGAACCCTCAGAATTCAGTTCCCTATCTGGGTTTTTTTGGCACGATAGACCTACCGTTTTTTAACCGAAATCAGGGGGAAATACAGAAGTCGAAAATAGTGCGTGAACAGGCTATACAAAACCAAAAAGCTGTAGCCCTTCAGATCCAAACAGAACTGCGTGCAGCCTATGACAATTATCAGGTTCAGCGAAAGAACGTAGATCGTTTTCAGACTATCCTGAATCAGTCAGATAAGGTATTGAATACGGTTCGGTATGCTTATCTACGTGGAGGAACCAGCATTATTGATTTTCTGGAAGCGCAGCGGTCCTGGGTCGATACCCGACAACTGTACTATAATACCGTACTCAGTTATCGTCAAAGTTATTTGCAATTGTTGTCTGTATCAGGCCTGATCAGTCAACTGTAATTTGTATGACTTCTTTTAGTGACTATATTATGAAACTCCAACATTTAATACTTATAGTGGTCGGTTGTCTATGGATTACGGCCTGTAGTAAAAAAAGTGAAAAAGCACCTGTACAGCAAGTTAGCCGTCCACAGGTGAAAGACGGAGGACAGACTATTGTCTTTTCCAATGAAAAAGAGTCCGACTTTTTTAAGGGAAAAGTTATCGAGAGTTCCAGCCAGCGGGCTGATCTCAAGGCTCCTGCCCGCGTAGTGGCTACAGTGGTTCGTTCAGATAAAGATGCAGGACAAAATCTGGTACTGTTTGATAATTCAGATTTGACTGCCAACTATACCCAATTGCTTCAGCACACAATTAATATTCAGCGAATCCGCAATGTAAATATTCGACAGAAACGTATTGAACTGGAACGAGCCAAAGATCTGCAAGCCAATGGTGCTGCTTCTGGTAAAGAAGTGCTGGAAGCGCAGACAGCTCTGGCTATGGAAGAAACTAATCTGGCTAATGAAAAGGCTGCAGAGATTGAACATGAAGCGATGCTTCGATTGGCAGGCTTTCAACCTGAAATGCTGCTTAATGCAAAAAATGGCACAGTCTGGATGATATGTGAAATGCCAGAAAATCAGTCTAACAAAGTAAAAGAGGGAGATCTGTGTGTAGTTGTATTCACGTCACTTCCTAACCAACCTTACAAAGGAAAAGTAGAGAGCATTGGCAATGTAGTAGACAATGTAACCCGGATGGTAAAAATGCGCATCAGCATTGTAAATCCTGACGCACAACTACGTGCAGGCATGTTTGCTACAGTTCAGTTTGATGTATCCGAGGGAAATTATATCTCTGTTCCCAAAGAGGCTTTAGTGACTGTACAGGGCAAGGATTATGTTTTTGTGCAAAAAGATAAACACACCTTTGAACGAAGACCTGTAATGACAGGGCAACAACTGGGCTCTTCTATTATTATATACAATGGACTAGCTGCTAACGATAAGGTAGTAACTGAAGGTGCTATGCAACTGAAAGGTCTATCATTCGGCTATTAATAGTATTATCATTCGAATTTCAGTACTTCATCTTACTAAAAGTTGGTTAGTATGTTACAGGCTCAGATTTTCATTGATAAAGGTGAGCGAAAAGACTCCCGTTTATTATTTCGATATATACTTGAATTCCTGATCATCCATAAGATAGAAGGTGCGACAGTATTTGAAGGCATTGCCGGGTTTGGTCCAAACCAACATATTACAGATCCACATTCACTGTTTTCATTTGATGAGCCACCTGTTCTGATCACCTTCATCGATCAGGATGAGAAAGTTCGTCAGGTGCTGACTCTTCTGCGCCATGAAATGTCTCATGGCTTGATTATTACTCACCAGGTGGAAATCTGGTAACGAACATTCTAAGACTTACCCTTTATGATTCGTAATACACTTGTTTTTGCCCTAACCAACCGATGGGTAGTGATTGCTATCAGCCTGGTGCTGATGGGTGTTGGATACTGGTGCTTTACCATGCTCAAGATTGAAGCCTATCCGGATATTGCAGATACCAATGTTATTGTGATTGCTACCTATCCAGGTCGGGCAGCCGAAGAAGTAGAACAACAGGTGACTATTCCTATTGAACGGGCTCTTAATAATGTGCCTCGTGTGTTGGATCGTAGGTCTCGTACTATCTTTGGACTTTCTGTAGTGCAGCTTACATTTCAGGATGGCACAGACGACTATTTTGCACGTCAGCAGGTCAATGAACGACTGGCAACTGCCGAACTCCCCGACGGTGTGAGTCCGGAACTGGCTCCACTTACCACTGCTGTTGGTGAAATTTATCGGTATGTAGTAGAGGCTCCACCTACTTATACTCCTATGCAGTTACGGGATTTGCAGGACTGGGTCATTCGTCCTTATCTACTTCAGGTGCCAGGCATTGCGGATATCACAACCTTTGGCGGACCCATGAAGCAATTTCATGTTCTAACATCTCCAGATAAGTTACATAAGTATAATCTCACACTGCCAGATGTGATAGATGCTATTGAGAAAAATAATCAGAATACAGGAGGCAATGTGATTGAAAGAGGAGGGCAGGGATTTGCTATTCGTGGATTAGGGGCTATCAAGACAGAAAACGATATAGAAAATATTGTACTTACTGCTGTAAGTGGTGTCCCTGTATTCGTACGGGATGTGGCTTCTGTTGAGGTTGCTCCACCACCACCTTCTGGTATTATGGGCTATGCAGTGCCTTCTGAGGGACTAGACGTGGGTAGCGCTACAGAAGGTATTATTTTGCTAAGAAGAGGAGAAAATCCCAGTGAAGTATTAGGAAAGCTGAAAAAGCAAATTGAGACGTTGGAGACGCAACAGCTACCTGAAGGAGTAAAACTACGTGTACTCTATGACCGAAGCTTTCTGATCAATCACTCATTAGAGACTGTAGGGCATACCCTGTTTGAGGGAGTGTCTATTGTGATTATTTTACTGATTTTGTTTCTGGGAAGCTGGAGGGCAGCTCTGGTAGTGACCATCACTATTCCATTCTCTTTGTTATTTGCCTTCATTCTGATGAAGATCAGTGGGATTCCTGCAAACCTGCTTTCGCTGGGTGCTATTGACTTCGGGATTATTGTAGACGGAGCCTGCGTTATGGCGGAACATCTAATCCGTAAATACCGGACAGCAACTGATGTAGAGAAACGAGAGGGTATTATTCGCATTACCATGTCCGCCGCTCAGGAAGTAGGACGTGAGATATTTTTCTCTGTCACAATTATTATCCTGGCCTATATGCCTATTCTGTTAATGACTCGGGTAGAGGGAAAACTATTTTCACCAATGGCTTTGACACTAGCTTTTGCCGTGATTGGCTCTATGGTTTGTGCTATGACATTGATTCCGGTACTGATTTCATTTGCCTATAAGAAATCGTTGACTTCTACTACCAAACCACTAAAAGAACATAAAAATCTGGTACTGGACTTTCTGGATAAAATGTATCATAAGACACTAGTATCTTTCCTAAAGAAACCTCGTGCAATTGTATTAGGTGGATTTGGTGTAGTGATACTATTAATTCTGGTAGGAGGGAGTCTGGGAACAGAGTTCCTGCCAGAATTGGACGAAGGATCTATATTTATGCGTTCGTTTATGCCTGCTGGAGTAACTATCCAGGAAAACGCGAAACTTGCTCCCGAAATACGCAAAATTGTTTCTGAATATAAACCCGTATCGTATGTCATAACCCAGACGGGACGCAATGATGATGGTACAGACCCTTTTCCAACTAACCGTACAGAGATACTGATTGGATTGAAGGACTATAGTTTATGGGCAGATAGTGTGTCCAAAAAAGAGCTTCTTCAGGAAATGCAGACACGTTTGCAGAACCGTTTTCCAGGAGCTTTTTTCTCATCCGGACAGCCCATCATTGACCAGGTGATGGAGATAGTAACTGGAAGTGCTGCGGATCTTGCAATCTCTATAGTGGGTGAAGATCTGGAACTAATGCGTCCTAAAGCAGATAGCATTGCGGCAATTGTTCGTAGTACCGCTGGAGCCGCTTCTGTGAATATTGAACAGGAAGGTACTCAGGATCAGTTGGCAATTGCAATAAATAGAGAAAATGCTGCTCGGTTTGGGATCAATGTATCAGACATCGAACGTATGATTGAAGCAGCAATTGGAGGTAAGACTATTTCTACGTTGTATGATGGTACCAAGCGGTATGATGTTGTAATCCGATATCTGCCTGAAAACAGAGGAAGTATCAATGATATTCAAAAGATACAGGTTCCTTCTGCTACAGGCGCATTAATCCCAATGCAACAACTGGCTGATATCCGTTTTGTAGCTGGGCAAACTAATATTTATCGTCTCAATAGCAAACGTATGGTGACTGTCCGGACGAATATCCGGGGTCGTGACCAGGGCGGATTTGTGACAGAAATAAGTCGGAAAATCAACCAGACTATACATGTTCCCAAAGGGTATGAGGTCATCTATGGCGGACAATACGAAAACCTGGGACGTGCAGGCAAACAGTTGATCGTAACCATACCTCTGACAATTATTGTAGTGTTTGTGTTTCTGTTTATGCTTTTCAGGCAATTTAGCCATACCTTGATTACAATGGCCTGTATCACCTTTGCATTGTCAGGAGGCATTGTAGCGCTCTGGCTGCGTGATTATCACTTTAATGTATCTGCTGGGGTAGGGTTTGTATCTATCTTTGGTATTTCTGTAATGGCCGGAGTGTTACTGGTATCGGCAATTAACAGGGAAGTGGGGTATGGACATACAGATCTGGATAATCGAATCATTCATGCCTCTGTTCATCAGCTTCGGGCTATTTTATCCATTCTGGTGGTGGCAATTATTGGATTGGTACCCGCTGCAATATCCAAAGGAATTGGTTCTGATGTGCAGCGGCCATTGGCTACAGTAATCATTGGAGGATTGACATCTACTTTATTGTTTGCGCCTGTCCTTATTCCTCCACTATACTATTGGGTAATACGTAAAAAAATACATTCTGAGCCACCCTCGGGTGCAGAAGAGGGATCCAAAGATATAGAGACTGTACCTGTATAAGTCATGAAGGTGGTGGAAATTTGTGAGATTATGTTTTATGCTGTATCATTGAGATATGATTCGCTGTCTATTAGATAACCATTGTACAGAAAAAAGCGACCTGGATGTAGTTGCTTTATCTGGTTTTCGCTGGATGGATATTACTCAGCCTGACCCTGAGGAAATCCAGGAGATTGCAAATGAGTTTGGATTGCCTCACTATGCAATCAAAGACTGTCTGGAACCTGATCACCTTCCTAAATATGAAAATACAGGGGCCTATAAGTTTATCATTGTACGTTTTTATAGTCCGCGCAATGGTGGAGCAAAAAATGGTGAGGCTGGCAAGCATGATATACATACGGTGCAGGAACTCTCCTCCAAAATAGGATTTTTTTATAACAACGGGTTTCTGCTCACGATTCATCGCCGCCAGATCCCCTTTATAGATGAGATTAAAGAGAAATATGTAGATACAGGCTATGTAACTTTTCCTGAAGAGGCTGTTGTGAAAGTGGTTTGGAATGTGTTGCATACATATGAACAAGAAGCCGAAGCCTTGGTGAGTCAGGTAGATACATTGGAACGACGAGTGTTTTTAAAAGAACGCATTCCGGATCTGCAACAACGACTCTATGTATTGAAACGAAAAGCTAGTATCTGTCAGCGCATCCTATTTGTGACCCGTGATGTGTTAGCTAAAATTACCACAACTCCCAGAGATACCGCCGCTTTGCAAGATGTTAGGGATTTGCATACTAAACTGGAAGTTGCCTACGCCCAGTTACTGGATGATATCAGTAACTTGTTGAATGTATACATTTCTTTATCTGCTCAGCGTACCAATGACATTGTAAAAGTCCTCACAATTTTTTCGGTGTTTTTTATGCCTCTTACCTTTATTGCAGGTATCTACGGGATGAATTTCGATTATATGCCAGAACTAAGGCACAAGTGGGGATATCCAATATCACTAGGCGCCATGGTAGCTATTTCATTGGGCATTTATATCTGGTTTAAGCGAAAACGTTGGTTATGATAAACTTCGCTATTGTGCTAGATAATCTAGCTTCCAGCTCAGTATGTCAATAAAATCTGTTATGAATATAATGCTCTTAGAAGAAGTAACTGAGCTGTATACACAATATACCCAAACTATACTTGCAAAAGATAATGCTCAAATGCTAGCATTTATCTATCCAAAGTTATTTGATTATATTTCGAAAGATCTGCTTATTAAAAGCTTGAATGCTAGTCAGAAAGATAAATCATTAGAGATATCGTTTGATAATTTTGAGATCATATCAATAGATAAACAATATGTCATAAATGAAGTTGTCTATGTCTTGTTTCAAACGACAAATACAACTGTATGGAAGTTTACTGAGCATGACATAGCTTGTAATCGAAAGCAACGGCAAAAGAAAAATGCCGATTTTGAGAAATTTATCTATATAGGATTTAAGGAAAGATATGGAGAGTCTAATGTTTCTTACAATGAAGAAAATAGCTCCATGTTTGCGAAAGTTGCCAATAAGTTATTAGCGATTAAAGAAGAGAATAAATGGTATTTACTGGAGATAAAAAGTCATTTGTTAGAACTATATCAAAAATTTCTACCTCAGGACCTTGTATCTGAATGTAAATCATACTTACCTCTTGAAATAGAAAGCGAGCCTTTGGATACCAGCCAACAAGACATTATTAAACAAGACGTTTTATCTGCGGATAATCTGGATAGGGTTTACCTGGCAGGTTGGGAGATAAGCTTTAATGATAAGCAACAATTTGAAAATTTTGTGATTACTCAGGCTACAGACAAAGAGACAATTTTGGCTATTTATTCTGGAACTGAACTTGTTTTTGAAGACAAGAAACTCATTCAGGCATATGAGTACACTGACGGAGAAAGAAAAGAACTAGCCTTACAGAAGCATGAATTAGGTTTACCTTTGCCTGCTTTTGAACCTCATCGAATAGTGCAATTGGTTGAAGCATCTGAGGGATTACACCAGCTTGGAGGAGAAGTACCTGCCAATTTTGTACTGCCAGAGGCCAATTGTATAGTTCCTTTCCAATATCTGGGATATATAAATAATGAAGATGTCAACTTTCAATGGTTGCCTTTCCAATTACATTTGACATGTCCTATTTATTTGAACATCCAAAATGTATTTCTTGATTACTCAGATCCTTTACATCCTGTATTACTAAATAAAGACGAGGTGGAAAGTGCGGATACATCATATGATGACCTGGATCAAAACACAGAAATTGTATTTCAAGAGATGGCATTTGATTTTGTAGAAGGTGTTGAGTTTTTAGGAGAAGGATATGCAGGAATTCCCAACTGGATTCAATATCCCGAATTTCCTGTATGTCCTAAATCTGGAAAGCTGATGCGGTTTCTGTGTCAGGTTTATGGAGGCGTAGACACAAAGCGATCCAATGTTGTACCCAGAAAAGAGTGGTATAGCAAATATTATGAAACACTAAACTTCTGGGGAGACGGTGCATTATATGTCTTCTTTGAGCCAACTTCGAGAGTTGCCTGTTATTTTATTCAGAATACATAATGAACTTTGTTGATAAGGGAGCCACTATGGCCTTTTACATTTTATGAAATATTTGCTTACCATTGACCTATTGCTATTTGTAAGTTGCCAACAGCGGACTAACACACTATGACTGAACAAGATATTCTTCATGAACTGGATGAAACAAAGAATAAATTTTTTCTTGATCTGGAGCACGGGTATTTTCATACAGCAGGGAGTCGGATTACTCTTTTTGCGGATAAATCTCGTTGGGCAATTGTAATGGAAAAGACAGGATATGGCAATAGAAGCATGAGTATTGAAATAGACATATGCTATTATTCCAACTGCCTAGCTATGGAAGAGTACACATTAGGTTTCAATAACACAGGTGTTGAATTGTTTTCCGAAATAGATTTCCAAAACATAGGCAAGGGTTTTGAACTAGTCGATACAGAAGCAAGATTTATCACTATCCGAGATAAAAAGTTACCCATAGAAAAGGATGAGAATAAATACAAAGAGAAAGGTATTAAGATTCGCGATTACGACAATCCGGATCATCAGATTGATTTCGTAGCATTAACCCGCTATCTGGATGAACAATACCCGGAATTGTTTAGGGCCTCTGACGCAGAAATACATAAATACCTACCAGCCGATCTCCCCAAACTAATGACGATTGATAAATGGCACCATAAAACCTACTGGGAAATATATGATTCTAATCCGTATGGTGAAGATACCCGCCCCAGTACCTATGAAACGTTTCAGATGATAGCAAAGATATTGGTTACGAAAGATACCACTTTATGGAAACCCACACTTCCTCCCAATAACGACTGGCGAAACTGGCCAGAAGCAGGCAGTTTATAACCTACTAAATACCAACAGATATGGAACAATCCTTCCCAGGTATTCTCATTCTTGTTTTTCCTGTTTTCTTTGTGTCAATATTTGTGGGAGTTATCTTCCTTATTTCACAGTTCGGATGGGCACGACTTGCTTCCAGTTATCGAAATGATTCCCCATTTGAGGGAAAGCGCATTGGCATTATCACCGCCAGAATTAATAGGGTAAATTACAAAAATTGTCTTTCTCTCAAGTGCAATGAAGAAGGACTGTACATGCGACCTATATTGTTTTTCAGACTGTTTCATCCTCCTGTTCTTATTCCCTGGAAAGACATTGTAGATGTTAAAGAGAAAAAGATTCTGTTTTTTACTACTAAAAAGCTTACTGTCGGTGAGCCTTCTGTTGCATCCATTGAAATTTCCAGATTTACTTATAGCCAGTTAGAACCTTATTATCTAAATGCTTCTGCTAACCAGAAGTCCAGATATAACTGAGCTAATAATAGAGTAGTAAACTCCATAGATTTGTCATGTTTGATTATTCCTAAAACAGAATCTGGATCAGATTGAGAGTTGGACTTCTTTAGTGATCGTAGGTTGTTGGTAATGAATAGAAATAGTCAAGGATTTGCAAGAAGCTTATGCGGCTTGCGAAACCTTGACTCTAAATTCTCTATTTTTCTGTTTTATTGATTTCTTAGTGTGTGTTTATCCTGTAATACAAAACGAGCAATCTCATCCTTTCGCATAAACCGGACACCTTTCTGCTTTTTGGCAAAACTGATAAACTCATGCATTACCTGAGCCATAGCAGGAGTGCCTCCAATACGATCATGTAAACTCACTGACATCATACGGCGTTTGGTGGCTGACTCGGCATATAGCCAGGTGAACTCATCTTTAAGCTGGTCAGCAAACTGACGGCTGGAAAAATGGCGGCCTTCCATTAGCAGAATATCATTGCAACGGAGAGTATAGGGAACTGTCACAAAGTCTTTTTCATTGACAGTTGAAATAAATGGTTCGTCACGGCTTATATCATCAATATGATACAGAAAGCCAAGTTCCTGCAATACATTTAGTGTATTGACACTTCTGCGCAGCCAGTTACAATTGTAACCAACAGGTGTTTGTCCGGTGACCCTTTTGATCGCATCCATGCCTGCGGCAACAAAAGCTTTTTCCTCACTGGCTGACATTGTGACCTGTGGTGTCCAGGACATACCATGTGCTGCCCCTTCATGTCCACGGTCTACGATTTCTTTTGCTAAAGCTGGATGATTTAACACGGCTTGGCCAACCATATGAGAAGTAACTTTAATCTGGTGCTTATCCCATAGATCAAGCATTCTGGGAATGCCTTCTTTGTAGCCATAGGCAAACCATGTACGAGCAGGCAGATCAGGTACGCCAGCTGGAAGATAATTGCCTGAAAATGGGCTATCCGCTCCAAAATCAAGTTCTCCGCCTGCTTCAAACTGCATCGAAAGTGAAATCACTAGTCGGGTATTATCTGGCCAGAAAGACGCTGAGTCCGAAGATGGTGCAACTAGATAAGGCAATGGAGAGCCAGATAACATAGTAAATGCTCCTGCTATAGAAGTTTTAGATAAAAAATGTCTGCGAGTTTCCATAAGCACTTATGTATCTCTATCTAATAGAAAAAAGTTTATCCAATGAATAACGATTGAATTGGAGATTCCAGATTAGAATGAAGAAAAAGATCACATAGATCATCTGAATTCCTACTGTATGCCAGTCCTGCTTGATACATAAACCTGAAATAAGACAGATCATCAACAGGAATCCCGTTGTGAGAGATAGACGTGTAAGCAGGCCTGTCAGTAACAAAAGTCCTAGTAGGGCTTCCAGATAGGGCAGGATAGAGGCAAATGGTGATACAAGTCCTGATGTAAGCAATGTGCCTTCAAAGTTTTTAATCATCCACTCTTTGAATCCGGATACACCATTGTAAATGCGTATAAAGCCATGTAAAAAGAAATTTACTCCTAAAGTAGCTCTTAGCAGTAAATAGGCAAGTTCGTGATTGTTGGTTTCCATAAAGTTTGTTTTGATTGTGATAGTACAAAGGTAGAGCCTGGCAGATTGAGGCTTCTGGTAAAAATCCATCATAAATTGGTATCTTTGTTCGCGATCTTTAGGTTGTATGAAGACTTACAAACAATACGAACTATTTAAGATTTCCCGGTTTGAAACAACAGAATGGAAACATCCTTTGCATAATCATACCTACTTTGAGATTATTTTTATTCAAAATGGCAATGGATGGCATACAATAAATGACAATCGCTTTCCCTATAAAGAAGGAAATGTGTTTTTATTGACACCAGGTGACTATCATACATTTGAAATAGAAACAGCTACCCGGTTTTGTTATTTGAAATTTACCGAGTTATATCTGAAAAATAATGGATTTTTACCAGAGCAGGATGAGTGGTTTCGACAGCTTGAATTTATACTGCATACACATAATCTGCTTCCAGGTGATGTACTCCGAAACGAACAGGACAGAATACTGGTAACACAATTGCTGGAAGTGCTTTTACATGAGTCAGATACAAGGAAGATGTACTCAGAAAACATTGTACAAAACTGTCTTAAAAGCATGTTGGATATTATATCCCGAAATATTATAGTAAAGAAAGAAGCAGTAAAACAACCCGATCGTGATTTGCTGACCGAATTAACTACGTATGTAAGACGGTATATATATGAACCGGAGAAGCTTCGTATTCAACACCTGGCAGAACAGTTTAATCTTTCTTCCAACTACATTGGAATTTATTTTAAACGAAAAATGGGTGAATCTCTGCAACAGTACATTCTTCAATACAAACTGAAACTGATTGAAACCCGCTTGTTGTACAGTGACCGCACTATTTCAGAGATAGGCTATGAATTAGGATTTACTGACGAGAGTCATCTCAATAAAACTTTCCGAAAGTATAAAGGCATGAGTCCCAAAGCCTTTCGTTTACAAAAGAGGCCAGGGTGAGGTGATTTATACAAAGATGGATACGAAAAGTATTAAATAAGTTATACTAAAACCGGAAAAAGTAGTAATCTTGTTTATACAATCTGACACCTGTAGCTATTATGTCCTCACCTCAGACGAACCGTCGCACACACCTCAAGCAGCTAAGTGCAGTAATGGGTATTTCTGCATTGCCTGACTTACAACCCATTGAAGCCACTGCAAAGCCCAACTTTATATACAGCCTGAATATGAGTACTATTCGGGGGCAAAACCTCGGATTTGCCAAAGAACTGGAAGTGGCTTCCAAAGCAGGCTTTCGTTCTGTAGAGATCTGGATGGACTCTCTGCAAACTTATCTTGATAAAGGTGGATCACTGTCAGATGCCCGAAAACGCATCTCTGATCTGGGACTGACAATTGAAAACGCCATCGGATTTGCTCAGTGGATTGTCGATGATGAGACTACACAACAAAAGGGTGTAGAGCAGCTTAAACGCGAAATGGATATGCTTGCTCAACTGGGATGCCATCGTACTGCAGCACCACCAATGGGAGCAACACAAGTACCCGGCCTGGATCTGAAACGTGCAGCAGAACGTTACCGAACTATTGTGGAACTAGGCGTCAAGATGACTGTAATACCTCAATTAGAACTATGGGGCTTTTCACAGAACCTGAGTCGTTTAAGTGAAGTATCCTATGTTGCTGTTGAAAGCGGGCATCCTTCAGCCCGTATGTTACTGGATGTATATCATTTGTTCAAAGGCGGTTCCAGCCTGGATAGCTTGCCATTAATTGGCAAAACGGGCATTGAAGTTTTTCATGTCAATGATTATGCTGCCTCTGCCAATCCTTCTACCATTACCGATGGCGACCGTGTTTACACAGGCGATGGCGTGGCACCAATAGGTCGTATTTTACAAGCTTTGGCCCCAACTGATCGTCCATTGGTTATCTCACTGGAAGTATTCAATAAGAATTACTATGCTCAGGATGCTTTGCTGGTTGCACAGAATGCGCTAGCCAAAATGAAACAGGTAACAAAAAGTTTGTAGTGAATCTATTGGTAGATTTGTGTGGATGGTCAATCTTTTGATGCAAAGCCAATTGTGAGCCAATACCGATTTTGCTGGCTATGTCAGTAGATCAGATCAAAATATTGATGGCATTCCCATACTATCAAATCCTTTACTACTCTTTTTCTTCTCTCAAAAGAATTACTCATTGTGTTCGTTTAGTAATTCTTTTGATGGCTGTAAATATCCAGTAAAACTTTTGATAGATTTACTGCTCATCAAAAGTTTTACTGGATCTGTTACATGTTTTCGGAAATATCCGCACCCACTCTTATACCTATTGGATTTGAATCATCACTTACTCTAAAAGAGATGATTCTCCTTATTATAATTTTACTGCTAATCGGATGGGCTATATTCCAGAGTTGTGTTTATGTAATCCTTAGATGGACAGGCCTGACCAATACACGTAAAATCCGTTTTCGTGCACTTGTCGCTACCTTCATTCTTACCCCACTGTTGATTGTTCTGGTGGTAGCGGTACTGGTTTTGTATACTATTCTGAAGGGATTAAAAACTGGAATTAGTCAACAATCGCAAACAACTGATATTATTGGTATTGAGACACAATATGTTTCGCCTGTAGGCATACTTATACTCATTACAATTCTATTGGTAATTGGTTTCCTTGTTTATCAGATGAGTTATTATGCGATTCGTCGAGGTATAAAAATATCTGATGTGCAAAAAATCCGAATTGGAGCATTTGTTGTCAGCATAATACTTACTCTATTGCTAACATTTTTGTTGGTAATAGCGTTTGTTTGGTATAGCATTTTGAATGAGTTAAAAGGAAATAACAACCTTAGTCCGCAATTGGATGAATCTTTGTATAATATGACTCGTGATAGTATAGACCAGATGCATTTGCAGGGTAAAACCAAATCCGAAGTCGTTGATTTACTTGGAAAAACAGACACAACTTCCAATGAGTTGGTTTATGATTTGTCGATGAATGGAGAACCTTTAGAGGAGAATCTAAACTATACACCGGAAGTGCTCTTTCTGGTAGTTACTATTGAGAATGGAAAAGTGATACGTTATAAGTTGAAGCAGGAGAAATAGATTTAATGGGACAAGATGATAGTATTGTATTAGAATAATTGTATCTTCTGGTTAATTTAAAAAATCTTCCTTACAGCTGTTTTAGATAATTATGCGGACTTATGTGCTAACTATATTTTCCTTTTGGTTGTATAGCCTATGCTATGCTCAAACCAACTTTTTTGCTTATCGCTTGTTTCACAAGGGAGATAATATGTCTTTTCCTGTTTTTACAGATTCAACCAATAGTCTGGCAGTACAAAAGATTAACCAAATGCTGCAGATAGTTGAACTGGAATTAGTAAAAAGTGCTAAACAAAGGAATATATTTGAACAGGCGTCTTTTGATGATGGAACTATTTATGGAGGAAAGGTAATCCTTACACCAACAATCTATCAGAACTCTGACAGACTACTTTCTATTGGGTTTTGGAATTCCAGTTGTGGGGCTACTTGTGCTTACTGGGTGAGTTATTATAACTTTAATCCTGGTAATGGTGATCTGATACATAAAGGACTTATTTACCGAAACAGGATATAAATTGTTTTCCGAAAAACCAAAAGTTTGATGAGATAAAGACTGTTTCTGCTTTCCGAATATCCGAATTTAAGAATTATCTCAATGCTTATGGAAAGGCCATATTTGGGTATAGTACAGATTCTGTATCCAACTTTCGATCTAAATCTCTTCCTCAAGTTTTTAATGGGAACATTGGGAACTCACCTGTTCTTATGGTGATTAATGTGAAAAATGATGAAATTAGCGCTGAATATGTCTATACAAAGTATAAGAGGGGTATTTTTGTCAGTGGAAAGCTTGAGAATGGAGCTTGTGAGTTGAAAGAAAGAGATCGAGGAATCATTGAGGCAAGGTTTGATGGCAATGAACTAAAAGGCACCTGGAAGAGTAAAGACAATTCCAGGTGTTACCCAGTTAGATTGACAAGGAAGTGATCGTCAGATATAATGAGAGATAGTTATTGACAGTTATACTTCAAAGTATCTGGTGCATAGTAAGTAAATGTATGTGTTTTATGGTCCTCATAGGTATAGGTGGCTGTGGCAGGATAACCCTTTTCGTTATACGTCATATCACAAGTATATGTGCCTATTTTTACACCATCACTGTTAAAAATGGAATAGGAGGTAAGATTATTTTTACTCAATATGTTGAGTCCAATCAACCAGCCAAGAACACCCCAATTTTCATAAGGACTCTTTTTGTCATCAAATACAGACTCTCCCTGATTCATATATTCTTTATCTCCTGAATATGTATAGCTTTTAGTACAATTATCATTGTCATCGTATTCATGTCTGTAGTATTGGTTATCTAATCGGGATGGAAGATAAATATGAGTTAATCGTCCTTTAGTATCATATTTTAACCGATGACGGGATGAGGTATCTGGATGATAATAAAATGAAGAAATTTTGCCTGAGTTATCATACTCAAATCGAAAGTCTGAACTGTATACTACTTTGTCCAGAGAATCTATGTGTTCCTGAAACATTTTAATTACTTGTCCCTGGACATTGTATTCAAGTGTATGCATACGTCTATGTACAAAGGTAACATAGGGAGGAAATACGATATTAGCAGTAATGAGATGATTATGACTATCATAGGTAAATGTTGATATAGCCTTGTTGGCTTGAGAACCATTGCTGAGTAAATTACATCCTTGACCATCAGGAGTAACATTGCCATCAGACTTATTACAAGATTGATTACTGATAAAAATGATAAGGCAAATAATAAGGAAAGATAATTTTTGATACATAAAGTCAATTGAGTATGAGTAAAAGGTAATGTAATGGCTATTTATGTGATTGGGAGGAACATTGTAAACAGAATTGGTTTTTGAAAGAAGGTTTGTTTAGTTCAATATCGATAGCATTCTTCTGAACCAAAAAGGTTTATCAATTATGATTGTGTATTTAAGAGCAAGTTCGTATTTGTGGATATACTACTTAAAATATTGTAAAAGAGATACTTGTTATAGCGAGAACTATATTGTTATGAGAGAATGTTATATATTTGTCAAATACCAGCCATAACTGGTTAGTTTAATATTTCGAGCAGTAGGGTATTTGAATCATACAAAAACAACAAGTGTATAATCTCTTAAGTATAAAATAAACTCAGCATTGACTTTTCAGGATTTTAATTTCGATACAAGACTGGCAGAGGGGTTGACCGCAATGGGCTTTACTCAGCCAACTCCCATACAAGAACAAAGCATTCCTCTTATCTTAGAAAACAAGGATTTAATAGCTTGTGCCCAGACAGGTACAGGAAAAACAGCTGCCTATTTGCTGCCTATCCTTGATAAAATTGTGAGAGCCCCCGAAGATAAGCGGCATTTGAATACGCTTATTCTGGCACCTACCCGTGAACTGGCAACTCAGATTGATCAGCAGGTAGAAGGATTAGGATATTTTACGGGTGTCAGCTCGATCTCTGTATATGGAGGTGGGGATGGTGCTGCCTGGAGCCAGCAGCAGAAGGCATTATTGGAAGGTAGTGATGTTGTGATAGCCACTCCTGGCCGCCTGATTGCTTTATTACAGATGAAAGCAATTGACTTCTCCCGATTACAGCATTTAATTCTGGACGAAGCTGACCGGATGTTGGATATGGGATTTTATGATGACATTATCCGGATCATCAGTTATCTGCCCAGAAAACGTCAGACGTTGTTATTTTCTGCTACTATGCCGCCCAAAATTCGGACACTGGCAAACACGATTCTGATAAAACCTGAACAGATTAATATCTCTATCTCCAAACCAGCAGAAGGTATTCGTCAGGAGGCTTATCTGGCTTTTGATCATCAGAAAGTTGAGTTAATCCGACATATTTTTTCGGGTGATAGCTATGCCAGTGCTGTTATATTTGCTTCTACCAAAGAAGATGTACGAAACCTTGCAGGTGAACTACGTAAGATTGGCCTTCAGGTGAAGGCGTTTCACTCTGATTTGTTGCAAAAAGAGCGTGATGAGATATTGCGGGAGTTTAAGAATAAAACGCTGCCCGTTCTGATTGGCACAGATATTCTGTCGCGCGGTATTGATGTAGAAGGTATTAGCTTAGTAGTAAACTTCAACGTGCCACACGAACCAGAAGACTATATACATCGGATTGGTCGTACAGCCAGAGCCGCTACGACAGGCACAGCCATCACATTGGTCAATGAGAAAGACCAGCGTAAGTTTGCTTCTATTGAGCGTCTGATTGGCCGTGAAATTGACAAAGTGCCTCTTCCTGCCGAATTAGGCGAAGGACCCGTATATCATCCTCCTGTATCTGTAAAGAAGAAGTTTCGCAAAAAACGGCCATATGGGAAATCAGGCAATAAATCAGGAAAGAAACCTGTACAAAACAATAAGCCGAACTAGTGAAGTTCGGCTTATTGTTTTTGGGTCAATGGCAGAATCACTATTTAGTAACTGTCACTTTGATATGGGAAGGATATTGCTGACTGTGATAAAGTCTATGGGTTGCTTTCTGAAAATCAGCTTCCTCAGCCTCCCAGATGTGTTCTACATACTTCTGAGGATTGCGGTCTACCAATGGGAACCAGCTGCTTTGTACCTGAATCATGATCCGGTGTCCTTTGGGAAAAGTATGCGCTACATCGGGTAATTCATACATTACCTGCGACACCTGACCAGACACAAATGCTTCTGGTTTTTCAAAGCTGTTTCGGAATCGTCCCCGCATTACCTCTGCCCGTACCAGTCGTTGATAGCCGGCCATCTGAATGCCTTTGGGATTTGGAGCAGGATTAGGTGTATTGTCAGGCAGTACATCAATCAGTTTCACAATAAAGTCTGCATCAGTCCCTGTTGTAGATACAAATAAATCCGCTATTAGTTTGCCTGTGAGGGTAATGTCTTCAGTAAGCACCTCTGTCTGATAAACCAGCACATCCGGACGGCGTGACGCAAATCGCTGATCATCTGTCATATATTCGTTATTGCGTCTGGAATAAGTCCCATCTACATAGGGTACAGGTTTCGATGGATCACTGATGTATTCATCAAACGAGGTTTGTTCTGAGCTTTTTTCAAATGATAACTTGCCTCCAGGTGAGAAGTACAACTCTTTTACTGGTCCTTTTTTAGGAGGAAATGCCTCATACTGTTTCCATTGATTTGTACCTGTTTCAAAAACAGTTGCTTCGGGAAGAGTAAAGGTTCCTTTGTCTTTCAGAAAGAAATTGAAGAACGGTGTTTCAATCTGTTCGCGGTAATACTTAGCTGTATTTTGGCCAAAATCGTGTGTACCATACCGTGTCCAGTCTTCCCGTGACCAGGAACCATGTGTCCAAGGACCCATCACCAGGTAATTTTTATTGTTTGGAGACTGGCTTTCAATTGCTTCATAGGTGCGAAGTGCGCCAAACAAATCTTCTGCGTCAAACCATCCACCTACTACCAATGTGGCAGGCTTTACATTGGTAAGGTGAGTACGGATGTTACGGGCTTTCCAGTATTCGTTGTAGGTATCATTTTGCAGGTATTCATTCCAGATTTTACCCTTTCCCTTAAAGTATTGCTGATTTATATTTTTGAGTGGCCCCAGATTGAGATAGAACTCATAAGCATCTTTCATTTCTACTTGAGATAGTTGTTCATACTCTTTAACAGTTCCTTTCCGAGGTGAATCAAAGTAGTTCATAAACGAAAAGTTATCCATCAGAAAAAAGGCTCCTTTGTGGTATGCATCATCACCAATAAATTCATCTGTTACAGGTGCCTGAGGTGAAACAGCCTTTATAGCTGGATGGGCATTCGGTAGCGAAGCAGTTGCATAAAACCCTGGATAGGAAATTCCCCAAAGACCAACACGTGCATTATTGCCGGGGATATTCTTTATCAGCCATTCAACCGTATCATAGGTGTCTGTGCTTTCATCCGTTTCTTTTTTTGACTTTTTAACTGCCTTATGAGGTGTCATTTCTTCAAAGTTACCTTCACTCATATAGCGTCCGCGTACATCCTGGTATACAAAAATGTATTTCTCTCGCATAAGGAGTGAGTTAGCTCCCAGACGACGAGGATATTTGTCTTCTCCGTAAGGCCCTACCGAATAAGGAGTCCGCATCATCAGAAACGGATATTTCTGAGCTTTATCTTTGGGTACATAGATAGCTGTAAAGAGTTTGATTCCATCCCGCATGGTAATTTGCTTTTCCAGTTTGGTGTAGTTATCTCTGACAAAGGCAGAGTCTTCTTTGCTAGCTTGTCCAAATACAGGAATAATCAGAATAAATAAGAAAAATACAGTCAGTATGTTTTTGAGCATAGGTTTAGTGGTAAAATGGTTTTTAGTTTTGCGAAGATAGAATTTTGAAAAGATATGGGAATCCAATAAGTTAAGAAAAGAATTTATACGGGAGATTATGATTTCAGGCAAACGCTATCATACAGGATTTATTTCTGTCTATGATTTCATTAATCATATCTACATTCTATGCCCTAAATGTAGTAATCGTGCAGAAGTTCTTTCTGATGCAAAGGATAGAGTACATACCCGAATGACATGTGTACATTGTGGTATGAACCAACAATGGATGACCGATGAGGAACCCAAAGCAATATTGGTTGGTAAACCGGTAGATTGCTACTTCCGCTATCCGGTATGGTTACAATGTGTTGTAGGAGAAGAAATTTTGTTTGCCTATAACTATAAACATCTAACATTCTTAGAGCAGTTTATAACTGCCAGACTCAGAGAACGCAGTAAAGATCAGTATGGTTGGCGCAATAATAGTCTGCAAAGTCGACTACCTGCCTGGATGTTGAGTGCTAAGAATCGAATTAGGTTACTAAAGGCAATTGATAAACTAAAGAAGAAGTAGTATTTAGCAAAGTCTGGATAGATAATATGCTGATTAGAATAAGTTAGTCAAAAAAGTGAGGGTAGACTACCGATAAAGTAAGCTACCCTGCTATTCATACACCCTTTACAAACAATTTATCTTTCAGGCTCCTACTGTTTGCTGGGCAGGCATACGAAGCAACATGCTGGACTTTTTTACAAGCCAGTGAATAAATTGCATCTTTCTGACTACACCTGCTGTAAATACTTCTGGTACCAGATCCAGTAGACCCATGGTGCGATTCATTTCGTTGATTTTAATCCCCAATAATTCATAACGTTGTAGCATATTTAACAACTCATTTCCTGAGTTCTCAATAGGTTCATTGATAGTTAGTGCAACGTGTTCGGCTGTATCCAGAACTGCTACCATATCCAGATAAGCGCCAAAAGTCTCAGCGAAGTCTTCCCAAGGATGCATAGTAGCATAAGCACTAATATAATCTGTTTGCCAGTTTGGCTTAGGGCCATTCTGATAATAGCTATTCATCGCATCTGTATAAGACGGATTTTCATGATCTCCAAACACCTGTTTAAAGGAATCTTCACATTTGCCCTGTACCAACAATTGCCAGTAATAATGGGCAATCTCATGTCGGAAGTGCCCAATGAGTGTTCGATGTGGTTCTCCAAAGTCGACCCGAAGTTTTTCCCGTTCTACAGGATCTGCTTCCGTAATGTTGATAGTGATCTTGCCATCTGCATGACCTGTATATACTTTTTCCTCAATTGTTCCTGATCCTGAAGGGTCTGGAACAACTATATCTTCTTTAAAATCAAAGGAAAGAGGTAATTCGAACCCTTCAGCCGCAGTGCCATAAGGGAGTTTAAGAATATCTAAATTGTATAATAATCTCCGCTTGGCAACTTCTATCAAATACCAACGTTCTTTGTTTTTAGGATTGCTGATATCAGGAATAACATCATTGAACTTGCAATAATCGCAAAATTCATGTGTGTGTTCACCTTCATCATGAACACAACGATTACAAACCTGATGCACAGCATAATTAGTACATTTGCGTAATTGTGTGTTACAGTTCAGGCAGGTGTATGATGTACCATCTATTGGCTCCAGAGCTCTTATTCCCTGACATTCAGGGCACCAGCCTACCTCTCTTAAACAAGAGACACATTGAGAATTTTCAAAGTGAAGAGTATTGTTACATTTACAAGTATAAGTGTTCATATTTGCTACAATAGATATATCATATAACCCATTGTATATCAATAAAATTCTGTTCCTATATCTTATTTTGACTTACCAGATACTAAGTGTCGAAATTTCATATAGCTAAAAAACAGAAACCCTGTACGAATCCTCAGTCGAGCTAATGCTGCAATACTTTGAGATATAATATCAGAGCGACGCATTGCATGTAGTAAGTCCAGGTAGTCCTTTACCAAGCTAAAGTTTTCAGTAAAGAAGCTTTGACGTAGCAGATAACGTACCCTGTGTGCGAGTGCTTCATTTTCTGCTTCAGAAATATTTTGCCCATACGCTTTTCTGCAAACAGCTAAAGTAGAAGCTAGATGAGGATTATATCTCTTCCTATAGAATTGCTTTGATTCTGATTCTGGTGACTGCCGATAATAGGTTAGTAGTTCATCCTGATACCAATAGTTGTATTTACGGGTAGAACGTACAAAAAAATCGAAATCCTCATAAACCAGCGTTTCATCATATCCTTTCAGATCCTCATAGACCATTTTACGACTCATGATAGTTGGGGCACAAACACAATACCTGTGAAGTGTTTCCAGATAGATATTTCCAGAAGGCACCTTTTCCAACAGGGTTCCGTCTGGACTACGTTTATAAAAAGTCCCTATAACTTTAGAATTTTTATCTGTTAACCAAGCATCTGAAAAAACTACTCCATAGGAATTATCCAGTTGTTGGAATGATCTTACTTGTTTCTCAATACGTTCAGGATGTAATACATCATCACCTGCAAAATCCACAATAAACTCGCCCTCAGCTAATGTCAAAGCTTTGTTAAAGGCTTTTGTCATACCCATGTTCTGAGGTAATTGCAGGAACGTAATCGATGGATAGCGCTTCAGGAAATTAGTAATAACAGAAACACTACCATCTTTGCTGAAATCATCTACAACAATAAGTTGAATCTGCTGATAAGTTTGATCCATAACCGATTGTAAGGCCTCTGCAATAAATCTCTCATGGTTATAACAGAGGCATATAATAGTAACAAGCGGATCAGAATCTTTTGAGATTAGCATAGTTTATAAATGACTCGAGGGCTATAGTAACAGTTTCACACTGATTTGATAAACGAAGTGTAAGAGTAAATCGTGTTTGATGTGGATAGATATTACAATATATTATGGAAACATTCTTTCCATTGCATTAAGTAATTTAGGTTGCTAACTGAAAAATGCAACTGATTGAATGACAATCGAAGAGGTTTCATGTCGTGTGATTAAAATGAAAGATCGGCGTGCATAGGATGTAAAGCTCGCAGATGCTCAGCACGAGTATATAAAAGTGACCCGGTAACAATGAGTATTGTGGTGACGAATATGAGTATAGGAAAACGTGTGATTTTAGGAATCCAATGCATGAGTACAAGTACAAATGCAATATACAAATGCCATATAAAGAATGAGAAAACTCTATATTCAGGCAAAAGCCAGGTTATCCATGAAAAGACAAAAAATACTCCAACAGAAACGATAGCAAAGTAGATCCATATACGTATAGAACTATCCAGCTTTTTCTGAAAAAGTGTAATCAATATGATAATACCTACTGGAATGGCAACAAGAAAGGCATGTCTGAATAATAAAAATATTCCTAAGATATATTCAGTCCACTCTGCTATAAATACCAGAAATAAGGCATGTGCCTGTGATTGAGGATGGGCAGGTCCAGTGTGGATGATGCTGTCAAACCCCGATATGGCAATCACAGGAAGATAACAGAATAAAGTCCCTAGGGTAATCCATATTCCGCCCAGAATTAGGTTTTCAAAGAGTGCTTGGTCTTTATGAATAAGTGCATATCCCAAACCAAAAATACATAATGCAAATACATGTAACACAAATGTAGGAACGGTATATAAACCGAGTATACAACTTATAATGAATATAGGATAGTATACTTTGTGGCGATCTCTTAATTTGCCAAATAGAAGAATGAATGTAGAGATCAGACTAAATAAAACTATAGGTAGATGTCCTCTCCCCTGAAAAAAATAACGACTACTTTCATAAAAACTTGCTATCCATACTATGCTTAATAGTGCTGTAGTATAATTCCATCGTCGGGTAAGTTCACAAAATAACCATAAGAGCATAATCATACCTATCAGAATATTGGGAAGTGTCATATCCCAAAGTGATTGTCCTGGAAATATCCAGGAAAAAGGAAGGCATAAAAGATTGAAAAATATATGATTGTTTGTATCTGGGTAATAAGTTACTATCCCCCAGAATCCTTGTTCTACAAATTCTTTGAAAGACCCTGTTGCATCTTTGTTTTCTGGTATAGTGAGAAAAAAGTATAGCTTGAAACTATATAACCATACACCAGACACTGCAAGTATCCACTTATAGGAAATTGGAGTAGAGTACCATATAATCTTATATTGAGTTATAATCTGTCTCAGCTGTAACTTCCATTCATACAGGCGTTTTCTGGTGTCTGGTCGAAATAAAATGTATATTCCTATCATCCATATAAATAGTAAAGACCAGAGTATTGTACTTAAAAGAGGCATTCGGCCAGGATGAAAATATTTAATCTGGTATTCCTGTTTTCGTAGTGATGTATCAAAATAATGTGGCTTTAACAGACTTACTAAACCTTGATAATCCAGACTATGTACTTGATAGATCAGAAATATGGGGATGCAAATGCTAAAAAGAAGAAGAAAAGGATATAATTGAAATCTATCAGACATGTAGGTAGCAAAATTGACAATATGAACAAACGCAGACGTAAAAATAAGGGAAATGTGGTTATCTACCCAGGTCTAGTTAGAAAGAATGCATATAAGATAGAATGTATACTATTCCTGTGGGATAGTATAAAAAAAGCTACTCCAAAAGAAGTAGCTTTTTCGTTGAGTATAAAAAATTGAAGTAAGTACTATTATGGGATGTATAAAGACAAAAACTTTTTATACCAGCCAAGAGATCTTATGCAGGTATCCCAACTTCTTCCTGAGGAAAACGTAGTTGCCTTATTTGACCAAAGCAAATAGAAAGAATGTGGATGTGCAATTTATACTATGAAAATATAGATAAATAGAGGGGTGTGTGATAGGTAATATGTTGATATACAGTTTAGTGTATGGGTGTGGAGGCGTTAAAAATATTAATGGAATATGATCTGGAAATACAGTGTTTTGAGCGTTAAATCCTTACTTTAAAAGTATGAAAGGTTCTCTATCCTGTTTTGATTTTCATTAGCTCATCTTCAAAGTGTTCATTAGGTACTCTAGATTTATTCTTGACTTTGGTTTTATATGTATAGATTGTATTGATAGAGTAATCCAGTATCTTGGCAATCTTCTCGTTGTCTTTAATACCTAATCGGATCAATGCAAATATTCGTAATTCAACAGAGAGTTCTTGTCTCTCATGCAGGTTATAGTGATCTTCTTCTTTGAAGAGAGTATTAAAGTCAACTATGAAGTTTGGAAATATTCGGAGGAAAGTAGTATCAAAGCTATAAAATAACTTCTCCCGTTCAGTTTTAAGATTGATCTTTTGGACTATATCTCCTATTTCTTCTATACGTCGTGAAGTTATCTTTCGTGTGATTGCTTTTTTAAAAGCATCAATCTTGTCAATATACTCAGAGAAGGTTGTAAAAAAATGCCCGATGTATTCTTCTTTTATTTTGTTGGCCTCCTGCATTCTGTAATTAGCTTCGGTTAAGTATTCATTTGATGCTGCCAGACTGGATTTGGCCTGCAGCAGGCTTCTATTCTGTTTAAAAATAATAAATGCAAATAAAACTACCAGTACTGCAAGGATGGTAAGCACAATAGAATATTGTTGCAACGCCTTATTCTGGGTTTCTGTTTGGACAAGTTGATTGCCTTCAATGATAGGTAATATATCAGAGATCTGTAATTTCCGGTGTCGGGCTCCATATACTCCAGCATCTTCGAGAGCTATCTTTACATATTGATATGCTCTCTGACTCTCTCCCTGTTGATAGATTAATTCTGCCAGCACACGTGCTGCTACTGTTTCATGGTTAGATGCCTTGATGTCTGCTATTGTGGCCTGTGCCATCCATTTAATAGCGTTGTCTGATTGGTGGATACTCTTATAAGCTATACTTAGGCTTGATGCTGCAATAGCATATAGGTTCAAAGATAATTTGTAGTTTTTCAGCAAATACTCGTAATAGCCTATTGCTGCCTGGGTATTATGTAAACGCATGGCATACCATCCCTGAAAGTAATAATATTCCCAGGTATTGGGTTTGCATAGCAGTACTGCTTTTTGCAAATAGTGATTACCCAGATTATGATAAGTAGGTGAAAAATATTTGTCCTGACTATAATCAGACAAATCATAATAGGCACGAGCAATCTGACTATAGTATTCTTTCTGAAGGGTATCTGGAAGTTCTTCTACACGAATAGACTGCAAGGTGTCAAGACATTCATGTAACAAACCTGATGATAGTAAAAGAAAACTCAATTTTAGCTTTGACTCATTGATTTGAACAGGATGTTGTTGTAAACAAGCTGTTTGTAATAGTAGCTGAGCATATACGAAAGCAGAATCATATATAAATGATTTGTATTCATTGTATAATTTTTGATAGACTCTGGTTTTACCTTCTACATCTTCTTCCGTAAGCAGATTTTTGATGTACTGGATATGTTGTTGCTTTTCTATTGTAAAGGTAGAGCGTATGTGTATAATGTTGTCCAGTTCTTCCAATGTCTTGTCATATGGTTTTTGAGCAAAAGTGTGGTATAGAGGAAGAAATATAAGAAAACAAACAACTAAGTGGTTCTTCATAATTTGTAGATGTCAGGAAAATAGCCTGATCAAGTACAAATATAAAGAAACGTGGATTTTTTAGGAAAAATACTCTGGCAGTTGTGGCAACTTAATATTTTGCACAAAATGATTGAGAAAGACAACAAGGGATACCAATAGAAGTATATAAGATATTACCTTTTAGAGGATAAGGTTTCAGTACCATCTTCTAAAAGGCAGTATCTTGGAGTTATACTAGAAATTTTTCTTATTTCTGTATCAGAGAGCTTCTACATAAACTGGATAATGATTGCAACGTAAATCCAGGCAACCCAGAATATAAATGAAACTTCTTCAATAAGTTTGCTGCTAGTTTGAGCCCATAGGCGTAGAGATTGATATTTTCCACGGGTTGGATGGTCAATATCTGCCCAATCAAGGATTTGATTTACCAGATTAGTCATAGCCCAAGTGGGTAGTACAAGAAGTCTTTTGGTTACGATGTCAAGAAAAAACATAGGAACTTCAGGAAGTTAGATTATCTATTTTGTTTCAATTTGGAAAATAGTATGTGGCAGTTCGAGAAGTTGCATAAAACTATATCCTGATCATTCCTGTCAGATAGTAAATACAAACAGCATCGATCAAATTTAGGAAGGAAAACTCTGACAGAGCTTAGCCAAAGAAGTATAGTAAGTGATTTGTATGCAAAGATACGTAAGTACTTGAAAAAAAGATACACAAATGAAAGGTATTTATGCAAAATCTTTTAGTACTGCTGTTGTTTTTGACTCAATCATGCGTTTTCGGAAATCTCCTGGAGTATATTGGTAATATTTTTTGAATAATTTGTTGAGATGGCTTTCATCTGAGAACCCTAATTCAAAAGCAATTTGAGATATACTCCAGTCACTATATACTAAACGGCTCTCTACCAGTTTGAGTTTGTAACGAAGAATATACTGTTGGAGAGATTCTCCCATGTGCCGCTTGAAAAAAATACTTAGATAATTGGCAGAATAATGCAGATGATTTGCTAACTGCTCCATCCGGAGTTTTTCGGGTGAATAAATATGTTGTCTGACATATACTAATATTGAGTCCAGTAAATGTGATCGTTTAGGTGTTTCTTTTTCCGTCAAAAAAGATTGCTCAAATATGTTTCTTGCCAATAAACTTAGTACAGATCGCATAATGTATGTAAGGATATTCTCTGCAAATGGTTTTTGCCGATGTTCATACTCATGAATCAATACTGCCAGTAGTCCGTGCAAACGCTTTTTTTCTTCTTCCATTTTGACCAGACTGCCATGTATATGATAAGGTGTATTAAACAGATAATCAATGGTTTGTTGCCAGTGAGGCTCCTGATTGTTTTGAAAGAAAGATTCTGTAAATCTGAGATAGCAGAATTGTGTTGAAGAGGCTATTTCAAAGATATGATAATCTTGAGGGCGTAGTAAAAAAATATCCCCTTCCTGATAGGTAAACTGGTGTTCATTCAGACAATGTACACCTTGACCTTTTTCAATAAAAATAATCTCAAAATAACTGTGATTGTGCAAAGGATATGGCCATTCGGTTACTTCGAAACGGAATACATTGAATGGTTCATATTGATTAAAACGTTGCATAAAAATCAAAATACTAAAAAATAGTGAATTTGTACAAGAAATTCCATCTGCAGACAGATACATTTGTGATAATATTTCTACCTTATAACAATTTTTTAATTGTATATCAGCTTGTTATACCTAGTGAGACAGAAGCACTTTCTCACCTGATTATAGATATACAATATACTAAAATCACAAATACCTTATAACTTATGAAAAATACAGAGATATTCTCTATTACCCACAAAGCTTCCCGACGTTCTTTTCTTCAAAGTGCGGGTACCATGGCTTTGGGTGCTTCTTTTTTACCATGGCTGGCGGAATCCTCTCAGGCAGAAAATCTGCTGCAAGATAATAAACCACTAGGTATAGCTTTAGTGGGATTAGGATACTATAGTGCCTACCAACTGGCTCCTGCCTTGAAACAAACCAAATTTTGCAAACTTACAGGGATTGTAACTGGCACTCCTTCCAAAGCAACAGAATGGGAGAAAAAATATACAATTCCTAAGAAGAATATCTATGACTACAAGACAATAGACCGTATTGCAGATAATAAGGATATAGATATAGTATACATCGTATTACCTAATTCCATGCATGCCGAATATACAATTCGGGCTTTGCAGGCAGGTAAGCATGTGATTTGTGAAAAACCAATGGCAGTTTCTGTAAAAGAATGCCAGCAGATGATAGATGCTGCTAAAAAGGCCAATCGTCAGCTTTCTATAGGATATAGATTACACTATACCCCTCATCATCAGGAAGTGATGAAATACGGACGTGAGAAAACATTTGGAAAAGTTAAAATTGTAGAAACCAGTGATGGATTTAAGATTGGCGATCCCAATCAGTGGCGTTTGAAAAAGGCACTGGCTGGAGGAGGGGCTATGATGGATATTGGTATTTATGCCTTACAAGGAAGTCGCTATACAGTTGGAGAAGAGCCTGTTTCCGTATGGGCGCAGGAATTCAAAACAGATTCAGTGAAGTTTAAAGAAGTAGATGAAACGATCTTATGGCAGTTGAAGTTTCCAGGTGGTGCTGTTGCCAACTCTTCATGTAGCTATGCTGCAGGCTTGGAACGCTTGTTTGCTACCTGTGAAGATGGTTGGTTTGAAATGGGACCTTGTTATGGATATGGCGCTATTAAAGGGCGAACTAGCAAAGGGGATATGAATCTGCCACAGCTCAACCATCAGGCCGCTCAGATGGATGATTTTGCACAATGTATTTTGACCAATAAGCCTACTCGTACACCAGGTGAGGAAGGATTGAAAGATATGCGTGTAATTGAAGCTATTTACCGTTCCATAGAAACAGGAAAAGTAGTTCCAGTAAGTTAACTAGAATCTGTTATGAAAAAGGATACGAGATTTTTTATAGGTGGATGCCTATTGGTACTATCACTGATTAGCTTTACATTTTTGCAGAAAGAGGCGAAATGGAAAACGCTTACTCCTTCTAGTGAACCGGAAGTAAGAAGTGAAAATGCCTTTGTGTGTGTAGATAATCAATTTTACCTGTTTGGTGGACGAAAGAAAGAATCTATGTATGTGTACAATACTGCTTCCAATGAATGGCGTAAAGTATCTTCTGTACCTTTGGAAATGCACCATTTTCAGGCTATTGCCTATAAAGGTGAGATCTATGTATTGGGAGCTTTTACAGGCGATTTTCCTCATGAAACACCTATTCCCAATATTTATATTTATAATCCCAAAAAAGATCAATGGCGCAAGGGGACTGAAATTCCTGCCAATCGTCGTAGAGGAGCTGCCGGTGTGACTATCTATCAGAATAAGATTTATCTGGTCAATGGTATAACAGATGGTCATTGGGATGGGCATGTAAACTGGCTTGACGAATATGACCCTGAAACGGGGAAATGGAGTATTTTACCGGATGCTCCTCATGTTCGTGATCATGTACAGGCTGCTGTATCTGGAAATCAACTGCTCATTGCCGGAGGAAGACGTTCTACTCAAAAAATAGGGCATGTACTGGATCTGACTGTTCCGGAAGTAGATATCTATGATTTTACAAAGAAGCAATGGCGTACATTGCCAAAAGAACAAAATATACCTACACAGAGAGCTGGTTGTACTTCTGTTACATTAGGAGACAAGATTGTTGTTATTGGTGGGGAGAGTCCACAGAAGTTGGCACATAACCAAACAGAAGCTTTTGATTTTAAGACTCAATCATGGCATACTCTAGTTCCTATGCAAACAGGGCGTCATGGAACACAGGCGCTGGTTTACAATCAGAAAATATACATAGCAGCAGGATCTGCCAATCAGGGAGGTGGGCCGGAGTTGAATTCTCTTGAAGTGTTTGAGTAAAAATATCTGATAGTTATAACAGAGATTTCTTTTTGTATTTTATGGTTATAAATTATAGATGAAAATAGTCATTGGTAACTGCCACACAAGAGCCCATTCTATACAATTTTTCGATTTAATTATGGTGATTATTATAATTAGATTGATTTGAAGCACTCAGCTTTTGTAAAAAGCTATTTGTAGTGTCCGGCAATATATAGGTAAATAGGTGTGATGCTGATTGACAGGCTGAAAATTGTATTAGCCCGTTTAAAATGTAACTCAAAAAGCCTATGATCACTGAGAAAATAAACGTGGGTTTTGGTTTCTTTTTTATGTGTACTTCTTTCTGGTTTTTTCAAATACTGAAAAACATGTCAAATGCTAAAATTAAAATACTGTAAAATTAAAGATGCAGCTGAATGATATGTATATATTGTGATGGTTAGCTGTAACTATTTTTTTCTACTGAAAATAGTCTTATAGGCTGTTTTTAGCTATAATAAGGAAAGATTTATCAAATTGGTATTTCTATTGTTGTTCTACTTTTTCTCTTCTCACTGAATCTTCTGTAGAATAGTATTTCATTTTTCCTTATGAAATATTACAAACACCTGTAAATGCTCATTATCAGATTGTTGTTGCTTGTAGTTAGAAGTAGATTTGCAAAGGTTTATTATTGAAATCCTATTTCTTATCTCCAACTACTCCTTGTATGGCAAAGCGCGAATCATCTGTGAAGGCTTCTGAATCTGCTGGCAATAAGTCTGCTCAAACATCAAAAAGAGGCAGAAAAAAACGTGATACTTCATCAGAAATAGTTGCAGGGTTAGATCTGAGTGAACATACAGCCTTTGCAGAAATAGAAAAGATAGAAGCCTTAAACAAAGCATTGATTATGCAGGAGGGCGAGTTGCGTCAGAGTTTGGAAGAGCTTTCTGCTACACAGGAAGAAATGCAGCGTATTCTGAAAGATGTGGAGGAAAAAAATGCCTTCATTACAGATTTAATTGATGCTACAAATGACTCTATTATTGCAATTGACTGGAATTACAATGTAGTTGTATGTAATCAAAAGATTAAGGATACCTATAAGCATTATGGATTAACAGTTGATAAAGGATTTCCTATTCTGCAGGTGTTTGGAGATGAACAGAGAGAAATATATAGAGGGTATTATAATCGTGCATTGGCAGGTGAATCCTTTGAGATTACTGAAAAGTTTGATTTATATGGCACCCTGCAATATTTTGTTCAGACTTACAGCCCACTAAGAGATGATAGTGGGGCTGTAATTGCTATTGTCATTTTTGCCAAAGAAATAACTGAAACAATTCAGGCCAAGGAACAAGCTGAGACTTTGTTACAGGATGCACAAACTCATGCAGAGCAGATGAAGGCCCAGGAAGAAGAGTTGCGTCAAAATATGGAGGAAATTTCTGCCACACAGGAAGAAATGCAACGTCTGTTAAGTGATGTGCAAAAGAAAGAAACAGAAGTACGCGAATTGATCAACGTATCTAGTGACTCTATTCTTACATTAGACAGACATTATACACTTGTTCACTTTAATAGTGTTTTGGTAGAGACCTTACCAGGGTTTACTGTTGAAAAAGGATTTAACATCTTGCAGATGTTTAGCCCTGAGGAGCAGATTGAAAAAAAGAAAATATATGATCGTGTATTTGCAGGTGAGGTTGTTGAATCTATTGATCATTTGACAAATTCCGGTCAGGATAATTATTACAGTGTAAAACATGCTCCTCTATTTGATGAAAATAAAGAAGTAACATCCATTGCTATCTATGCAAGTGATATAACTGCCTTGTACAAAGCTAAACAGGATGCAGAAAATCTGGCAAGAGAAGCACAGGAGCAGACAGATGCACTGAAGGCTCAAGAAGAGGAATTACGCCAGAATATGGAAGAGATGGCTGCTACTCAGGAAGAGATGTTGCGAAAAGAGCAGGAACTAGTAGGACAAAATAGTGCTTTGAACAATGCTGCTATTGTTTCAGAAGTAGACTTGCAGGGAAATATCATTTTTGTTAATGATGAATTCTGTCGTGTGGCCAAATACACTAGAGAGGAACTTATTGGTCAGAAACAGAGTATTGTTCGTCATCCTGATATGCCTGCTTCTTTGTATGAAGATTTATGGCGTACGATTTCAAGAGGCAAAGTATGGAAGGGTGAAATTAAAAACAAAGCTAAAGATGGGTCTGCGTATTGGGTAGATGTGACTATTACACCAGTGTTAGGTAGTAACGGAAAACCAGTCAAATATATTGGAGTTCGTTTTGATATTACAACACAAAAAGAACAACGCAGTGAGATAGATGCCATGATGAATGCGATTGATTCTTCATACGCATCTGCAGAGTATCTGAAGGATGGTACTGTACTGAATGCAAACTCTCTGTTTTTAGAGACGATGGGATACGACTCACTGAGTGAACTTAGGGGGAAGCATCATCGTACATTGGTAGATGCGTCCTATGGACAAAGTGCGGAGTATACTGAGTTCTGGACTAATCTTTCCAATGGTATAGCTCAGTCTGGAGACTTTAAATGTATCTCACGTCAGGGTAGAGAAGTCTGGATTGCCACTACCTATACACCTGTATTAGATCCTACTGGTAAAGTAGTGAAATTGCTGCAACTGGCTACAGATGTGACTACGCAAAAGATAAGAAATGCAGATTATAAAGGTCAGTTAGAAGCTGTTAGTAAGGCCAATGCCGTGATTGAGTTTAATATGGATGGCACCATTATTACTGCAAATGAAAACTTCCTGAAAACAGTAGGATACACATTGGAGGAAATTAAGGGAAGACATCATCGTATATTTATAGATTCCGAATATGCTGCCAGTTATGAATATAAGGCTTTCTGGGAGAAGTTGAATCGTGGAGAGTTTGATGCCGCAACGTACAAACGTATTAGTAAGGACAAGAAAGATGTGTTTATACAGGCTAGCTATAACCCAATCTTTGATTTAAATGGAAAGCCATTTAAGATTGTAAAATATGCTACAGATGTAACCAATTTCACTGTAGGCTTCCAGGCTGCTACCAAATTTATAGAAGAAATCAAAAAAGGTAATCTGGATGCAGAAATGGAGTTGCAGGGTCTAAAACTGACTGGAGATATTGCTCAGGTAATTACTACCTTAAGAGGATTGAGACAGATGTTGAAAGAGTTAATCACTGAAATCAATCGTCTGGTAAAGTCAGCAGGTATAGAAGGACAGCTTAGAGAAAGGCTGACAATGACAGATGTTCATGGTATGTGGAAAGAATTGGGTGATGCGTTAAATCTTTTGTTGACAAATGTTTCTGCACCAGTACTGGAAATCAACCGTATTGTAACCGCAATGTCAATGGGTGATCTTACTCAGCAATTCCAGATGAATGCCGAAGGAGATCTGAAAGATATGGGTAATGCCATCAACATTGCACTGAAAAATATGAATAAGCTCTTCAGGATTATTGAAGAGAACGCAATTACGATTTCGGCTGCTTCAGACCAGATGATGGAAAAATCGGAAGGTATGAAGAGCAGTATTCTGGAAACAGCCTCTGCTATAACTCAAATGGCAGGAGGAGCACAGGAACAGGCCATCCGTACTGACGAATCATCTAAACTGGTAGAAGGTATCTTACGGGCATCCAATGAGATGGGTGGGAAAGCTGATACAATCAATAAGGCTGCCGAAAAAGGTCAGACAAGTTGCCAGGAAGGTATGAAGATCATACGTACAGTAGTAGATAATATGGGTGAAATATCGAACTCTGCTAATGTTACTGCCAATTCTATTGATATTCTGACTTCCCGTTCAGAAGAAATCTCAAGTACCTTACGAGTGATTACAGACATTGCTGCACAAACCAATCTGCTGGCTCTGAATGCGGCTATTGAGGCTGCACGGGCAGGTGATGCAGGACGTGGATTTGCTGTAGTGGCAGACGAAATCCGTAAGCTGGCCGAAGATTCCCGCAAATCAGCTATCGATATTGAACGGGTTGTGAAAGATGTACAGAAGGATACTGCATCTGCTTCTAAAGCAATAGATAAAATGAAAGACAGTGTGGTTGGTGGAACCCGTGCTACTCAGGATGCACAAACTGTCTTTGAAAGTATCAATATGTCAAGTAACGACACCTTAACTTTATCAAAACAGGTACAGGAGGCTACAAAAGAGCAACAGACCAATATTGGTGTAGTCGTAAAGAATATAGAGAAGATTGTTGTGGTAGCAGAAGAAACTGCGGCTGGTACACAGGAGATGGCTAGCTCTTCAAAAGCATTGAATAACGCAATGAATGATGTATCTGAAACAGGTAAAAATCTTTCAAAGATCGCGGAAGAGCTGAAAAAGAGTGTGAGTCAGTTTAAACTTGCACATTAAGCTTGTAAGATCATACATAGTGGATTTAGGCAACTTTAGTAAAAGTTAATTGTATGGAAGATATCCAAACTGTTCATAAACAAGAAGGAACCAACGCAGTCAAAAGTACTTTTCAGATCATTGTATTTCGATTGGAAGAGGAAGAGTATGCACTTTCCATTGATCAGATTAAAGAAGTAGTTATTACGCCATCCATTGCCCGCATTCCTCTGACCCAGAGTTATATTAAGGGTGTAGGTAATATTCGGGGCAATGTACTGGCTATTATGGATCTGGCAGACAAATTTGGGATTTCTACAGAAAAAGACATTACCAACGGTACACATAAGTATACTTTAGTGGTTGCTAGTGACGAATACAAAATGGGCATTCTGGTAAAAGATGTACCACAGACACTCAGAGTAACCAAAGATGATATTGACGAATCTCCTGCTATTGTGCAGTCTGCCACCTTGGAAAGCAACTATATCAAAGGGATTATTAAGTCTGGTAACCGGATGATTGTTCTGATAGATATTTTCAAAGTTATCTCAAAAGAGGAACAGAATCTACTGACACGTACTACTGATAAATTATAGAAACAATTCTTTACCAACGAAGTCTAGGCTAATTTAACTTTGAAACCATCCGTAATAAATTATATATGAAAAAGAAAGTACTTGTAGTTGATGACTCTTTATACATGAGGACACTTATCAAAGATGCTTTATCAGAGGCAGGATTTGAGATTGTAGGGATGGCTGCAACCGGAGAAGCCGCTATTGACATGGCTATTGAACTTCAGCCGGATATTGTAACACTAGATAATATTCTACCAGATATGCTGGGAATTGATATTCTGAAAGTATTCAAGGAAGAGGAAATGCAGTCCAAGGTAGTGATGATCAGTGCTGTAGGTCAGCAGTCTGTAGTTGCAGAAGGTTTGAGCCTGGGAGCGTCTGATTATATTGTCAAGCCTTTTACTGCCGAGCAACTGGTCGAAGCTATTCGTAAAATCGCCTGATCTTTATCAGATGCAGACATCTCCTATACAGGTATTGATAGCAGATGACTCCAGCTTCATGCGATTGGTTTTATCTGATATTGTTGGCTCTGACAAAGACCTGAACGTAATCGCTACAGCAGGAAACGGACTTGAGGCATATGAAAAAACACGTCAGCTAAAGCCTGATGTGATCTTAATGGATCTTATTATGCCTGAATACGATGGTTTGTATGCTGTTTCTCAAATTATGCGAGATTGTCCTACTCCTATTGTGGTTTTAAGTGGAGCCGGGTATTCCAATGACCTTACTGTATTTGACGCAATAAATGCAGGTGCTTTTGATTTTATTCATAAGCCTGACAGTACACGTAATGCCAAAATAAGAGATCTGGAACATGAGCTTACTGCTCGGCTAAAAAGTGCTGTAACTGTAAATAAGCAAGGTCTTGGAAAGAAAAGCAACAGAGAAAATGGACATGCACATACATTTTATTCTCGGCTGGAATATGAAGTCCTGGCTATCGGATCTTCTACCGGAGGAACAGGTGCTATTGAAGACATCCTGAAGAAATTACCTGGAAATTTTCCAATCCCTGTGGTTATTGCTCAACATATGCCCAAAGACTTTGTGCATTCTTTTAGTAACCGGCTTAATGACATGTTGCCATTAAAAGTAAAAGTTGCAGAAGAAAGAGAATATATACAACCAGGAGTAGTGTACCTAATGCCAGGAAATACCAATACTTACCTAAAAAGAGATATTTTACGGAATACTGTGTTTGTACAGTTTACAGACAAAAAATTTCCGGAATTCAATGATCCTTCTGTAGATTGTCTGTTTCAATCTATAGCAGACGTATACAAAGAAAAAGCACTGGCAGTTATATTATCAGGTATGGGAAGAGATGGAACCAGAGGGATGGAGCGACTATTTTATGAGAATGCCCATACTATTGCTCAGGATGAAAAAACAAGTGTCATTTTTGGTATGCCTAAATCTGCTATCGAAAAAGGTGTGATTACAAAGGTACTACCTATATACGATATGGCAGGATACATTGTAAGTTGTCTCTCCTGATACTTATTCTTAAAACCAACTACACAACTCTTATCAAATTAAATTGTTGATAGATTCCAATAATAGAATGTAAGTATGAAAGGAGACGACGAATTAAAAGAGATTTTTTTGGCGGAAGCTCTGGAAAATACTGAGCAGCTAAACAAGCTGTTTACGGATCTGGAAAAAGATAACTCGAATAAGAAGGCAATAGATGCGATTTTTCGGATTACCCATACACTGAAAGCTAATGCCGCAGGAATGGGATTTTCTGATCTTGCCACTATGGCTCATACCATGGAAGACGTTTTTAATGTAATTAAAAGCGGAAACATGGTAATTAATGCCGATATTTTTAATGACCTTTTTAAAGCTAATGACGTTTTGTGTGCTTTGATTGAGCAGGTTAAAACGCCTGAGAAGGTTGTTAAATTTAAAGGCATCAAAACGAAACTGGAAGTTCTGATACGAAATAGTAAAGAAAAGCCAGAAGAGAAAATTAGTGAAGAGCCAGTTAATATAGCTATTCAACCTGATAAGGCTGGCATTGTGCAGGCAGAAGTTGGTTCTGTTATAACACAGTTACCTGTAGAGGATGAAGTGAAAGAAGTTGAGAAGACAGAACACGAGGAAACTGCTATTGCATTTTCGGACAATATTCATGTCCCCATACGAAAACTGGATAATCTTCTGGATCTGATTGGAGAATTAATTATTGAAAAGGATCGTGTAATTGCAATGAATGGGAATACTGGACGATCCAGACAAAATGATTACGCTCGTCTGCAACGTATAACCTCTGAATTGCAATATTCTATCATGGATGTTCGGTTAGTACAGGTGAATGTATTGTTTAATAAATTTCATCGTATTGTCAGGGATGTTGCTGCTCTTGAAAATAAGAAAGTAGATCTGAGTCTGGAAGGGACAGAGATAGAAATAGACCGGACTATTCTACAAATTATAAGTGACTCACTGGTGCATTTGGTGCGTAATGCGGTTAGCCATGGTATTGAATCGACACAGGGACGATTGGCAAGTGGAAAGTCGGAGGCTGGTAAACTAAAATTGGCGGCAAGTAGTGAAAGGGAGGAAATTATCATCACTATTACAGATGATGGAAAAGGGATACATGCAGAAACAATAGCAAAAAAGGCAATAGAGAAAGGCATTATCACACGTGAAATGGCCTTGCTCATGAGTGAAGAAGAGAAGATACAGTTAATATTTGAACCAGGGTTCTCCAGTGCAGAAACGGTTACCGCTGTGTCAGGTAGAGGAGTAGGTATGGATGTGGTTCGAAAGGCAATAGATTCTATTGGTGGTGTTATTGGGATTGATTCAGTTGTAGGTATAGGTACTACTTTTACATTGCGGATGCCATCTTCTATGGCTGTAAAAGGTGCTCTTTTGTTTGAACTTCGGACAGGAGACTTTGCTGTGCCTTTATCTTATACAAAAGCTGTAGTTGCTATTCAGAAGAAAGCAATTCGGTCTATAGGAAATAACTTGTTTACAACCTATCTGGGCAAGACCATATCACTGGTTTATCTGAATGATTTATTTCAGCTAAAAGATAGAGAAGAGCTGACAAAAGGAGGGGTAATGCTTGAATCCTATCATAAGACAAATGATGACGAAAAAATTCAGGTGATTATCATCACATTTAACAATAAAGAAATTGGGTTTGTTGTTGACAAGCTGTTGCAACAAAAAGAGATTGTGGAAAAGCCCCTCAAAAAACCCCTTGAGAATGTGAAATTTATCAGCGGGGCCACTATTCTGGGAAATGGTAATGTCTGTCTGGTAGTAGATGTACCTTCTATTATTCAATCTCTTTTCCGAAATTCTAAAATAACTTCTGTTAAAACTCAACAGGTAGCGGTATGACGAATGTATTTAATGATTATGATGTAGCTGCTGTCCGTGACCTTATGAATGGTGCATTGTTACAGGCTGCTGATGCCTTTTCGAAAATGGTCAACGACACCCTGGAAGTAAAAGAGGTCAATTTAACGTGTACTCAACCTGTAGATCTGTTTGCGCATTATACAGAAGCGTTTTTGCTTACTACAGAAGTAAAGGGTGAAATTCAGGGTAAAAGTTATTTGTTGCTGGATAATGAGGAAGCACAGGTTGCTATAGCAAAGATGCGTGTTAATGATCCTTTCAATGCAGATGAACTGACTATATTCCAGAAATCTGCATTACTGGAGCTGGACAATGTATTATCTGCAGCTGCATTGACCTGGGTAGCTAACCGACTAAATATATTTTGTTATGGAGATGTTCCTCATCTGCAAAAGCTTACTCATACAGAGATACAATCATTTTTTAAAGCCGAGGCAGATTCGAGTTCATGGATCATTCAAAGTAAATTATACTCACATAAAGATCAAACAAGCCCTTCCTTTATCTGGCTTTTTGAACCAGATATGATTTATGCTATAAAAAAATCTACTAAGTAAGATGTAGGGGATAATTACACAATATGCGTAACTATACTTGCTTACTTTTGTTTAAGATCAAATGAGATATTACAACTGATTACCTTTTATGTTAAAGCATTTCAACGCTGGAACAAAGATCTTGCTCTTGCTGGGCTTTCAGGCTGGTCTTATAGTCACATATACGACTTTTTTTTCTGGAAAATCTACAGCTTTATATAAAGCAGGATTTATAATTATATCTCTGTTCCTGATTTTTTATATCGGGTATGCTATATGGAAACAGTGGATTGAGCCTTTAAAGCAGCTAGATATACTAACAGCAAGAATAGTTAATCAGGAAGCGGATATTGAATTTCAGAACCTTCGTGGGCAGGAAAACATTTCAGGTTATCTTACTGCTATTCATAAAGATAGAAATGAGGTGGTGAAGTTTGTAGAAGAAATATCACATGGAAACATGGAGGCTGATATACTAAATCTGGATAGGGATAAAGGAATAGGAAAGGCTTTGTTATCCATGCGTGCCAAACTAAAAGAGAAAGCAGATGAAGAAGGTAGACGAAACTGGGAAATTGCAGGAAGTACCTTATTAGGTGATGAACTTCGCAAGCATCAGCATCTGAATCTGAACCAGGTAAGCCTGCATTTTTTGCGTCAGTTGATTGAGTACTGTCGTTTGAACCAAGGCGGGGTATTTCTGATCCAGGAAGAAGATGAGAAAAAATATATTGAACTAACAGGATGTATAGCCTATAATAAACAGAAATTTATTGAGAAACGACTACAATGGGGACAAGGTCTTGTCGGGCAATGTATTTTAGAGAAAGAATCCATTTATATAGAAGAAGTTCCTTCTCACTATGTCTCTATTACATCAGGTTTAGGTGAGGCAACACCTCGCTCAATTCTATTGGTGCCCATTGCGTATAAGGAAGAAGTGCTGGGAGTAGTCGAAGTGGCCTCGTTCCGGAAGCTGCAGCCACATGAAATCCATTTTCTGGAAACCAGTTGTGAGATATTTGGTTCGGTGATCTACAATGCCAAAATCAATGAACATACGCAGAAGCTGTTAACCCAGACACAGAAAATAGCTGAAGAACTAGCTTCAAAAGAAGAAATGATGCGTAACAACGCACAAGAACTTATTGCAACGCAGGAAGAGCTCAATGTACAGCTTCGTCAGATTGAACGGCAGGCAAACCTGACTCAATCTATGATCGAGGCTATCAACAAAACGAATGCAAGTATCGAACTGGATAGAGAGGGAACCATAATTTCTGCCAATGAGATGTATCTGAGCCTAATGGAGTATTCCAGGGAAGAGATTGTTGGAAAGAAGGAGCGACAGTTTGTTGCTATGGATGAGCTCGTAAGTCAGCGGTATGAAATGATGTGGGATAGCATCAAAAATGGTTCGTTTAATTCTGGTGAATTCAAACGTATCAATAAACGAGGGAAAGAACTTTGGCTATCAGGTACGTATAGTCCAATATTTGATATTGATGGAAAACTACTGAAGATTGTTCAGCTGGCACAGTTTACCACAGAGCAACGGGAAAAGGAGATGGAATACATTCACAAGCTGAATGCTATGAACCAATCCATATACTGTCTGGAGTTAACATATGAAGGGCGAGTTATTTATTCTAATAATGTGTTCCAGAAAGAGTTTGGCTATAAACGTAGTGAAATCACGAGCCGTAACTTTAGAGATTTTCTGGCTGATCCAACCAAGACAGATGTCGATATAGAACATTTGTGTGATGCCACTAAGAACCCAATGCAGAATAGTGTTGTATTGAAGTTCTTGACAAAAGATAGCAGAGAGAAATATTTTGTATGCTCCTTTAGTCCAATTAAGAATCTCTCAGGTGAAGTAAGTAAGATATTGCTGATTATGATTGATTTTACCCGTCAGCATGAATTACAGGAAGAGATTGGCGATATATTAATTAAGGAACGAAGAGAGAAAGCCGTTCTTGCATTGAATTCTGCTATGGTAGGAGCCTTTGCAGATCATTTTGCCGGACTGGTTGTGGACCTGGAGAATAACTACGATTATGAAGATATTCTATATACTCTGAAAGGAAAAGAACACACTATCCCTCAGCTCACAGTTGGCAAAGATGGTATGATTATATCTATTAATGCCCGAGCCATGGACGCTTTAGGAATACCGGCATTGACAGGAAATTCAATGTTTATTCAAGATCACTTGTACTTTGTATGTGATGAAGAGCGGCAAGCCTTTTATGAAAGTATGGGGCAGGCATCCTTAAAAGAAATAAAATTAAAGGTGCAGGAGAAAGATGGTACCCTGACACGATTTATCGCATTCATTGCACCTGATTTTAAAGACAATAGATTTTCTTCTTCATTGGTTGTGTTTATTCATAGTGATCCCAATCAACAGCATTCCACTTCCTGATTCAGGTTATTTTAGGTCGTTATTAATAAGTTAAGTTGAATGCAGAATACAAATCAACTCACTCAGGAAGAATTGGATTCTTTAATCCGCGCTATTTATGGAAGATATGGCCTGGATTTTTCAAACTATGAACCTTTGTCATTGAGTAGGCGAATAAATCGGATTATTGCCAAATATAATCTGGAAAATTCACTGGGGCTGTGGCGAAAAATTATCTATGATGCCAGTTTTATTCAATGTTTCATTGATGAGATTACTGTAGGACTTACCGAAATGTTTCGGAATCAAGACTTCTGGGTCAAGTTACGTACAGAGATACTACCCGTATATGAGTCTAAGGAAAATCTTTCTATCTGGCATGCAGGATGCTCAACAGGTGAGGAAGTGTATTCGATGGCTATTACACTTGAAGAAGAGGAAATTAGTTCTAATGTATCTATAATTGCTACAGACCTTAATAGTAGTTCTATCCGAAATGCCCGGCAGGGTAAGTTCTCTTCTCTGTACCAGAAAACGTATACAGACAATTATACTGCTGCACAGGGAAAGAAGGAGCTAAATGCCTATTATTCTCTGGCCGAAGAGAATATGGTGTTTAATAAAGTTAGTACTCACAATATTGTCTTTGACCAGCACAATCTGGTAAAAGACGAAATGCCACAGGTGTTTGATATGATCTTATGCCGCAATGTGATGATCTATTTTGATGAAGTCTTAAAAATGAAAGTGTTGAAGCTTTTTCATGACTGTTTGCCAGAAGGAGGGTTTCTCAGTATTGGCTATTATGATACACTTCCCAAAGGCTACAAAGATCTGTTCTACACTTACGATGCTTCCTGCAAGATTTATCAGAAAATATAGTTTGTGTTCAATTTCCTGGAACTGGTTTTACTTAGCCTTTGTAGTTCTTATTGATCGATACGAAGGTAGGTTAATAAGTAATATACCTATAAGAATTACAACCAGTGCAAGCAATTGAAGTAGGGATAACGTTTCGTTTGCCAATATCCAGCCAAATAAAACTGCTACCACCGGATTTACATACGTATGAGTACTTACTAAAGCAGGAGGTAAGAAAGTAATAAGCCATACAAAGGACAGATATGCTGCCAGAGAACCCATAAAGATCAGGAATAACAACCCACTCCATGCTTGCCAGGATACATTTCGTATAGCAAAGGTAGACCATTCATGGGTGAAAGTACTTAATAGAAAGCATCCTATTCCTGCTGCAAATAATTGAATGCCGGCATTGGCAATAACAGATGCAGAAAAGGCATTGGTTTTGGAATACAAAGAACCTATAACCCAGAATACTGCACTCACTAATACTACTAGAGAGGCTATAAATGCATATTGACTGGATGAGGTAGCAAGTTGCGTCTGATCCTGCCATTGGAAAAATAAAATAATACCAACAAAGCCAATCAACAGACCTGCAATAATACTTTTATTGGCAAAATAGAAACTCCAGCGTTTTTTGTCCAATAACAAAAACCAGAAGGGCTCTGTTGCTATCAGAATAGCGGCCTGTCCTGAAGTAATATATTGTTCGGCCCAGGCAACCATGCCTGAACCTCCTACCAGCATCAAAATGCCACTGATTACATTGATTCTAATAGACCTGCCATCTGGTTGTTCTTCTTTGCGGGCACGACTTATAAGGTAAAGTAAGATTCCAGCTGTCAGGTAACGAATGCCAGATAGGATAAAGGGAGGGAAACCCTGAAGACCAAAGCGAACTGCCAGATAGGTTGAACCCCAGATTACATAAATATTAAAAAATGCCAGAATAATTAACCATCTGGGCGTTGATGAGGCTGATGTCATGAACAGAATTGTATGGTATAGTAATACAGTAAACTTACAGGAGTATTTTTGATAATCAAAGCTTCCATACATTTACTGTATTACTACTTCTATTTCTCAGAAACAGAGAGGTTATTGTAACTCCCCAGCTATCTGGAATATACTACCTTGCATTGCCTCTGAGATTCTAAGCTGGCAGGCAAGTCGGCTGTGATTGGTCGCATTTGGTAAAGTATCCAGCATATCCAGTTCCATATCCGAGGGCTGCGGTAGTAAATCATTACCCTGAAGTACCTGAACATGACAGGTTGCACACAAGGCCATGCCTCCACAGGTTGCCAGTATCTCATATTCAGATGCTTTCAACACTTCCATCAGGCTGAGGTTCATATCATCAGGAGCCTCTATCGATTGCCTTTCTCCATTGCGATCTTCAATTGTGAACTGAATCATAATTAAAATGCATTTACACCATTAACGGTGGTATATTTAAAACTTAATTTCTGATTAGGATATACATATTTAAAAGCACTTTGTGCCATCAATGCGGCTTCATGAAAACCACATAAAATCAACTTTAGCTTTCCAGGGTATGTGTTTATATCTCCAATGGCAAAGATACGTTCTACATTAGTAGAATAATCTTCTGTGTTGACCGAAATCGCTGATTTATCAATTGACAATCCCCAGTCTGCAATAGGCCCCAGTTTTGGAGTAAGTCCGAATAAGGGGATCAGGTGGTCTGCTGTCAGTGTAGTAATTGCATTATCCTTTCCAGAGATGGATACTGTGTTTAGATGTCCATTACCATTGATAGCTACTACATTTGATTTTAGCAAAAGATTAATTTTTCCCTGATGCGCTAATTCAAATACTTTCTCAGCAGAGTCTGGAGCTCCTCTGAATGTTTCTCCTCTGTGTACTAGCGTTACTTCTTTAGCTACGTTTGAAAGAAATAGTGTCCAATCTAGAGCGGAATCTCCTCCACCTGCCAGTACAATTCTGCGATCTCTGAACAGTTCCGGATTTTTAACCATATAGACTACTCCTTTGCCTTCAAACTCTTCAAGATGTTCAATCTCCGGTTTACGAGGTTCAAAACAACCAAGTCCGCCTGCAATAACTATTACCTGACAGGCAATTTCTGTTTTTTCATTGGTTGTTAATATAAAAGAACCATCAGTTTGTTTTTCGACAGAATCTACCCGTTCTCCCAATGTAAAGGTAGGATGAAAGGGAGCTATCTGTTCCATTAACCGATCTACCAGATCCTGTGCTTTTACTTCCGGGTATCCTGGAATATCATAAATCGGTTTTTGTGGATATATTTCTGATAATTGGCCACCTACCTGAGGCAACGCATCAACCAGATGACAACGCATTTTTAATAATCCTGCTTCAAATACTGCAAAAAGTCCAACTGGACCAGCTCCAATAATACATATATCGGTTACTATATTTTCCATTTTATTGTTTGTATGCTTATAGTATGTAATTCTTTGTAAAAGTGGAATAACTTGCAGAATACAGCCAATCAATATTTTTTATTGGTCATAACTTTTGGTTATATCCTATTAGAATAACATCTTGGTGAGGAGATTAGTTGAATTTGTTAAGTTTTATTTTAGAAATCTTTCCTTAGGATAATTATAAAACTATGTGGTGGATATATGCATTATTATCAGCTGTTTTTGCAGCATTGACAACCATTCTTGCTAAGGTAGGGATCAAAGGAGTAAACTCTGATCTGGCTACGGCTATTCGTACTCTGGTGGTTGTTATAGTGGCATGGATTATTGTTTGGAGTAAAAGAGAGGCGAAAGGGTTAATCACGTTGACTCAGGTAAACTGGATATTTCTGATCCTTTCCGGTTTAGCAACCGGGTTTTCATGGCTTTGCTACTTTAAAGCACTACAGTTAGGCGATGTATCGAAAGTAGCTCCTACTGATAAGTTAAGTGTAGCATTGGCGATTGTATTATCTGTCATATTTCTCGGCGAAACACTTACAGTCAAAACTGCAATAGGCGCTAGTTTGATTATTGTAGGTACCATGATTTTAATTCTATGATGGAAAAATAACCTTCTTTGTTCTATTGCATAATTCCGATAGCTATTTTTTGCTGAAAAAGGTTTTGTAAAAATGCTGAGAATAAAACCCCAATGGCAAAAAAACAGCATGAAAAAATGAAAATAATCTGTTATAAGAACATGGGTCTTTTAAGTGTAATTTTTATTTTCTTTTCGAAATATCTTTTGATAAACGATTTGTTTAGTGATGCGCAAAATAGATAACTTACATTCAAGCTAATGTATAGGTTGTATTTATTTTAATAGTTGTGTTAATTATGAAAAATTATTCCTGACTTAAGATAAGGTAGACTAAACACTTTTTTATAGAATAGTTATAATCAGGTACTTGGAGTAGAACCTTAAATGTGTTGTGGAAATAATAGGTTAACTACAAGAGATTTGGGTCTGTTATACATACTATTGAGACCTTAGTAAATAAAATAAATTGTATATAAGGGCACAATTGTAGCTTTACTACTTAACTAAAAAATGAGTATTTCTATATAGGTTTTGATCAGACTAGTGTTTTAAATTTATATAATAATTACATAATCGATGGTAAACTTACATACGAAAGGAGATTTACATTCTACAGGCGTGTAGGCATATATGGAAGTTGAAATCTTGTTTTTGTTCAAAAAAAGAAGAAAATGTTTTAATTATTGCATCTATGTTTCTAAGCCAGAAATTATAGCTATTGTATCTTATTGGCTTTTCTAGCTGTTTTTCCCCTTTCCTCTTTCCTTCTTACTATACTAATTGTTTGAGAATCATACCTGTGTTACGTATAAGTTTCTTTTCATTTATATATAGAGAGTGGATAAAGTAATTTTGTGGCAGGTCATTTCTTTTGTTGGTATTCCTCTGTTATTAAGCCATGACTTCATCTAATTCTTATACTGTCCTGTATGTGGACGACGAGCCAAACAATCTTTTAGCCTTTAAAAGTGCTTTCTTTCGCTATTATACTATTCTGACTGCCAATTCGGCCGCAGAAGCTCTCCAGTTATTGGCAGAACATCCGGTTCAGTTGATTGTAACAGATCAGCGAATGCCACAGATGAACGGACTGGAATTACTGAAAACTGTCAAAGAACAATATCCTGATATCATGCGAATGATAGTAACAGGTTACAGTGATTTGTCAGTTGTGATGAGTGCATTCAATGATGTGGGTATTTTCCATTATGTATTGAAACCCTGGAACAATCAGGAGTTGCGTATAATCATGGATAATGCATTGACAAAATATCGTCTTACTCTTGAAAATGAAAGACTTATTCAACAACTGACAGAGTCAAACACTCTTCTGGAAGTTAGAATACAGGAACGCACAAATGAACTTCTGGTAAAAAATCAGGAACTTAAACAACTAAACAAGTTAAAGGATAAGTTGTTTTCAATCATCTCCCATGATTTGCGTTCTCCTATTGCGTCGTTAATGGCATTTACGAAGCTATATATGGAGGAACAGAACTTTACTCCTGAAGAATTTGCAACTATTATTGGGCAAATGAACAATACATTGGGTGATCTTTCATCTATGTTGCACAATATGTTGAGCTGGTCACGGGAACAAATGAACCAGACACCTTCTGTGCTTTCTCATTTCTCTCTGCAGTCTACAATGGAAAGTCATTTGGCTGCCTATAAATTAAGTGCATCCCAGAAACAACTTTCCTTTCAGATTGACTGGCCTTTAGATCCGTTAGTAGTGTATGCAGATGCAGATCGGCTGAGTGTTGTTTTACGTAATCTTATTTCCAATGCTATTAAGTTTACCCCTGTAGATGGTGTAATTACAGTAAAGCTGGAAAATAACGATCATGAAGTAATTGTATCTGTTGAAGATACAGGTGTAGGAATATCACCTGAAAATATTCGTAAGCTCTTAGCAAGACAGGAACTGGTTTCCAGTCGGGGTACAGCCAATGAAAAAGGGACTGGATTAGGGCTAATGCTTTGTCAGGAATATCTGGCAGACCTGGGCAGCTCTCTTCATGTACAGAGTGAACTGAACAAAGGTACCCGCTTTAGTTTTGCACTTCCATTATCTCTTACCTCTCAACTTCAAACTGTAGCAGTGTGATTGGTCAGTTAGAACTTAGTCGCAATATTCGTTTGTCATTTTTTGTGGCAGCCGCAATGTTTGTTCTGGTTGCACTAATTAACATATGGGTAGTAGAGCGTAAAGTGCAAAACAGAATATGTGATCTCAATAGAGTAAGTCTGGTGTCTGGACAAAAATTGTATGTTCAGACAATTGCAAAGGATGCTTTGCTAATACAGGCGGCAACAGACCCGGTAACGCTGGAGAGACATATACTCCAGATACAGGAAGACGTTGGAGAATGGCAGTCCGTTAATAAGAAATTACAGAACCAAGATGTACATTCCAAACGTCTTGGTTTATTGCTTTCTGATCCTGTTAGTATAGAGGTATCGGAACTGTATCAAAAAGCTGAGCCACGTCGTAAAGCTATGATGAAGGCTGTGGCTCAGTTAGTAAGAACAACTCAAACATCAGGTACTAATTACAAAGCGGCAGTAAAGAAAAGTGTAAAGAATATTCTTAAACAAGAAGCCTATCTTCGTAGAGAATACGACCAGATTGGCTTACAAGCTATTAAAGATGCTGAGCATAACCTGTATAATCTGAAGAGATGGATTCTGCAAACTACTTTGGTTACGCTGGTCATTTTGCTGGCACTAGGTTTTTTGTTATTACGGCCATTAAAAAAGATTATTAATAATTTTCTTGCCTATCAGAAGACGCAGATTAAAAGGCTCCGTATTGCTTCTGAAGATTTATCACGAACCAATGCTTTTCAGAAGGCTATACTGGAAAGTGCTATTGTGTCTATTGTTGCCACAGACGAAGATGGTATTATTACACATGTAAATACTACTGCCGGAGCATGGTTGGGTTATTCATCTACTGATCTGATTGGGAAGTGTTCGCCCGATATTTTCCATGATTCGGATGAGTTAAAGCAACGAGCTGGTCAGTTGTCTGTCATATATGGTCGGGAGATCACACCTGGATATGAAGTGTTGATTGCTCCGTTAGAGTATAGTTCGTTTGATACTCGTGAATGGACTTATGTGCGTAAGGATGGCTCAACATTTCCGATCCTTCTGACGGTTTCTCCCATTCGAGATGAAGAAGGGGAAATAACCGGATATCTGGGTGTGGGCTCTGATATGACACAGAAACATAAGGTAGAAGAAAAACTTCGTAAAAGTGAAGAGTTCTATCGTTTGTTATCACAAAATGCGAAAGATGTTGTATGTCTTCATGAACCGGATGGCACGTACATTTATCTTTCTGATGCGATTGTGTCACTTACAGGGTATTTGCCAGATGAATTAGTGGGCAAACATCCGTTAATCGTTGTACATCCGGATGATCACGCACATATAGAAGAAGCCCGCCGAAAGTCAATGGATGATGGACAAGGTCGATTGATTCAGTATCGGTTTAAATGTAAAGACGGAAGCTATGTATGGGTAGAAACTCAGGTGAGTCTATTGAAGGATGAAGATGGAAATCTGGTTCATTTGCAATCCAGTACACGTGATATTAGCGCTCGGAAGAAATTTCAGGAGCAACTTGAACATAGTGAATACAATCTGCAGGAGGCACAGAGAGTGGCTCGTTTGGGTAGTTGGGAAATAGACCTTCGTACAGAGAGAACTTTGTGGTCTCTTGAAATGTACCGTTTACATGGTATGGAACCCCATTCGGTACTTCCCGAAATCAATAAATTTGTACATCTGATCTATCCTGATGACAGGAGACTGTTTTTGATCAACATTCATAGTGCCAGATCTCTGGGAAAAGAATTTGAGTGGGATCTACGGGTTGTACTTCCTGATGGATCTATTCGCTGGCTATATACAATAGTACGGGTGCGCAAAGATGAGACCGGAGCAGTTGTGAAACTATATGGCACAGCTATGGACATTACTGAGTCTAAACGAGCCAGAGAGGAGTTGTCTGAGTCCAATCGGTTGATCAATGCTTTATTTGATCATTCTCCATTGCCAATACAGGTTTTTGATAAGAATGGATTCTCGTTGCGTATGAATGAGGCACGTCGTTCTTTTCTTGGTTTACCTTCTGTAGGATATCGTGTTGGGCAATATAATGTGTTGACGGACGAAGTTTCTAAAGCGACAGGTTTAAAAGCATATTATGAAAGAGCCTACAATGGCGAAGTTGTAATGGTGAGGGATCAGTACATGGATTTGACAAATAAGTTTGGAGATGAATCCGACTTACGACGTGTTTATTATGATCATCTGATATTTCCATTGCAAAATAGTAATGGAGTGGTAGAAGCAGTTGTTTCATTTATTCAGGATATTACAGATAGAATTGATGCTAAACAAAAAGCTCAACATGCATTACGTTTTGTGGAGAGTGTAGCCAATGCTACTCCTGATTTCCTGTTTGTGGTAGATGTAGAACAACAAGCAGTAATCTATGCAAATTATGCTCTACAGACATTTTTGGGTGCAACAAATGAAGAGCTGCATGGTAAAGAAAAATCTTTACTGGAACAATCTGTTTTACCATTGGATCAGCCTCTGGTAAAACAATACCTGAAGGAATTTCCCACAGAAGGAACCCATAGTATAGAATTTCACCTCAGAAATATACAAAATGAATACCGACTGATTTGCACACATGGTGTCCCTTTTCAGTTTGACTCTGATGGTAAGGTAACACAAATTCTGATTAGTGCACAAGATATTACAGATCAGCGTGAATCAGATTTGAGATTGTGGCAAGCCTATCGGGAGCTAAAGGCCTCTGAAGAAGAACTTCGCTCTAATGGAGAAGAACTGCAGGCAATGAATGAAGCTATGGAAGAGACCATTGCAGAATTGCGTTCTACTCAAGCACAGTTGATACAATCTGAGAAAATGGCATCTTTGGGGCAGCTTACTGCCGGAATTGCGCATGAAATCAACAATCCAATCAACTTTGTATATGCAGGAGTTGATAATCTAAAGCAATCACTGTCTGAGATTTATCAAATCCTTGCCCACTATGAGCGTATTGAAGAGGTTCATAATACAGAGCAAATTACATGGGAACTGGCTGCGATGAAAGATATCAAGCAGTCGCTGTTTTATCAGGAGAACAAAGAAACTATTTGGTTAACACTTCAGTCAATAGAACAGGGTGCTTCACGTACAGCTGAAATTGTCAAAGGACTTCGTATGTTTTCCAGGCTGGATGAGGCAGAAAGTAAATTTGCCAATATTAATGAGTGTCTGGATAGTACATTGATCTTGCTGACCGGACAAACCAAGAACCGGATACAGGTAATACGGGAGTATGATAAAACATTACCTGAAATTGAATGCTATCCCGGACAGCTGAATCAGGTATTTATGAATCTACTCACTAATGCGATTCAGGCTATTGATGGCGTAGGCCTGATATGGGTTGAAACAAAAAATGAAGATGACACAATTATCATTTCTGTGCGAGATTCTGGTTTAGGTATGTCTGATGAAACCCGTAACAAGATATTTGATCCATTCTTTACTACTAAGCCAGTTGGACAAGGTACAGGATTAGGATTATCTATCACATATAGCATTATACAGAAACACCAGGGTATTGTTGAGGTAGAAAGTGAATTAGGTCATGGTACTACCTTCGTGGTACGTTTGCCCAAGGTAATGAAACTTCAGGAGGTCCATTAATCCAACATAAGACAAACAATAGTTCTAGAGCTCTTTACCTATAAAGGTAATAGTCTATCATCTGTTTTTTTATTCAGACGCTTTATGGAGTTTTTGTTCTGGTGGTAAAGGCCTGAAGCCCTTTGGTAAACGATAATATACCCACATCCATATGGTCCAAATGATTGTATATGTGGCTTTGGCATACCATCTTGTCTATTTTTTTCTTCTGAAGTACACTAGCTAATTCTTGTACAGGTTTGACATTCCAGACAGAGTCTTCCAACGCACCTGCACTCACGAAAATTTGTAGGCTATCATTGGGCGATCTGTTTTTTAACGCAGCAGGAAGTTTATTCAGATAGAAGTTATTATACCACAGCGTAGGACTTGCTGCAATAAAGGTCTGAAAGCTGTTGGACTTATTTTCTAGTTGATCCAATAAGCTATATAAAGTAAAGTAACCCCCAAATGAATGTCCCAGTAAGGAACGATTATTTTTTTGAGTTCTGAATGACGCATCAATTTTAGTCAGGAGTTCTTTGGTAAGAAACTCTTGAAATCGTTGCCCTCCACCTTCACTCTTGATTTCATCAGAAGTAAGTGGTTTAGGATAGAGATAATCTCGTATACGTAATGAATCCATCATTTTAAAAGAGCTATAACCAATACCCACCAGAATCATAGGATCAAGAAGTCCACCTAGTTCGTACTGATGCAGGGTAGATGCCATCATCGGGAAGTAAAAGTTTCCATCCAATAAATAAACAGTTGGATATCTTTTATCTGGATGAGATAGATACTCTAGTGGAAGCTGTACTTGAATATGAAAGGAGTCCCGAACAAATTCCGAATAATAAACAAACTGAGTTTTTTCTTCAGATTCGACCGATTGGGAAGGTTGAGTACATCTAGAGAATGTAGCAAGTATAAGTAGTAATATAGTAACCAGGATTTTCATTCGGGATGTGGTTTGTTGTGAATGAACAGGATTGTATAAACCACAATGCGTTAGTTGATTGGATGGTTGTCTGGCAAGGGAGAAAAATTTTGTACAAATAAAAAGCTCATGCAACCTGCCTTATTCAAACTGCATCTTATTGGTATTCTCTAAGACTATGTTGACTTTTTACATTTAACCTCTTTCAAACTATGAAGAAGCTACTTATTTTACTATTGACAGTATTGCCAACTTTTGCTTTTGCCCAAAAGAGCATAGACGCTCAGGAAATAATCACCAAAATTAATGAAGGCAAAGCCGTTAACTATGAAAATGTGACCATTACAGGTAAACTGGATCTGACACGATTGAAAAATATGGAATTGCAGACCAAAGGAATGCAAAAGTTTGTACCAGGAGATAACAAACATTATATCAGTACTGTAGAAGTACTTGTTACCTTTCGCAATTGCACATTTACAGGTGATGTGATAGGTTATTATTCAAATAATGAAGAACATGAATTGTATCAGGCAGACTTTACAGAAAATGTAGCATTTGAAAACTGTACATTTGAAGACGCAAGTGCTTTTAAATACTCTCATTTTGAAAAAGGTTTTTCTTTTGCTGGAAGTACTTTTAACCAATTAGCTCTGTTTAAATATACTAAGTTCGGACAATTTGCCAACTTTAGCCGGGCACAGTTTAAAAACGGATCAGATTTTAAATATGTAAAGTTTTCAGAAGGTGTTAGTTTTGAAAATGCTGTTTTTGAAAGAGATGCAGATTTTAAGTATACCTCTTTTTCTGAGAAAAGTAGTTTTCGTAATGCTCAGTTTAAGGGATTTGCCAATATGAAATACACTAAGTTTGATAAGGATACGGAATTAAGTGGTGCTGTATTTAATGGAGGAGAAGATTTTAAGTATGCCAAGATAGGAGGAGATTCTTTTCAAAAGACAATGCACTATGATAAAAAAGACTAAAAATACGATCATTCCTACCTTTATACAGACTCTGGTGGATAGTAGCCAGAGTCTGGTTTTGTGATACTCTGTTTCTGAAAATATTTTTCAGAAACAGACAAACAGGATGGATATAGTCCATCCTGTTACTTAGTAAGAGTGCACAAAATAGATACTATTTCAGAATTGAATTAATGCATATCTGCGTATGTTTTGTTTACGATCAGGTTTGCCAGTACAATGTGGTTGTTCTCATTGACCATATATACAATAAAAGGTTTGTCTCCAGTGGGAGTGATAAGAGTGAGATAGAAGGCAAATCCCTCACTGCCAAAAGCATCATGGGTCATGGTTACTGTTGAAGCTTTGCCTAAACCCTTGGCATTAGCAAAAAATGGCAGCATTTGTGTTTGAAATACTTTTTCAACCTGTTCCATACCTAACTGTTTCATAAAGTTAGGGCTAAACTGCTTGATAACTGATTGAGCATCTCCATGAATCAGCAACTCTACTATATGGTTTGCTGCCTGTTGATAGAGATGTGACTCTTTCTGCATCGTCAGATAATCAGACATAGATGCTTCCGTGTGACCATTAGTCGCTTGTTGGGCTGCTACCTGCTGGGCCAATGTATCATCATTTTCCAACGCCTGAATTACCTGCATTGTCCAGGTTTCCAGAAATGCAGCTTTCTGGTTGCTGTTATAACCTGTATTGTTTAATATCTTGGCTGCCTCCGGAACTTCTTTGTCAAAGTTTTCACCCAATACATAGGAGGTGATAACATAAGTTGCCAGATCTGCTTCATTGTCTAATCCATAATTTACTGCTTTTTTAAGAATAGAATCCATTACCCGATTCATTTCTGCTGTGGATACTTGTTTGGAGTCTTCAAAGGATTCATGCAGAAACTGTATCAGACGTGTTTTGAGTGAAGGTGTAATAAGCATTTTCGTAGAGGTTGATTTGTTTTTGTTGTATGCAATAGTGCTTTTCTGTGCAAGAGCAGATGTGTAAATAGTAATGAAAGCAAATAGGATAATGGCTGTTTTCATAGTTGTAACTGGGGGATAGTTGTAGTAGGAAAGAATCAGAGACTAAGTATAGAAAGCAATGACATTTCATGACGTGCTATCCATAATAAGACCAGATTGATAAATGTAATAAGTGCAAAGCCCAGATAGTACAATATAAAACCAGGATAGGTGGCTCCTGCTATTCCAGCTGTACCTACAAACATCCAAACCAGGATTACCAGCATAAATAATACACTGAAGCCAGCCAGAAAAGCTCGTGAATCTGTTGCCTGACGCATTCCCAGAATAAGATGGATAACAGAGAAGAATAGTACAGGCAGCCCTGACAAACAGATGAGCCCTATATAGGCAGCTCCGGCACCCGGACCACTCTCGCCTTTTTTGGTCATTTGCAATAGTTCTTCAAACCAGGCTACGTTGACCGCTCCGGTAAAAAGGTAGAAGAGAATATACCAGAGTGTCCACCATCCTCCTCCTAACAGAAATCGAAAAATTTGTGACATATGTAAATGGGTTGTTTCATTTTGATAGTCACAAAGGTAGAGGAGGGAAATGTAACTACCTGTTTTTGAGAGTATACAAGAGGTTGACACTCATCTATATACAGGTAGACAAAAGGTGTACAAACTGACCAATGGCTCAGTTTGGATTATTTTGCTCAGTGAAAATTTGTTGAAGTGTTGTGATTGTCTGATAAAATTCAGGGTTGTTGATTTTGTTTTGCCACGAAAGTTGTCCTGACGCAAGTAATTCTGTAAGGCCGGATTTTCCATTCAGACTCCATACAAACAACACATCCAGTGCTTTCTGGAAGAACCGCTCGTTATTACCTTTCAGGCATTCTACAATCCAGTTCCTTGCTGTCTGGCTATCGGGCATCCGGGTGAGAGAAGTCCATGCATAATCATGCCAGTAGGAGTCAATATTTTTCTCTTTCAGAATGTCCAGCAGAATAGTAACTGCATTCTCACTTTTATTTTCCTTCCAGAGTGCCATAAAGATAGCTTGCCGGTTTCGCAGTGATTCTGTAGACGCCCGATTCAGCAAAATAGCTTCTCCATTGGTGACGTTATGATAGGCAAGTGAACGCAACAGACTAGCTAGTAAGGTTTCGTTGGTCTCTTCTTGGAGTCGTTCTGTATACTTCTGTATCAACTCCTGCTTCCATTGTGCTTCATCTGCCTGAGTGGCATGGTATTCATCTCCAAATCCATCCAGATAGATATAATGAATCTGTCCGCCATTGTCCATGTACAGTTGTTTGGACCGCTCATTGGATATAGTAGGTTTAGTTGAGATGATGTTAGCAGAGGTATTGGTTACAGGTTTATTGTCAGGTTGAGTAAGACGATTGATTTCTGAAACGGCTTGCTGTCCTAGTTGTTTGGTCGCTAAATCCATACAGTTCAGACAATGTTCAAACGAAAAGAAACCCAGAAAGAGAAGCCCATCATGAAAATTCTGATCTCCATATTCTATACCATAATCACGGACAATAACAAACGAACTGGCATGATAATCACCTGACGTCCATTGTTTCGTATTGGCAATAACAGGGTACTCAAACAATTGGAAATGCTTATACGAAGCAATACTGCCCACCTGCATGAATGCATTACGGATGGTTGCGACAAGCAGTTTACGTGTATACAGATCTGGAATAGGCCATAAAGGGCCATAGAACCAAAAATCACTGATAAGTTGTGGTAAGAGTTGGTTAGGTTGTTTATATGATCCTGAAATGTCTCTATAATACAATCCTTCCGGACTGATAGTCAGCTCCCACTGTTTGATAGTAGTAGCTACTTGAGTTGTGTAGGTAAATGTTTGTGGGGTAATCCTGTTCAGCTCTATTTGTTTCCAGAAATCATATCGTATACGTGCTGTTTCGGATAAAGTATCATAATATTCTTCAGCAATAGGTATAATTTCTTTAAATAGTCTGTTTTGTGTTTCCAAAGGTTCTTCTCCCAATACGTTATAGGTCTCCAGAAAGGCTGATACTGCCCAGCTTTTCTTTGTTTTACCATTATTTTGATAAATAGTATCTCCTTCAAAATGTATCATAATGTATTGTAAATGGGATTGATTGTATCAGAAGTATGTGGCACTACTCTTTTGGAAAGATTAGTAAGATAGGTAGAGTGTAAACTACAATAAAGTTAGTATGATAAAAGATAGTCCGTCAGATTGGTTTCTTCTTCCAGTTCCAGCTTTTTACGTAACCGGTAGCGGGCTGTTTTCACACTTTCTGGTGAGATACCCAATACAGTGGCAGACTCTTTCAGATTCATATTCAGGCGTACCAGTGCACACAACTTCAATTCACCAGAGCTAAGTTCCGGATGGCTCTCTTTCAGTTTTGAAAAAAACTCATGATGTACCTGTTCAAAATACATTTTGAAATCATCCCAATCCTTGTCCAGGCTAAAACTGTAGTCGACCAGTTTCATCAGGCGACTATAAATAGACGAAGATTCATTTTTTGGTGCAGATTTTAATACTTCACTTACTGTTTCCCGAATCTCTTCCATGATACTATTTTTCTGAATCATATTCAGTGTGTGTGTGGTAAGCGATTTATTACGGAATTCCAGTTGTTCGAGCAGCTGTCCTTCCCGCAACTGACTATTGTTTAATTCTGCCTGTGCCAGAGCCTGCTGGGCTTTGTACAGTTCTTCATTTTTAACAAGCAGTTCTTTTTTCTTGCGAAGGTTACTCTGTTGCTGATAAAGTACCAGTAGGGCAATAACCAATAATGCTCCCATCCCCAACCCAATCAGATTACGGGTAGATTGAGCCAGCTCTTTTTCTTTTTGTAATAGATTAATCTCTATTTGTTTCTTCTCGTTTTCATAATTGACACGCAACTTGGTAAGCTGATTGCCGCTTTCCTGAGAGAATAGAGAGTCTTTGATATTTTCATATTGTTGCAGAAACCGAAATGCATTTTCATAGTTTTTGGTTTGAGCATATACCAGGGCCAAACCGGAACAGGAGTTTTGCAGATCCTGAATCATATTTTTGGTGCTGGATAACTGATACGCCTGCTGATAATGGCCTATAGCTTTTGTATACTGCTTCAATTGTGTATAGGCTGCGCCAAGTCCATTATGTGAAGAAGCAAGCAGGTTTTTTTTCTGATAGGTTGCATTTAACTCCAACGCTGTCTGATACTTCTGAAGAGCTGTTTCCGGGGAATTTTTCTTCAGATAGATTTTTCCCTGATTATTATGACAGATAATTTCTCCATTGGTGTCGTGTAGCTTTTCGAAGATAGCAAGGGCTTCCTGACTGCTTTTAAGTGCCTGGTCATATTGTTTCTGATTGAGATATACCTCTGATAGGTTGCTTAAAATTCCGGCTACAGCCTGTTGCCTGTTAATCTGTTTCCAGAGTGTCAGTGCTTGCTGAAAGAATGAGATCGCTTCTCCATTCTCCTGACGGTTTTTATAGATATTGCCAATATTATTGAGAATGCTCGCTTTGGTATCTTTGTCATCTACATCTTTGAGTAATTCCAGTCCCTGAAAGTACTTATCCAATGCCAACACATCATTGCCTTGCTGTTTATAAACCATCCCCAGGTTTACGATACTTTTAGCTTCTCCCTTCTGATCATGAATTGCCCTGTACAATTGTCTGGCTTTAGTAAAATAGATAATAGCTTCCTTGAACTCACTTTTTTGCCAGTGATAAACGCCAATGAGTTGTTGGCTTCGGGCTTGTCCTGGTTTATAGGATAGCTGATTGGATAATGTCAGAGCTTTTTCTATATAGGAAAGCATTCGTTCCGGATCTGTGCTCCAGTATTCATAGGCAAGTTCATTTAACAGCTTGATTTGTGATGTATCCTGTTTGGAAAGTTGAAGCAGATTTTCAAGACTGTCTTTTTTGCTGGTCTGTGCATTACTTGGCAGAGAAATAATGACTAACAAAAACAATAGCGCAGTGTGCCTCATATATAGACGAGGTATAGAAGGTTAGTGATACGTAACTAAAAAGTAGGTTAATGCTGGTTGGTAGATCTATCTGTAGATCATATAGAATAGGGTTTCGCAGATGGAATCAGGACTGTGATTGAGATAACATCTGATGGTTGGATGGTGTACAGGTTGTAGGTTCATTTTCTTTTGAGAATGGTTTCGTTTTATACTTTGACAGGCAAATAAAGACTCCAAATACCCATTGTTCACCTTTTGTATACCTGGTTTTGCTAGTTGTTCACTTGCTGTATACCCTTAATAATAGGTTGATCTTCAGGAGTGTGATATGTTTGCATTGTCAATATTGATACAGTTAATCATACTTTCTCTTAAAAGTAAACAACCATGCAACCATTTTCAATTATTACCCCAAATCCTTCATCCAGATGATCTTTAAAACGTATACTTCTTTCTGTCAGACTATTATGTTTATTGACGACAATCCGATTGATACTTTTATTCATACTCGGTTATTAAAGCTTTCTGAGTTTCAGGGAAAGCAGTTGGTATATGACAATTGTTTTGCTGCATTAGACTACCTAACCTGTAATCAATATGTAGGTGAGTTATTACCCGAACTGATTTTTGTGGATCTACACCTGCCATTGATGAGTGGACTTGAGTTTATTGAAAAAATAAAGGCTTTACCTGGACTGATAGAAAAGCAATGTCAGGTAGTAGTGCTGTCCAGCACCTATCCTGAACCAGAAATGGCGTTTCAAATGGAGAAATCTGGTGTATGGAAAATTCTGGAAAAACCATTACGACTCGAAGATCTGAAAAATATATATGAAGAAGTAGAAGGTATGCGGTATGCCATTGCTTCCTGAATTACTTCTATACCACCTTTTAGTTTAATCACATACAAAACAATTACCAGACACTCACTCAAATGCACGGAATCATTTTTAATCAGTTACAAAAATACCTTAGAGATCGATCAGGCCCTTCAGCATGGCTGGCTCTTCTGAATACACAAGGATTAGAAAAGAAGATCTATCTGCCAACCCAGATTTATCCGGACCAGGAACTAATCTCGCTGATTTCGGGGATTGCTGGCAATCAGCAAAAGTCGGTAGAGCAGATACTGGAAGATTTTGGGCAGTTTATCGTAGCAGATTTATTCAAAATATATAGTGGAATGATTCGTCCGGAATGGAGAACGCTGGATGTGTTGGAGCATACAGAAAATACCATGCATAAAGCGGTACGTCATAGTGATCGTAATGCTACACCTCCGGAGTTGCTTTGTACACGTGTAAACCAGCGGGAAGTAGTAATTGATTATTCTTCCCGGAGACACCTGAGCAGTCTGGGTGTGGGGATCATCAAGGGGATTAGTGCACACTATGGTGAAAAAACACTGATACAGGTGCGCCATTATCAGGCTGCCAATGGCGAGAAGGCTTGTAAAATTTCGGTGACACTGGTGTAAATCAGAGTTCCATAGTATAAGTTCAGAGAGGAGTGGGAGAAGCAAAATGTAACTATACGATTATTACTTATTGTACGATGATGACAGACAGGCAGATATTGATTATTAAAAATTCGTGGAGTGCTGTGATGGTACAATCACAGGAAGCGGGAGAACTGTTTTATCAGAAACTTTTTGAAGAAGCCCCCTTTCTGCATACATTTTTTCGGAATGATATAGAACTGCAAGCCCGGAAGTTTACCAGCATGATGACACTATTGGTGCGCAGCATTCAGTATAGTGATAAAGTGACACATGAGCTTGAGGAACTGGCTAAACGACATATACGATATGGGGCCAGACCAGAGCACTATGCCATTGTAGGTGATTCGCTAGTATGGATGATGAAGCAACGTCTGGAAGATAGATGGGATATGGAAACCGAACAGGCCTGGAAGGATATGTATCAACTGATAACAAGAACAATGATGTCAGTATATAATGCCTGATATACTTATTGAAAATGGTAAGACAACTATGAAACTATGTAATCTGTAAAGCAGAAGAGCTAGCAGATTACAAAAAAACAAACACGGAAAAACAAAGGCAGGAAACACCTGCATCCTACTTAATCTATTTTACAGCTTACTACTTACATCTATGTCAAACGTAAAAACATTAGTGGATGAATGGTCTGTCAGAGACCTGGAAGATAACTCTTCTTTAAAAATCGTGGTAGAAAGCTGCACAGAGCTGGGAAATAAGTCATTGCCTGAATTCAGGTCTACTGGCTGGGGCATATTCTCAACTATGAACCGCTGGCCGTAGAACGCTGGGCATATCAGGCTTCCAAAGCTGGTGTTACAGATTATTTACTGGAGGATCATTCGTGGATGGTGCATCAGGATCAGTATATTAAGAACTATCTGGTGATAGGCGATATACTGAAAGCACGTGTAGTTGTAAAAACCCGTAGTTCCAAACCTGTTATAAAAGAGTATGACCTTCCTTTTCAGCTGGAAGCATAAATAATAAAATCGAAACATAAACCATTTTTACCCTATCTATGAAAACTGGAGAATATTATTTGCAAGGTGCAATGGAAGTAGGTTCAGGCTTATGGATCAAGCCTGACTTCACATTTGAGTTTTTTTACAGTTATGGCATGATTGACAGAATAGCCAATGGCAAATGGGAACAAAAAGGAGGGCATTTGGTCCTAAATAATACGCCAAAGCCAGAGAAAGACTTTATACTGGTTAGTTCTTCTAAGAAAACACAAAAGCAACTGGTGATTCAGATTAGTGATCCCAATAAAATGGTAGTTCGCAGTGTGTATTGTCAATTACAGACTCGTTCGGGAATGGTACTGGAAGGAAGTAGTGATGCGCATGGGGTTATTGTATTTGATACAGCAGAACCTCTTAGTATAGCACTTATTCATGAGTTCTGGCCGGATCGTTATTCTGTTTTTGAGATAGCCAATCCGGAAGAAAACTATTTTGAGTTTACGATTGAACCCCGGATTGTTGATGTCGAATTTAGTGATCTGACCTTACAGATTGGCGATAATATGTTACAGGGACCACATCCCTTACTGAAAGGCCAAGAGTGGACATATGTAATGAGCTAGGTAGTGTAATGTAAACCAAGAAACATGTTTCCGGTAGTAATGAATACTCTCAGAAGGATTCCTCTGAGAGTATTTTATTTTTTAGCTATTTAGTTGGGGTATAGTTTGTTATAAAAACCAGAGAAAAGCATAGCATCAGGGTAGTAAGTGAACGAAATATCTGTTAATATTGGTTTTGGAAGATAGTAGTCGCGCATACTATCTCTGGCAAGGTCTCTGATACTTTTTATGTTTATTCATACGAATCTTTATTTGTTTACAAACTATTAACCGTCAGTTAGTTAACGTGGAAAATATTTTTAAGAGTAATGTGTTATGGTCGCAGATTGATGCGAACATGCATTTACGTCATTCTGCCTATGCTGATTTTGCAGCTCAGGCAAGGGTAGAGTTACTGAATCAATGTGGACTGGATTATAAAACATTTTCTTCTCTGAAAATTGGTCCCATTCTGTTCAGAGAAGAACTAATCTACTTCCGGGAAGTAGGTCTGAATGAATCCATTTCCATAGAGACTTTTGTCACAAAGTCCAATGCAGATATGTCCCGGTGGTCATTTACACAGCATATGTATCGTTCGGACGGAGTAAAAGCAGCCACTATACATGTAGATGGAGCCTGGATGGATGTAGTAAAACGAAAGTTAACCGTGTTGCCTGAAGAGTTTATACAAAGGTTGAGCGAATTGCCTAAAAGCGAAGATTTTCAGCAGGTATAAAGTTTTCTGGTTGGTGTTGGAAATAGAAAAGCCCTGACGATTTGTGTTGTCAGGGCTTTTGATTGCAATCGGTGATTTATTTTTTATAAAAGTCAGGTACAGGTCTGAGATACGGGAAATCACGCTGATGCCAGTAAGGATAAATCGGATCTCTGTCACTGGCAGCATCCAGCTTCTTCACTTGTTCAGTAGTCAGATTCCAGCCTACTGCACCAAAGTTCTGTTTGAGTTGTTCTTCATTTCTGGCTCCAATGATGATGTTGCTGATTGTTGGACGTTGCAACAACCAGTTCAGCGCTACCTGGGCTACAGTCTTCCCGGTTTCTTGAGCTACCTCATCCAGGGCATCCACAATTTTATACAATAGTTCTTCAGACGGAAGTGGACCCTGGTCACCACCCTGTGCTACCCGGCTATCGGCTGGTAGTGGATTGTTACGACGGTATTTACCACCTAACCGACCAAATGACAACGGGCTCCATACAATAGTCCCTACATTTTGATCCAAGCCCAATGGCAGGAGCTCCCATTCAAACTCACGGCTTAACAGCGAATAATGCGCCTGATGGGCTACATAGCGTGCCCATCCATAACGTTCAGAAATAGAAAGAGCTTTCATCAGTTGCCATCCGGAAAAGTTGGAACAGGCAATATATCTGATCTTACCACTTTGCACCAGAGTATTGAGAGCACTCAACGATTCTTCTATAGGCGTTGTATTGTCAAAGCCATGCAGATGGTAAATATCTATGTAGTCAGTTTGTAACCGTTTCAGACTATCTTCACATGCTTTTATCAGATGATGTCTTGATGACCCACGATCATTGGGGTTATTGCTCATCTGAAAGGTAGCTTTTGTCGAGATTAACACCTGATTTCTACGTCCTTCAATAGCTTTGCCCAAAATTTCCTCCGCCATACCTGCAGAGTAAACATTAGCGGTATCAAACATTGTTAACCCAGCATCCAGGCAAAGGTCTACCATGCGGGATGCTTCGGCTACCTGTGTGCTGCCCCAGGCCTTAAAAAAATCATTGCCACCACCAAAGGTTGCGGTTCCCAAACTAAGGACTGGAACTTTTAATCCGGATGCTCCGAGTGATCTGTATTCCATAGAGTAGATTGTAGTAAAAAATTGATTGACAATGTATATCTGAAAAATAATGATTACTGGCTTTGCTAAGGGTTGGTTGACCACAAACCTACATCTTTTACCAACGCCCGGCGATTAAGTTTTAAATGAGCTACCAGTAGTTCAGCAAAGTCTTCCGGTTGTAATACTTTTTCCGGATTGCCATCTGTCAGATTCAGGCTCATTGCCATGTCTGTTGCAATCGTACTGGGAGTCATAGTAAACACCCGGATATTGGATTTACGAACTTCCTGCATCAGAGACTCTGATAAGCCTATCAGGCCAAATTTGGAGGCACTATAGGCACTTGTCTGTGCTGCTCCCCGCTGACCAGCTGTAGAAGAGATATTTACTATGTCACCACTCTGACGTTGCTGCATTTCAGGCAGTACATTCCGGATGGCATAATAAGCTCCCAATAAGTTTACTTTAATTATATTTTCCCATTGATCCACATCCAGATCCATAAACTTGCCAAATTTACCTACTCCTGCATTGTTAATCAGAATGTCAATAGAACCAACTTCTTCTTTTAATCTGGTAATGGCTGCACTGATAGCTGCATAATCTGATACATCAGCAGTGGTAGTGGCAATCTTGATAGAACTATCTACATGTGCAGCTTTTAACGCTACTTCCTGCAAATCAGATTCTGTACGAGCCAGCAAAGCCAGATTGACACCTTCATGCGCAAGGGCTAATGCTACAGCTCTGCCCAGACCTTTGCCTGCTCCGGTAATTAATGCGGTTTTTCCTTTAAGAGATTCCATAAAATAAAAAAGTATGTGATTAAGGTTGATGGAATAAGTGTTTCAGAAGTATACCTGATTCTATTGTCTTTTACACAACCAGCGCCAGAATAATTCCCTTTTGGAAAGTTTCTTCTTCGTTGTACTTACAAAATTCTGGTAATTTTGAATTTTTACTATATTTTCTGAGGAAAGATAGTGTCTTATTCATGGGTAATGTAAAGGGTACATAAAAATAGAATCATTAATAAATTCTATTTATACTGTAAGTAATCCAAAAATTTGGTGTTTTATCTCCTGTTTAGTATTATTGTCTCATTGTGTGACAATAATAGCCAATATATTCATAATTGGTTTCTGTACCTGTAATCCTTCCTATAACCCCTAACTAGTTTGTTATGAAAAGACCATTTACTCTGCTACTCTGTATATTTTTACAGAGCATGTATATGTATAGTGTAGCGCAAAAGCCTGCACCTTCACCAGATCCTATTACTTCAGGAGCTAAAATTGCTGTTGCACAAACAGAATATGGAAAAGTACGGGGATATATTCACAACGGTATATTTACGTACAAAGGAATTCCCTATGCACAGGCTGCCCGCTTTATGCCTCCTGTAAAACCTGCATCCTGGGAAGGTGTACGCAGTTCTATGACGTATGGTCCTGTTTGTCCACTGATAGATCCTACAACAGCAGTAAACGACGAAAGCGAATTCCTGTTTCATCACGACTGGGGATATACCAATGAAGATTGTCTGCGATTAAACATATGGTCGCAGGGTATCAATGACACCAAAAAACGCCCGGTTATGGTTTGGCTACATGGGGGAGGGTATTCGGCGGGTTCTTCTCAGGAACTACCTTCCTATGATGGAGAAAATCTTAGTAAGAAAGGGGATGTTGTAGTAGTGTCTGTAAACCATCGCCTGAATATCCTGGGATTTCTGGACCTGTCTGCCTATGGCGAAAAGTACAAATCTTCTGCCAATGTAGGCATGATGGATCTGGTAGCAGCACTGCAATGGGTAAAAGGCAATATTGCTCGTTTTGGTGGAGATCCTGACAATGTTACCATATTTGGTCAATCAGGAGGCGGTGGAAAGGTGAGTACACTTATGAATGCTCCTTCTGCAAAAGGATTATTTCACAAAGCTATTATTCAGAGTGGTGGGGGTGGATTAAACTTTAAGGAAAAGTCTATTTCAGGACGCATTAGTGCAGCAGTTCTTGAAGAACTGGGATTAAAATCTACACAGATTGACTCTATACAGAAAGTACCCTATGATAAGCTGGCCGCTGCTGGCAAAAAGGCATTGCGTAAAGTGCAGGAACAGCTAAAAGCAGAAGGCAAAGAAATTCCTGGCTTTGGTTTGGGGTGGGGGCCTACTCAGGATGGAACATTCTTGCCTTATCAGCCTACTGCACCTGAAGCAATAGCTCTCTCAAGTGATATTCCGCTGATGGTGGGATCTACCAAAAACGAATTTATGGCTTCATTAAGAGACCCTTCTTTACGAACAGCTTCACAGGATGAAATCAAAGACCGTTTACAGAAGCAATATGGAGAAAAAACAGATGCCTACCTGTCTGCTGTAAAAAAAGCCTATCCAGCAGACACTCATCCAACAGACTTGATTGATATAGATGATATGTTCAGACGAGGTGCTATCAAGCAGGCTGATTTGAAATCAACAGGTAAAGCTCCTGTGTTTATGTATTTGTTTACCTGGCAATCGCCTGTGCAGGATGGAGAGTATAAGGCTGTACATTGTATGGAAATCGCTTTTGCCTTTAATAATATCAGCCGTTGTGAGGAAATGACCGGAGGAGGCAAAGAGGCTATAGCTCTGGCACAAAAGGTAAGTCAGGCCTGGATCAACTTTGCTAAGACAGGCAATCCCAATCACAAGGGCCTACCTGTATGGCAAAAATACACACCAGCCAATGGTGCTACTATGATCTTTGATAATCAGTGTGTGGAAAAATACCATCATGACAAAGAGTTTCTGGAAATCACTCCAAGCCGGATGCTTTAAGGATACAAATTAACATGTACCCCCTTCCTTATCTTATATCACATGAGATAAGGAAGGGATTAGTGTATATGAACCTTCTATCTGATTCTCACGATGAAACAATATTTTTATCTCTTTGGCTTTATACTGAGTAGTTTTTGTGGGAATGCACAAATTGCTTTTCAGGCAGAACGGCAGAGTTGGTTGCAAAAGGCGGAACTGTACAAACCCAAACTTGTTGAATCTGAAAAGCATCCTCTTTACCTGGTTAATCTGGTTCAGGATGCAACTGCATTTCAGGGATGGAAAGCTGTTAAAAGTGCTCCGTTAGATACACTCTATCAAACTTCTATCAAGAAACGGTCAGGTGTTGTTGCCGACTTTGGTGAACACCTGACTGGATATGTAAGCTTTTCTCTGCAGGCAATCTGGGGGACGTCTGATGCTCCGGCTCGTCTCAAACTAACTTTTGGCGAAGTTCCAGCAGAATTAGCTACTCCCTTTGATCCATATCCTGGAGGCTTGAGTCGGGCATGGCTACAGGATGAAGTTATAACTGTAATGGAAGTTCCTGCTACCATTACTATTCCCAGAAGAATGGCTTTTCGTTATGTGAAAATAGAATTGTTGGGAGCCTCCAGTTATTTTGACTTTCGTATCAGCGATTTGGTTTGTAAAGCCACAACATCTGTTCCTGCAATGCCTTCCGCTCTGGCTTCTGGTACTTCTGAACAGATTGCGGCTATTGATAAAGTAGGGTTGCTTACGTTAAAGGAATGTATGCAAACAGTATATGAAGATGGTCCTAAACGAGATCGGCGGTTATGGATTGGTGATTTGTATCTGGAGTCACTAGCCAATGAATACTCTTTTCGGAACTTTGACCTGACCAAACGTTGCCTGTATCTGCTGGCTGGTCTGGCTCAGAATGATGGGTATCTGCATTCCAACGTTTTTGAAACACCTGAGCCCCATCCACAAGCTGGCGCTCCTTTTCTGTTTGATTACTCACTGCTTTATAATGTGACACTCAAAGAATACCTGAGGGCTACTAATGATAAAGAAACGGCCTTGGATTTGTGGCCGATAGCAAAGAAACAGATGGAGAACCCTAAAAAATACATGGATCCGTATGGTGTATTTGATGCTGCAACTGCTGCAAAAAACAGATGGTGGTTATTTGTGGACTGGAAAAATGATCTGGACAGAACTGCTGCCATTCAGGGTATTATCATTTATTCTATGAAGAATACCTATGAACTGGCAAAACAACTAGGTAAAGAGTCTGAAGTAGCTGAACTACCCGAAATGATCAAAAAAATGACAGATGGTGCCAGAAAACGAATGTATGATAAGAAGATGGGAGTATTTGTAAGCGGACCAAACAGACAGATATCTTATGCCTCGCAAATCTGGATGATTCTGAGCGGGGTCGCTACAAAATCCGAAGCCCGGAATGCCTTGAAGAAATTACAGACCGAAAAAGATGTAGTTCGACCTGGAGGACCTTACCTGTATCACTACTATATAGAAGCCCTGATTCAAAGCGGTCTGTCAGATATGGCTAAACAAGCCTTGCTTACTTACTGGGGTGGTATGATCCGGAAAGGCGCTGATACATTCTGGGAAGTTTATGACCCTTCTGACGACAAAATCTCCCCTTATGGCTTTTATCCTATAAATAGCTACTGCCATGCCTGGAGTTGCACTCCCGTCTACTTTATCCGAAAATACGCAGATATATTTCAGAAGTAGATAGCAAAATACCAACGTGCTATTTATATATTGTACAGAATTCACGTCAAAACGAAAAACGCATACAATTATGCTTATGAAGTTTCAAAAGACTGGCACAAACATTTCACAATAAGTATGTTATAAAGAGAGTTTTGGTTACTTCAATCGTAGATGGTGGTGTAGGTGCGTTGGCAATATTTTCTCCGCGAGGTTGGCCTTTGGCCTTACAGGTGGGAGGATCGGAGAAAGGTGTCTTTTTCTTTTCCTACTTTTCTTTTGCTTGTCCAAAAGAAAAGTAGAAGTTTAGGAAGAGTGATGTTTAGAGAAAAAACAATATTAGCAATCAAAAAATATTCCACATTTTTGTAAATACTCTCAATTCTCTTGGTAAATAATCCATAATGCAGTCTAATAAAGAGTAGAAAGAATGTTAGACCTCTACTCCGAATGAAAAGTCTGAACCCTACTCACCCGATGCTTCGGGTATTAAAAAATGGATTTGTGCTCTCAGTTTTTCTGGGAACTGTTTATACCACCTCCGCACAGAATAATCCACCCAAAGGAAACGATTCCAACACGCCTTTGCATCTGTTAAAACCAGATTATCCGGTTCCCTATGGCTCACCTACCATTGAAAGCATCACAACTGTATTGAATAGAGTGCATGGATACCTGGAAGGATCAACCCCAATCCAACTGGTTACGAAAAATACCAATGAGGTAGTTACAGAGTATAAAAAGATCAATACAGAAACTATCTTAAAACCAGGTGATTTCAGGCTGCTTAGTTATGAATGGGGTGTCACCTATGCGGGTATGTTACTGGCTACAGAAGCTACTGGTGACCCAAGATACGCCGACTATACCAATAAACGACTGAAATTCATTGCTGACATAACCCCACATTTTCGTGAGTTAGCTAAAAAGAATCCACAAGCCCAAAGTCCATTGCGGTCTGTACTGACCCCTCATGCACTGGATGATGCAGGCGCTATGTGTGCCTCTCTGATCAAGTCTGTAAGAGCAGGCAATAAAGCAGAACTGCGCTCATTGATAGACAATTACATAGATTACATCAGTACCAAAGAACTTCGTTTAGCGGATGGAACACTAGCCCGAAACAGACCTCAGATGCATACACTCTGGCTGGACGATCTGTTTATGAGTGTTCCCGCTCTGGCGCAAATGGGTAAGCTGACTGGTGACAAAAAATATTACGATGATGCAGTAAAGCAGGTATTGCAGTTTTCTCAGCGAATGTTCAATAAGGAAAAGGGATTATACATGCATGGTTGGGTAGAAGGCATGACTGTACATCCTGAATTTCACTGGGCTCGTGCCAATGGCTGGGCTATTATGACCAAAGTAGAGCTACTGGATGTATTACCGGAAGATCATCCGGGGCGAGGCCCTATTTTAGAATTGCTGAAGGCACATGCCAAAGGTCTGGCTGCCTATCAGTCGGGAGTGGGCTTCTGGCACCAGTTGCTGGACCGGGAAGATTCTTATCTGGAAACTTCTGCAACTGCTATCTATGCCTATTCGATTGCCAGAGCTATAAACAGGGGATGGCTGGATTCTCTGGCCTATGCACCTATGGCCTTGCTTGCCTGGAATGCAGTCTCTACAAAGGTAAATGAGAAAGGTCAGGTGGAAGGAACCTGTGTGGGAACCGGAATGGGGTTTGATCCTGCTTTCTACTACTATCGTCCCATCAACGTATATGCAGCGCATGGATATGGACCTGTTTTATTGGCAGGTGCAGAGATTATTCATTTGTTGAAGAAGAATACATTTGAAATTAATGATAGCTCGGTGCAGTTAAAAGCTGCCAGATGAGCCACCATACCATTTTGAGTGTGTCCATACAACAAATTACTTTTATGAAAATACAAAGAGACTCTTTGTGGGTAGGGCTATTTCTGTGCATAAGTGTAGCGGCTAACGCACAGAATGTCGCTGGGTCTGGTAAAGATTCATATCATGTACGGTTTGATTTTGGTTCGGGTAAAGTTGAAAAAGGATTCTTGCCGGTTACTCCGGTTACACTTTACTCGAAAGTATTGGGATATGGATTTTTGCCAGAGGCCAGTGTACATGTCACACTAGGTGATAGTGATAGTGAATCTCTTCAGTACACATGGAGTCTACGAAATAGCAAAGTATATTGTGTAGGAATAAAGGCCGCCAAACTACCAGTCGCTCAGTATTTGAAAGAGGATATACCTGCATTTGATCCGGCAAAACCAGATGCGATTGAAATACAGAGTTTACCAGTAAGCCCGCTGGTGCAGGTAATCAAGCCTGATAGCAATTGACTATTCCTAAATGACTTACAATCTATTAATCAATACATCTCTTTATGAATACGAGAGTTCAAATTGCTATTTTTTTATTTCTGGCTGTTAGTATACATTCTTTTGGACAGGATCTGCCTAAAAAGAAAAAGATACTCAAATCCATGACAGTGGCCAATGCCTACTTCATGAAAAAATGGCCGGATACGGGTAAGCCTATTGTAAGTCCGGATCGTACCCGTCCAAGCAATATATGGACACGAGGGGTATATTATGAAGGACTAATGGCTTTGTATCAGATTGCTCCTAAAAAAGACTATTACAACTATGCTGTTTCCTGGGGTGAAAGTCACAAATGGGGATTACGGGATGGTATCAAAACCCGAAATGCGGATAACCAGTGCTGTGGCCAGACGTACATTGATTTATATCTGATTGATAAAAAGGAAGAACGTATACGGGATATTAAGGCTTCAATAGATAGTCTGGTAAATAGTAGTAAGTTTGACGACTGGACCTGGGTTGATGCCTTGCAGATGGCTATGCCGGTAATGGCAAAGCTCGGTGTGATCTATAATGATACCCGCTATTATGAAAAAATGTACCAGATGTATGACCATTCCAAAAATATACAGGGTGACAAAGGGCTATACAATCCTGCTGATGGTTTGTGGTGGCGGGACAAGGATTTTGATCCTCCGTATACAGAACCTAACGGACAGGATTGTTACTGGTCACGAGGTAATGGCTGGGCAGTGGCAGCTTTGGTACGGGTATTGGATGTCATGCCTGCCAATGCTCCTCATCGGGAAGAATACCAGAAAACGTATCTGGAAATGATGAAAGCATTGGTGCCTATTCAGCGAAAGGATGGATTCTGGAATGTGAGTCTGCATGATTCTACCAACTATGGAGGCAAAGAACTGACAGGAACAGCTTTGTTTACGTATGGAATGGCATGGGGTCTTCGCAAAGGATTGCTGGATGAGAAAACCTACAAACCTATTATTACAAAAGCCTGGAATGCGCTGGCAACAGATTGTGTGCACGACAATGGTTTTCTGGGCTATGTACAGGGTACAGGCAAAGAACCCAAAGACGGACAGCCACTGAGTTATGAAAAAGAACCCAACTTTGAAGATTTTGGCTTAGGGTGTTTTCTTTTGGCAGGAAGTGAAGTATATAAGTTAAGCAAATAGTACGTTTATTAACGTATGATACCTCAAACCATACAATCAACTCGTATGAATTTTTTAGCATATCGATACTATTTGCCCGACAAACTGTTGAGAGTAGTTGCACTTGCATTCCTTATTTCTACAAATGTAAGTGCCCAACTTGCCTGGCCTGCTGCTACCTATGAACAAAAACCCTGGTCCCGGTGGTGGTGGATGGGAAGTGCAGTCAATAAGAAGGACTTGACTGCATTGATGGAGCAGTATCAGAAGGCAGGATTAGGAGGATTAGAGATAACACCTATCTATGGGGTAAAAGGATACGAAGATCAGTTTATTGAGTTTCTATCGCCCAAATGGATGGAAATGCTCGAACATACATTGCAGGAGGCCAAAAGACTGAATATGGGTATTGATATGGCGCAGGCATCCGGATGGCCGTTTGGCGGTCCGTGGGTAACAGACGAAGACGCATGTAAATACATTGCCTACCAGACCTATACAGTAAAAGGGGGCGAAGGTTTAAAAGATTCTGTCCAGTATATACAGAAACCTATTGTGAGAGCCGTAGGACATACTGTAAAGATGACAGAGCTGGTAGAACCGGTTTATAAAAATAAAAATTTACAGGCACTGGCATTGGATCAGGTTCGATTTGAAAAACCGTTGCCTTTGCAGGCCCTGATGGCATATTCCGATAAGGGAGACGCACTGAACCTGACAGATAAAGTTGGGGCTAATGGCCAGCTAAACTGGAAAGCTCCTGCTGGTAACTGGACTTTGTATGCCCTTTTTCAGGGATGGCATGGAAAGATGGTAGAACGCGCCGGACCTGGAGGAGAGGGCAATGTGATTGATCATTTCTCAGGAACTGCTACCAAAAACTATCTTCAGCAATTTGACAAAGCATTTCAGTCTCATAATCTGACAGGATTGCGGGCGTTTTTCAATGATTCCTATGAGGTAGATGATGCGCAGGGTGAAGCCAACTGGACACCTTTGTTTTTGCAGGAATTTCAGAACCGCAGAGGCTATGACCTGCGCCAATACCTGCCAGCCTTGTTTGGAAAAGATTCGGAAGAGCAAAACCAACGGGTACGAAGCGACTACCGGGAGACATTAGGAGAGTTATTGCTGGAAAAATATAGTATGGAATGGCATACATGGGCAAAAGATCACGGACGTATCAACCGAAATCAGGCACATGGATCACCTGCCAATATTCTGGATTTGTATGCTGTCAGTGATATTCCTGAGATTGAAGGTGTTGACATACTACGTATCAAATTTGCTTCGTCAGCAGCCCATGTGATGGGTAAAAAACTGACTTCATCGGAATCTGCTACCTGGTTGAATGAACACTTCCTGTCCTCTCTGGGGGATGTAAAGCAGGCACTGGATCTCTTTATGCTGGGTGGGGTAAACCATATCTTTTACCATGGTACTAACTATTCGCCTGCAAATGAGTCATGGCCCGGATGGTTATTTTATGCTGCAGTTCATTTTCATCCTTCCAATCCGTTCTGGAAAGATTTTAGTACACTGAACACCTATGTTACCAGATGTCAGTCTTTCTTACAGGATGGAAAATCAGACAACGATGTGCTGGTCTATTTTCCAATCTATGATATGTATGCAGAGGCTGGCAAACGAACGGTACAACATTTCGATGGATTAGGGGCAGAGTTTAACGGTACTACCCTGAAAGCCGATGCGCAACTGATGGTGGACAGAGGATATAGTTACGACTTTATTTCAGATCGCCAGATTGCTAATCTGTCTTCGTCTTCTAATCTGTTACAGACAGGAAATGTCGCCTATCAGACATTGCTGATTCCGGAAGCGCAACGTATGCCTATAGCCACTCTGGAAAAACTAATCGAACTGGCGCGGAATGGAGCAACAATTGCTTTTCATAACAAACTGCCAGTGGATGTTCCAGGATTAGGCAATATTTCTCAACGACAAAAAGCATTGAAAGATCTTCTACAACAGATATCGTTTAAAACTACAGAATCTACCGGGTTACAGATTGCAAAAGTGGGTAAGGGAATGATTCTGCTAGGTGATCATCTGGATCAGCTACTTACGGCTGCACATGTTCGCAGAGAAACAATTACAGATGCCGGTTTGCAGTATATCCGCCGGAAAATAGGAGATCGTACCGTTTATTTTGTTGCTAACCGGACACGGAAGCCATTTGCCGGATGGACTACTCTCCAAAGTCCGGCACAGTCTGCAGGGATATACAATCCAATGACAGGAAAGCTGGGACTAGCAACGCTTCGCAAAACTACCCCAACCAGTATAGAAGTTTATTTGCAACTGGCACCCGGAGAGTCTTGCCTGCTGGAAGAGTATGCTAATCTGGTTTCCGGAAAATCCTACGACTATTACCAACCTGCCGGAAGTGCTAAACCTTTGGCTGGAGAATGGACAATTCATTTTGTAGAAGGTGGTCCTTCCTTACCAAAAGATATCAAAACAACCACCCTGAAATCATGGACTGAATTTCCAGCAGAAGGAGTGAAGGCATTCTCCGGAACAGCTACGTATTCTATCTCATTTGCAAAGCCAGATGGAAAAGCAGATGGATACCTGCTATCACTGGATAGCGTGTATACACATGCCCGGATTGAGGTAAACGGACAGCCAGTGGGTACACTGCTTGGCCCTTCCTACGAGATTGTAATTCCAGCGACATTACTCAAGGCTCAGAACCAATTACAGATCTCTGTTACCAACCTGATGGCAAACCGCATTGCTGATAAGGATCAAAAAGGGGAACGGTGGCAGAAGTTTTACAATATCAATGTCTCTGCCCGCAGGAAAGAGAATGTCGGCACAGATGGTGTATTTACAGCTGCACACTGGCAGCCTCAGAAGTCAGGTATTGTGGGACAGGTATCTCTGACTCCTGTACAATTAACCATTCCTAAATAACCTGGTGTTGATTGATTGTGGCAGAAGCATTGGTACAACTGAAGAAAATCTATTGAAGAAATCCTTTTTGTTCTTCTGAAAGAACCTTCCCGCCCACGCTGATGCGTGGCAGGCAGTTGTCGGGACAGATGTGACAAATAAAGCTAATTTTGGTATCTGAGAAAATCTGCTCCAAAGATCGCCGATCTTGTCCTGACTATCCCGAAAATGCGGGAGATTCTTTCAGGAGGACAGAGAGAAGAGAACCTGCTATACAAAAGAAAGAGGTATGACCCTTTCAAAAAGGCAAAAAGTGAGGGTTTCTTACAGGAGGACAGGATGTGGAGAGATCATTTCCTGAGGAAAAATGAGGAAAAACGTTTAAATTAAAAGCATTGACATTCCGGTGTGTTAAAATGAGAGAATAATCTTTATGAAGAAGATCTTATTTATGACTTTAGGTGTTCTAGGCATATTCGGTCTGGTAATTTTACTGGCAATCATGGCTTCTTTTTATAGTACTAAAAGAGGTTTATATTACTCTAATATTAGCCCTACCATAGAGGACGCAAAAGAAAAAGGAGTATTTTATAAAACACTGCTTTTTCTAAATAAAGATACATTAAAGGTCGATTCTTTAGAACTATTTCCTTATGATGCTTGGTTAGAAAGAGAATTTTTAGATATTGAAACAAGAGAATTAGACTCATCAAAAATTATAGCAGTTATTAGTTTTAAACTATATAAGAAAGGGGAAGGATTTTACCCAAAAGATGCCAATCACTTGCCTCTTTTGGAAAGTAATTATTTATCGGATTATATATCTGAACATATCCAAGAGAACACTAATATTATGTATACTGGTTTTGATTTCGTTAGAAAAGACTTATCAGATACGCTCATAATTAAAAACCCAAAGTCAAGTCAATTCATTAAACTAGTTACAACTAAATAAAACTGAAAGGTTTAAAAGGCTATAAACCAGTAAGTGCTACTTTTGGAAGTAAGGGCAGAAACCTATTTTTAGATCCCTCAATTACATTTGTTCTATTAATTGATAACAGAAATTGTAACTAGTTTTTTTGACCCATTTATCAAATCGATTCAAACAACATCCGTTTGAACCGATTTGATATTATTAGCATTCAAGTTGATTTGAAATAATCTATTTTGTCGTTTCAATCAATAAATTATACTTTATTTTCCACTAAGCGTGTCTTTGGGCTGCCAAGGCACTTGAGCTCCCTGACTAAGGGCATTTGACAAGGAATCTATATTATGCCATTGTGGAATAGGATAATGGTTTTCTTTGATATACATTTCAAACTCTTCTTTACTCGGAAAACCTTTTTCAATCTTTTTTCTTGTATCAATTATATACCAACCTGTAGGTACATTTATTAAGTTTACTAATGTACTATCACTATCATTTTTCTCATCAACCTTTCCGCTTAGTACAAATATAATACTATCCTTTACATCCACTTGCTTGACATTATAAGTTCCTAATGATGTATAAAATTTTATAGTCCATGAATTAGCTTCAATTTCCGGATCTGTTTTTCGTACATCATAGGGTTTAAGTAGGGGGACTCGTATCCAGTCCCAACCCCCTGTAGTGGTATAAAAATCATCTTGCTTTTTTTCTTTGTTCTGTTTGCTAGTATTCCAGCATCCACAAACTACTATTAACAATGAAACTACTATTATTTGTCGCTTGTCCATGTGGCATTTATTTTCATTTTGTCATTATCTCCTACTATATCATGGTAAGGAACCCCTAAAACAGAGCAGGCAGAATTGTAACTTGTACTTGTAAGTTTATAGTTACACTATGAATAGACCAAGTTAAGGGATTAAAACCAACTTTCCGTATTTTATGCTCTCAAGGTGATTTGATGAAAGTTAATCTATTAGCGTTTATTCTTATTATAATCAGAATCCTCTGTAACTGGAGTTCCTGTTATAGAGAGAGGCAACCGGAACTCCAGTTAAACCAACAAGTGAACAGAATACCAGTCACTCTGAAAATTGACCGGAATTCCGGTCAAAGGTGAAATTGACCATTATTCGAATATTTCTTCAACGTGACTGGAATACCAGTCAAAACAAAAAGCGACCGGAACTATGGTCAAATGCAAAACTGATTCGATTTCTGTTCACTTTTTATTTTTATCAACAAGCCTGCGTGTCTATTTTTTCTTATAGGCTTGACCATAATTCGAATATTTTTTACATGTGAACAGAGTTCAGATATGTATATCTTGATAAGGGTTTTGTTTTAAGGGTTGACAAATAGCTCAGTACATTTACTTTTTTCAAGAAAGCCTGTAAAGTCTTGAATAGTGAGTATGTCTTTTATTGCCTGTGACTTATCAGTAGCATGCTGGTAATAGGATTGGGTGATCTTGTAACCCATCCAGTAGCCCAGATCTTTAGGGCGTGAAGTGTCTTTTGAATAATATAGCCATCCCTGCCAGTTGTTGTCATCTTTACGGGCGAGAAACTCCTTCCATAGTTCCTGTTTGTGTTGTTCTGCATAGTGATACATTTCCTGATTGCCGTGTGCCCCACTGATAAGTTCACCGAGAAAGTCGGCTGCCCCTTCGCGTATACATTGAGCAAGCAATGAGTTGTTTTTGCTATATTTCTGTTGGAAATGAATGAGTTCATGAGAAATCAGTTCATCCAGATAGTCAATAGGAATGCGTGGGGTAAAGGTAGCTGTGGGTTGTCCAAACATTTCTGCTCCAATAAGTAAACCTCCCTTGAAGATAGTGCCGCCTGTATTCTTTCTGCCAATCACAAAATAAACATCCGGAAACTGAGCTTCGGGATAAAGTTGTTTCAGATTGTGAAAGCATGTATAAAACTGTTCTTTGCGTGAGGCAATAGAGAGTGAACTGGCTCGTATCGCTTGGTAGTAATCCAACTCTTTCCGAATTGTTTTGGCAAGTTTGTTACCACTTTCGATACGGTTTTTAATAAAGTTTTGCAAGCCTGCACTTCCGGCCTCTATGTATTCTTTCTGAAGGGTACTGCCCTGAATACGAGGATACATCTTGTCAAATACCTTCCAGAATAGATCTATGTCTTCTGTATGAAACTGTATCTGTTCCGGAGAATTCCACAATCCATTTGTATCTGCACGATCTGATAATGCATTGCTTTGCTTCTGTAGTTTTTCCAATGCCTTTTGTACAGTGGAAGCATAGGTAACATAAGGATTTTGGTTGTATACTTTCAGTTCCTGAATAATGACAGGCAAGTAAATGAATTTACGACCTGTAATGTAATACTGAAGCAGATCCTCTGCTTCCTGGGAATAACCCAGATTATGTGAAATCATAACTTCGCCAGCCCGTACAAAATGTTCATCCAGACAGGTTTTCCAGTTTTGATAGGCTTGATCTTCCATGTCCGTTTTGATCGTATCAAATAAAGATTTAGTACTTTCTGTCAATTCTGCAGGCAAATCGGCAATAATTGGATTAACAAACGAATGACCAAACTCATGAATGCTTAATTCACGCAAACGTTTGGGATTGGCAAACCCCATATCCGGTAGGGAATCTTTGGCAAACCGCTGAGGGCCAAATGATCCAAAGGCGTTGAGGATAGTTGTTTTTCCAGCTGTTGTTAGCTGTAGACCAAACCCCATTCCGGCAGGAATAGTAAGACTGGGAAGCAGCTGGTAGCCATCAAATTGCCTTCTATAAAATTGCTCCATCGCATCAATGAATCCTTCCGGAGGCATATTCTTCCTGATCTGTTCCATGGAGTGATCATATAGCCGTTGATTTTCCTGGAAATACTTTTCAAAGTGCACCTCTTTGTAAAACCGATTGGCTGCCTGCAAAAATTCCTGTGCATGGGAATAAGCTTCCAGCGAATCATTTGTGGAAGAGAAAAACAGTACTTCTTCTTTTGGCATAGAAGCTGGCAGTGTGGCATGAGGAAATTCCGCTACCTGAATCAGCAACCGGATCAGACTACTACCTCCCAGTGATTCAATACATCGGGCTACTGTTTGTAAATCCTTATTGGCTTGATAGGATTTATATTTTCGATAGAGACTAAGATTAAAAGCATGCCATTCTTTCTTTTTGATTCCATCGAAATAGGTGTCTTCGGTTTGTTCGTATTGAGGGCCTAAAGAACCCAGAAAGAAGACAAAGCCCAGAAACTCGACATTATGATTAAACTCAATCGCAATACGTTTTTGGGAGATACCCTGGGTTAAGGATTGACTCATACCTGTATACGACATGAGCCAGCCAGACAGAACTAAACAAAGGCAGTAAGATGCTTTTTTCATGGGTTTTTTATGTGCAAAAAAAGCCATCCGACACAAGGGTGTCGCTTAAGAGCATCTTTTCGGACGTCCAAAAACGTGTTTTCAGACCTTTTCCCTGATTTTGGGAAGATAGGTAGAGGGTGTTTGTCCAGTGTGGAGTTTGAAAACCTGATTGAAAGAAGATTTTGAATTGAAGCCTGATTCCAGAGCCAGAGCTAATAAAGTTTTATGCTGCTCTGCCGGATCATTTATTTTGCGTAGTACTTCCTCTACCCGATACGTATTGATAAACGAATGAAAGTTGGTAGCATAGTACGTATTGATCAGATAGGAGACATAACGGGAGGGGAGGTGCAGGGCATTTGCCATATCTTCGAGTGAAAGTTTGGGTTGTGTATATAGTTTTGTCTCTTTCAACAAGTTTTCCATTCTGGCTAGCTCTGTTCTGTCATTATAATTCGGAAATAATGGGGATTCAGATTGGGTTTCGGATTCTGTTAACGGAACATCCGAAGTTTGTGGAGTATCAAAGAATGTAAAGCTAGAATATCCTGTATAGGCTAATGTAAACAGGAATACAATCATAATTCCTTCCTCAAAAGGAAACACAGGCAATAGAAATACTGCATCCGCTATCCAGAAAATGCTTAGCAGCAGAAAGGTGGCAAAGAAGCTATAGAGTTTTATCAGAGACTGACGTGTCTGAGAAGAGGCTTTTTGGTTTTTTAAAAGAAGACGTAGCTGTTTGCCAAAGAAGATGAGAACAGCTATTATTCCAATAACAGGTAGTATCTCTGTAAATAAGAACCAGGCAGGAATACTAAAGAGATCTGTTACTTGTCTTGTGAGCCGGAATCGAATGATGGCTGCTGTTTCCATTATAATTTCAATTGCAGCAGGTAGATAAAAAAGCAAATGTCTGGTTCTGAATCGAAACGCAGGATTGGTACTAACAAGAATAAAGAAATAAAGAGAAGGTGGCAATATCAGATAGGATTCCAATACCCAGAATGGTAAAGCATCTTTGGAATGGTGGTAGTGTGTGGTTATCCCCCATGCATTTAGCAGTTCCAGTGAGAGGATCAGAATAATCAGCCCTAAAAAAGGAGCTGATCTGGCTTTTCTGGGAAATGGTGTTAATAACGCCATACTTAACAGAATACCCTGGCTGGCAACAAGCAGCAGAATAATTGTTTTCCAGTTTTCCATAGTTTTGAGGATACAGGCAGATACGTTTGTATGAAAGTAAAAATATAGAAAGATAGTAAAATGCCTTCTTAAAAATAAATATGCATTTCTATTGTATTGCAGACAAGGTAAGATAAGAATAGAAAACCGGAAAATTGAACAGCATTCTGGTAAAAAGAAAGCAGAATGGACTAATACAAACAGAGAAGTATTCTATACTACTTTATACAATGGATTGATCTTTTAGTATATGTATACATACTATTTTGTTAAGTTTTATTTTCTGCTGGTTCTGCTATGGCATGTTACCACTGTTTCTTCCCAGACTCCTATTAACAGGAAGGCATTAGTCGAAAGACACAAGGTAATCAATACAAAAGCAGATACATTAGCTTCGCTGTCTGTAGGCAATGGAAAGTTTGCGTTTACAGTCGATGTAACAGGCCTGCAAACCTTTCCGGAGTTTTATGCCAAAGGAGTGCCACTGGGTACGCAGTCTGAGTGGGGATGGCATAGTTTTCGGGATACAGTCGGTTATCAGTTTAACGAATCGCTGAAAGAATATACCCTGAATGGACGAAAAGTTACCTATAGTGTGCAATGGTCTCAACCGGAACGCAACAAGCAGGCATCTAACTGGTTTCGACAAAATCCGCACCGGCTGCAACTAGGCAATCTGGGACTGGAGATCTACAAAAAGAATGGTACACTAGTCTCTGTTCAGGATATTAAAAATACCCGCCAGGAACTGAATCCCTGGACAGGAGAGATTAAAAGTCAGTTTTCAGTAGAAGGAGAACCCGTTGTGGTCTGGACATATGGACATGCACAACAGGATGAGGTTAGTATAAAAATACAATCCAAACTGATCGCTCAGGGACGACTCAAGGTAAACCTGCGTTTTCCCTATCCTACAGGTGAATGGACTGATGTCGGGACGAACTATAAACAAGTTGACAAGCATATATCCAATGTAGAAACTACAAAGCCACAATTTGCTTCTATTCTACATCAGTTAGATACCACAACGTATTATACACTGTTGAAATGGAAAGGAAATGCCAGGGTTGCTCAGGCACAAAAACATTATTTTGTAGTCTCACCTGCCGACAAGGCAGATGTATTTGAGTTATCCTGTTTGTTTTCTCCTGCTTCTATAAGTAATGTCCCCTCTTTTACAGAAACACAGGCCAGTAGTGTACAGGGATGGAATGCCTTCTGGAGAAGGGGAGGGGCTGTTGATTTTGCCGGAAGTACAGAGCCCCGTGCCCATGAACTGGAACGACGGATCATTTTGTCTCAATACTTGACAAAGATACAATGTGTAAACTCACAACCCCCACAGGAAACAGGGTTAACATACAATAGCTGGTTTGGCAAGCCACATCTGGAAATGCATTGGTGGCATGCAATCCATTTTGCACTCTGGAATCGGCTTGACCTGTTGGAACATAGCCTCAACTGGTATCAGCAGGTGTATCAGGAAGCACAAAATCTGGCAAAGCGTCAGGGATATACAGGAGCCCGCTGGCAGAAGATGACCGATCCGGAAGGAAAGGAAAGTCCGTCCTCTGTAGGAGCTTTTCTGATCTGGCAACAACCACACTTTATTTATTTTGCAGAACTGTGTTACCGGGATAAACAGGATCGGGCAAAGCTGGAGAAATACAAAGATCTCGTATTTGCGACAGCCGATTTTATGGCCTCTTATGCCTGGTTGGATCCGGCAAAGGGAAAGTATGTTTTAGGAAAAGGAGTGATTCCGGCACAGGAACGTTACAAACCGGAAGAGACTTTTAACCCCACCTATGAACTGGCCTACTGGCACTGGGGTTTATCGGTGGCTCAGCAGTGGCGGGAACGCTTGGGAATGCCCCGAAAAGCCGAATGGGATGAAGTATTAACTAAGCTGTCACCTTTGCCAGAAGCTAATGGGGTGTATCTGGCTGCAGAAAGTGCCCCTGATTCATATACTAACCCTATATATAAAACCGATCACCCTTCGGTATTAGGCACATGGGGAATGCTGCCTGTTACACCTCTTCTGGATAAAGCAGCTATGCGGCGTACTTTTGACCTGATCTGGAACACCTGGACCTGGCAGGATACATGGGGATGGGACTTCCCGATGACGGCCATGACTGCCACCCGGCTTGGACTGCCAGACAAAGCCGTTGATGCCCTGCTAATGCCGATCCGAACCAACACCTATTTACCAAACGGACATAACTTTCAGGATGAACGCCTGCGATTGTATCTTCCTGGAAATGGAGGGTTCCTGGCGGCTATTGCTATGATGTGTGCCGGGTATGATGGCGCAGCAACGAACAATCCTGGTTTTCCCAAAGATGGAAAATGGAAAGTGAAATGGGAAGGACTGCAAAAAATGCCCTGATGAAAATGTTTTGATGAGTAATGGATTACATGAGTTATCCTGAATTTTAAGGATATCATTCTATTTAAAAAAGCCCAAAAAAGGAGCTACAAAGAGAGTAAAGATACCTTCAATCGCGAAAGGAAGTGTAGGTGCGTTGGCCTTCTTTCCGCCACGAGGTTGGCTTTGGGCCTTGCGGGCAGGAGGATCGGCGGAAAGTGCCTTTTTTTGCTAAAGCACAAATCTGGCTCACCAAACTCTCGTTTGGTGCCCCTCTTTTGGGCAAGCAAAAAAGTAACATGATAGGAAGAGTGAAGAAAGAGATAATAAACCAATGTAGGAAAAGACAAGCAAAAAATGAAGAGTCCTGTGGAAGAAAGAAGAAAGGAACTATAAATAAACTCAGGAAGGGGAATTTCTCAAAAGTTAACCAGTGTCTATACTCTTTTCAAAAACATAGACAGCAGTTGCATAACACAAACTCACAGCAAAATCCCGGATAAGCCATATAATGAAATTTTCTGACAGATAGTAGATTACGACTCTTTCGGAAAGAATCCGGAAATACCTCCTTACAGCATTGGACTGGCAAGTTAAAAGTTTGGACGGACTATAAAAAGAAAGATGCTGATAGTGATAACTACCAGCATCCTCTGTACTCAGCCCAGAGCAGAACTTACAACGATCCGAGGTTGAGATTGATACCACCCAGATACATACTGCCAATAGCATCTGTATGAAAATATTCAGCAGATCGTTTGTTGAGAAGGTTTCTGCCTGTTACAAAGATCGTAATGACCTTGCTGGGTGAGTAAGAGAATTTTGCATTGACAAACACTTTTGCATCTACTTTGTAGGTATCAACAGCTGTAGATTTAACAGTGTAGCTTGCATTTTGATGAGACAGTGTCTGGTTAGTAAAGAAATACGGATTTATGTTCAGATTAAATTTCGTATTAAACTGGTAGTTTATGAAGGCACCACCATACACAGAAGGAGTTGCTTTATGAGTTTTGGTTGTTCCTATTCCTGAGTTGATGTTATTTGTGGCAGGATCAGATCCATCAGAGGTTTGTGCTCCATCGGCTGTGTTGTTGTAATAAGAATAGTCATACAACAATGTTTTCTGCCAGGATACAAACGGTTTTATCTGAAGCTGTTTGTGTACATAATTCAAAGAAAGTGTGGTTCCCCATTGGTTAACTGTAAGAGGGATGTTTTGTACATTAATATAGGTTGTAACCTGTACGGGAGTGCCAGCTTGTATCTGTCTCTGCCCTACAATCAGGTTTGTATAGTTGCTGGTCTGGATATAGTATGTTTCCAGATCCAGTTGAAGGTTACTGGCCAGTTTGCTCCGGTAGCCTAGCTCAACCATATCCGATTGCAACTGCTGAAGGTTCTTATTTCCTGTAACCAGCGTAGTAGAATGTACCTGCTCACTGTTAGCCTGAAGAGCCAGATTAATGTAGTTATCATAGATAAACGGAGAACGGAATGCCCGTGAATACACTACACGAAACAGATGGCTATCGGATGGTTTAAAGGTTCCTGCCAGTTGATATGACAGATACCATTTGTCAGGATAGTTGAACTTATCCATCCGGAGAGCTCCTGCCAGCCGTACTTTATCCTGAAACAGATTGTATTCAGTTCTTACCGAAGCTGCATGCGTAGTAATGTAATACCGGCCACTTAATACCCCTTCTGAATTTTCCGCACTCCAGAATTTAGTATCGTCGTATAACGCTTTGCGGTAACTATAACCTGGTTTGATAGAGAGGTGTTTAAGTTTTACTTCATATTCAAAGGCTGCATCCAGTGCACTGAAGGCGTATTTGCTACCTCTCTGACCGATGATAGGGTCTTGTTCGCCTGATATATACGAAACCTGACTGGTTAACCCGTAAATTACTCCTTTCAGATCTGCATAGGTAGAGTTGGAACGCATAACAGACATAGGTGTTACTGTATTTTCTGCACTTACTTTCTGAACCTCCGAACCCTGTAACCCTGCTGCCAGATCAAATCGTATGTTATTGTTTTCCTTGTAGTTAATAAATGCGTTTGCTCCATACTTCTCCATTGACCGGTCTGGTTTGGCAAACAGTGGGGTTATCGTATTGTGAGTTAACTTACTGGGTGAATCAACTGTCTGGTTTGTTTTCAAATCATAATAGGAAACATCCCGTCCTCTGGACTGATAATTTCCGCTGACAGTTGCAGACAGCTTATTGGTAAACTGATGTCCTATAGAGGAATTGGCAATCAGGGTATTCAGACTTCCATACTGTGCATTGGCTACTGCCTGAACATTTTTGATGTTGCCAGCATTTTTCTGTGTAATAATATTGATAACACCAGATACTGCGTTGGGTCCATACATAGCTGCTGCAGGGCCACGCACTACTTCTATTTTCTCTACATCATTCAGGTCAATGGGGAGTGTTTCCCAGTAGGTACCACCCTGCAGGTAATTGTATACAGGGCGATTATCTATCATAACCAGTGTAGTGGAGTTAATCGAATTCATAAAGAAAGAACTGGGGGGCACATTGTCCAGACCTCTCAGGTGAATGTCATAGTTGCCATTGCTTTGTTCCCTGACAATCACACCTGGAACCAGACGTAGAGCTTCCATAATGCTGGTTGCTCCTGCTTTTCGGATTTCTTCTTTGGTAAGAACTGAGGCTGAAAATGGGGTATCAAACAAGTTTTCTGATTTCTTGGAAGCTGATTCAACCTGTACGTTCATCAGTTCTTCCAGACTCATATTTATATATTGATTGGATGCAGCATTATCCTGCGCCCAGGCAGAGAAGGATATACTAAGCAATAAAGCTGAGTAGAAGATTTTTTTCATAGAAGGTTTTAATGTGTGCATTGGTGTTTTGTATAGGTATATTCCTCTAAAATCATTTTAGTGACTTGCTGATTTTGAGTTGTTCGATGAACGAATGGGATTTGCCAATGTATACAGTAATTGGGGGTATCAGTTTTGCTGGCACATCTTTAAAAGTGTACTTATCCGGGAATTGGATTGAGAAGAAAACGAGTATTTGTTAGACAGAGTCAAAGGAAAAACAGGAGCCTATCTGAAGTTATGAGAATAGTTGTTAGATTGCGATGCAAGTATACTAGCCTTCTCAAATAAAATGATACATTCTGAACACGCACAAACCGCTGTTTTAAAAGAAGTCCAGCCTGCTGACTGTAAGAATTGTGGCAATCCGGTAACCGAAACATTTTGTGGACATTGCGGACAACGACAGCTGCAACCCCGGTTAACAATAAAAGAATTGCTCTCACTGGCTTATGAGTCACTGGTTGATTTTGACAGAGGATTTCTTTTTACAACAACGAAGATGTTTACCCGGCCTCAGGGAGTAATAGCTGATTACATTACCGGAAAAAGGATCATATACACCAACCCCGTTAAATATCTGCTGCTTTGGTTGGGTATCAGTACATTTATAGGATTTTCCATACTGGATATGGATGCATTTACTCAGAAGATAACAGAACAGGTACAAACGCAAAAACCCGTTTTTAAAAATAAAAAACAGCAGGAAAAATATCAGACTGCCAATGCAAGAGTTCAGCAGTTTCAGCAATTTATTACTCAGAATCCTCAATTCATGTATGCTATTCTGATTCCAATTCTGGCCTTAGGTTCCAGTGTGTTTTTTAGAAAGCAGAGATACACCTATGCAGAGCATTTGCTAATGAATACCTATACAATGGCACAGAGCGCACTATTTTCTATTCCGGGTTATTTGTTATACCGATATTTCCCTACACACTTTATCATAGATAGCATACTATCTACATCCATTGCTGCTATATATTATTCAGTTGTAGGCGTATTGTTTTTTTATCGAAAAAGCTATTTTACTGCTGCTGTTAAATCTCTAATGAACTATGTAATAGCTTATATGCTATTCTTTCTATTAGCGGGAATTGTAGGATTTATATATGGGGCTCTACTTATGCAATAATTGGTCTTCAATGAATTTATATATACATTCTGTTTTCCAAAATGAGCAATAAGCTGCTTTTGAGTATTCTTCTCATTCTATACTCTCCAAAGATTTTTTCTCAGATTTATCAGGATATTTTCAAAAGTTGCTCGCAGGTAAAGTCACTGGATACGGTTTCATTAGTGAAGAGGACCTGTAAAATTGTGGTGATTAGTTTTGTGGATAGGGTGAAGGTAATACCTAAAAATAAGATAGATATAGAAATATATAAACATACAGGGAAGATAAAACCAACATATGTAAGAATATGGGCTTGGAAAGCCGACAGCTTGTTAGTTAGTTTGGATAGTTCTGTTGTTCAGGAACGAAAGGCGTTAACGGGTAAGGAAATGAACTCCTTTCTGAATCTTTTCTATAAACGAATAACTCCGAAGGACGGAACGCTACCGGAACAAGCAATCTGTTATGAACCTCATCATGGAATCATATTCTATGATGAGTCTGATACACCATTTGCCTATTTTGAAATGTGTTTTTCTTGTAGACAGGTGTATGCCAGTAAGGGTTTTTATTTTGGCGAGTTTTGCTATGAGCGGCTTAAAAGTGTTAATGCTTATTTTAAAGAATGGGGTTGGAAATATATGCTGGGCAATCCTTGATACCAGGGTAAGAATGCTACTAGTTTGATAATGATTTTGTTTCTGTAATTAGGTTTTGTGAAAACTATTTTTTAGTATTAAGTTAAGCCCAATTGATGAACGCCTGTCAATGTATAGGTAGTTAAAGTTTTCTCTTGTTGTATTATATACTTTGCTACGCAAGAGATAGTCGGCAATGCACATACAGGCTGAGTACCTTAGTAATTCAGAAACTTGAAAAGAACTAAGGACAGGATGTTAAACAGTCTGATTATACTTAGTTTAAGTAGCACAAACTTATTTTACTTGAATAAGCAATACAAAGGACTTTTCAAAATAGCAATTATAAAAACAGAATACTTTTAACCACAGAAAGATTTTTCCAATACACTATACATAGCTATAGGTGTAAGATCCTTCAGGTATTGTCTGTGAAATGCGTGCTATCTTATTCTTTAGATAGAATATATGCTTCTCTCCATGATTCATTATTTTTTAACTAGTTACACACTTCTGTTACTAACACTCGTTTGCCTTCTGGTAATCAATGTTATCTTAATCAATAGTAGCTTACTATAGTAGCAAAATTTGTTATCTGAATAAAATACAATTTCTATCTAAATATGTTATTTTGGATAAATTGTATTTATTGTAATAAATTCCCGAAAAAAGAAGTTGATTGTCCAATCGGGTATTTTTTTGTGATTGAGAATGAATAGCCTTTATATGATCTGGTGATTTGTTTTAACTGTTGCCATGATACAAATATTCTTAAGAGGGATTAAGCCTAACAAGTATTACTTCATTAAAAAGTATGTCATTGGATTCAACGCCAAAAATAATTACGATTAAAGATATTGCTCAAAAGTTTAAGTGTTCTCCCTCTACTGTATCGAGAGCATTAAATAATCATCCGTTGATCAATATTGAAACAAGAAACACTATACAGGAATATGCTCGGCGGATGGGATATCAAAAAAACTCCGTTTCATTGAGCCTTTTAAATAAATCAACCAAAATAATAGGGGTGATCCTGCCTAATATCAGCCATTTTCATGAAGCTGCTATGGTAAATGGCTTGCAGTCTGTGTTGCAGCCATTAGGATACTTGGTAAATATATGTATTACCAATGAGAGTCAGATACTGGAGAAAGAGTATGTGGAACGGCTTCTGTCTAATCGGGTAGATGCCATTTTTATGTCTGTATCACAAGAAACCTACGATTCCAAAGATCATTCCCACCTGGAACAAATACTTAAACGGAATATTCCGCTGATATTCATAGATCGTGAGTATGATCATTTTCCAGCTTTTGGTGTTACAATAAATGATTATCAAGGTGCTTATAGAGCTACTCAACACTTGATTGAAGTAGGTTGTAAGCGAATTGCTCACTTACGAGGTCCGAAAGGGCTTACAGTAGCAGAACAGCGTTATAAAGGCTATATCGATTGTTTGATTGATCATCGATTACCTGTCAATGAGACATTGATAGCAGAGGCCAATTTCAATATAGAGAGTGGGTTAATGCCTACACAATACCTTCTGAATCTGAAAGATAGACCAGATGGCATATTTGGTGTCAATGATCAGGTTTGTTTTGGCGCATTAAAAATCATTAAGGAATATGCATTGAATGTGCCAACAGATATTGCTTTGGTTGGATTTGATAATAGTCCTATAGCAGAATATTTTCAGCCATCACTCACTTCTGTGAAACGTCAGAGCAAGCAAATTGGAACAGAAGCGGCCCGTCTGTTTATCGAGTCCCTGACATCAGGTTCTTCCTCTGTCTCTCCTCAAAACTGTGTCCTAGATTCGGAATTAATTGTGCGGGATTCGTCCCGGAGATCATGATAATTTCTTTTCGGAGTTGGACAAAAACGATTTCAAACGTTTGCATAGAAATTAGTTATTCTAAAATTTTTATTTAAAAAGTACTATATTGATATTCGGTAGTTGATTTGAATTAAACCCATTTTAACTGCCAATGAAAAAACATCTACATTTCAAATCTCTTCTCTTTCTGCTTCTGTTTCTGTCACTTGCAATGCCTTCGCAATTGTTTGGACAGTCTGAAGTAACTGTATCAGGGAAGGTTACATCAGCCAGTAATGGAGAAACTCTACCTGGAGTCTCTATTTTAGTAGAAGGTACCACTACCGGAACCGTTACAGATGTGAATGGTGTGTACACATTAAAGGCTGGAGCCAATGCTCAATTGATTTTCACTTTTGTAGGGTATGTACAGGAGAAAATAGCTGTTAACAATCAAACAACTATTGATGTGGCCCTGGTACCAGATATTCAAACATTAGGTGAAGTAGTAGTAGTAGGATATGGAACCCAATCACGTAAGAACCTGACTAGTGCCATTACTAATGTTAAGCCAGAAGAACTTAACAGAGGGGCTATTACAGACGTAGGCCAGTTACTACAAGGAAAGGTTCCCGGTTTAAATATTACTGCCAGTGGTGATCCAAACAGAACCGCTGCCGTTATTTTACGTGGTGCCTCTACACTAAACAGTTCGCAATCTCCTCTATATGTTATTGATGGTGTGATTGGTGCTGATATTTCCATTATAGCTCCAGATGATATTGCTTCTATTGATGTATTGAAAGATGGATCTGCTACTGCTATCTATGGTAACAGGGCTGCCAATGGAGTTATTATGGTTACTACTAAGAAAGGAAAAAAAGGACAAATGCAAGTTGGCTACAATGGATATATAGGTATGGAAAAGGTTTCGAACCAGCTTGATCTGATGAATGGAAACCAACTGAGAACGTTCTGGCAAAAGAATAGTATACCTGTACCTTCAGATGATGAGGGAGCCAATACAAATTGGCAGAGTGCAATACAAAAATCTTCTGCTTTTTCCACAAACCATAATTTGTCCTTTAGTGGCGGTACAGAACATAGTAGTTATAATGCAAGTATCAATTATGCCCGTAAAGAAGGTATTTTACTGAAAAGTGCGCAGGAACGTGTGATTGCACGTTTAAATATAGAACACTCGGCTTTGAATGATAAGGTGAAGTTTGGTTTGAATGTATCTAATTCAAATACAAAAGCTTCAAATACACCAATGCGTAATGTAGTATTACAGCAAGTGGTAAAATATTTACCTGTTTCACCAATTAGGAATGCAGATGGAAGCTTCTATGAAAATTTTGATAAACCAGGAGCATATTACAATCCTGTAGCAATGATTGAACATGGACAGGATGATACAAAAACAAATGCATTAGTGGCTGCTTTTACAACACATGTAAATCTTCCATTAGGACTTACTTATGATTTGAATGTATCGTATCAGAATACTACCTATCTGCATGGTGAGTTTTATGATAGTTATTATTCTAAGAATTATAATGCTACATTCTATAGCAATCCTGAGCCTCCCGGAGTACGACAACCTGTTACATTTGGTACTAATGGGTTTGCATTACGCAGTAGCTATCAGGATACACGAAAAGTGGTAGAGAGTTTTGTAACATGGGCTAAACAGTTTGGAAGTCATGATATTAACCTGGTTTTGGGTTATTCCTGGCAGGATAATGAGTTTGGAGATGGTATTCAGGCTACTACAACCAACTTACCTGTAGATAATATAGGATATAATAATTTTGCTTTGAGCAATCCTTATGCTGTGTCGTCCTTTAGAATAGGTTTTGGATCTGATGAAGTATATCAGCATTATCGGATGATTTCTGACTTTGCCCGTTTGAATTATAGCTTTAAGGATAAATACTTGTTGCAGGGATCTATAAGAAGAGATGGAAGCTCTGTATTTGGAGCTAATAACCGTTGGGGTTACTTTCCTTCTATCGGTGTAGCCTGGCGAATTGCAGATGAAGCATTTATGAAATCTCAATCTTTTGTAAATGACTTGAAGTTGCGTGCTAGTTATGGAGTAACAGGTAATGCTTCAGGATTCAATCCCTATACAGCTCAATTTATTTCTGGTAGTCTTGGTACATTCTACTATAATGGTGTACAGTTAGGCGCTTATGGTCCTACACAGTTAAGTAATCCTGATTTGAAGTGGGAAAAAACAGCTACTGCCAATATAGGCTTAGACTTTACTATACTAAGTGGTAAACTTTCAGGTACGGTGGAAGTCTATGACAAGAAGACTACAGGGATGATTACTACCTATGCTGTAGATCCTGCACGCGGACCTTCCGGACAGATTGTAGCAAACGGTGGAAGTATGGATAATAGAGGGATTGAAGTATCTTTAAGTGCTACACCTGTAAAAGCAAATAATGGATTCACCTGGAATACCAGTATAAATTTTGCTCATAATACGAATAAAATACTAAGTTTAACTAATCCTCTATTTACAGGTGGGGATTCTACGCGTATTACTCAACCTGATGGAGGTGGACAAACGGGAAGTACTTTACAAATACTGAAATCAGGTAAGCCATTGGGTGAGTTCTTTTCGCTACAATATGCAGGAAAAGATAGTGCCGGCACCTCACAGTATATAAATAGAGAAGGTATTGCTTCTACATCTCCTGCCATTGGAAGAGACTATCATTATCTGGGTAGTCCACAACCTAAATTATTGGTAGGGTGGAGTAATACGTTGACCTATAAAAATTTCGATTTGAACCTATTCTTCAGAGGTTCATTTGGTGGGAAAATATTTAATGCTACAAGGGCGGAATTATTCAGACTTGAGACCGCAACAAGTGCTAACATTTTGAATGATGCTGCAAATGAACCTGTATCAGATCGTAATGTGTATAAATATTCATCCCGATTCATTGAAAGTGGAACATATGTACGTCTTGATAATGCTACGTTGGGATATAGCTTTAAAAATCTGGGGCAGTCTATTCGAAGCCTTCGTGTGTATACTTCTGTGAATAATGCCTTTATTATAACAAAGTATACTGGTGTTGATCCTGAAATTAATCAGGGTGGCACTGCTCCAGGAGTGGATTCCAATAACTTTTATCCTAAAACCCGTACATTCTTATTGGGTGTGAATTTATCATTCTAACAAAGACCGGTTTCTATTTATAAAGAAGATATATGAAAAGAAAGATATATTATTTTTCATTGTGTATTTTGATGGTGTCTTTTCTGGAAGCATGTCATATGATTGATGTTCCAGTAACCACTAAGCTTACACCAGATGTATTTCCTCAGGATTCATTACAGTTTATCCAGTCAGCGGGAACTTCTTATGCCGCATTGAGAGGGAATTATGCGTTGGATTATTGGTTCATGCAGACATTAAGTACAGACGAAGCGATTTTGCCTGCCAGAGGTGGGAACTGGTATGATAATCAGAACTATCTGATGTTACATTATCACAGCTGGACACCTGATCATCCATGGACGGCTTCCTGTTGGTCCTGGTTATCAAGAATAATTGGTACAACAAATCAGGCACTTGCTATCTTAAAAGAATCTATTCCTGCAAATGCGAGTTATAAGAACTCAACAATTGCTGAGTTGCGAATGGTAAGAGCACTCTCTTACTTTATGATGATGGATCTTTATGGTAATATTCCCTTAGATACATTGTATGGTGACTTTACACCTCATCCAACTACTCCACGTGCACAGGTGTTCAACTTTATTGAGTCTGAGATAAATACAGTGTTGCCCTATCTGAGTGAGGATACGGGACCTGTTATGTATGGCAGATGCAATAAATATATGGCTTATGCACTGTTGGCTAAAATGTATCTGAATGCAGAAGTATATACAGGGACAGCCCGTACCAATGATTGTATTGCTGCTTGCGATAAAATTATCAGCTCTAATAAATATTTTATAGAACCTATGAGTTCTTATTTGCGAATGTTTTATCCGGAAAATGGCCCTCAGATGAAAGAATTCATTTTTGCCATTCCTTTTGATCCAGCTGCAACACCTCTATCAGGGACAAATGGATATATGTATCGGGCCAGATACGAGATTCCCCGATCAGAGAGAGCTAAGTTTGGTATGCCGTACAATCCTGCTGGCGCTGAAAGTACTCTTCCTGAATTTTACGCACACTTTGATGACCCAAATGATGTGAGAAATAAACAGTGGCTTACAGGACCTCAGTATATGAATGATGGGGTTACTCCTATTCTTAGTACTCCTTTAACTCCAAAAGAATATGATGAGAAGTCTACAGATACATCTTCTGTAAAGCGTACCTATCAGGTTGTTCTTACACCGGAGGTAATTTTGAGAAGAAGTGTCGCTGCTTTTGATTGCGGGAATGATGAAATTTCTTGGAATATGGGATATCGGAACACTAAGTTTTATCCAGATGCTTCTTCTGTAACCCGGAATCAAAATAATGATATGCCTGTATTTCGCTATTCAGATATCATTCTTATGAAGGCTGAAGCCATCTTACGTGGAGGCTCACCAACACTTGGACATACTGCTCCTTCTCTGGTGAAGATGGTTCGTGATAATCGCTCAACATCTGCTTCCTGGGATGATGTATCCTTGGAACAATTGTATGAAGAGAGATGTCGTGAATTTGTTGCAGAGACATGGCATCGTAATGATATGATTCGTTTTGGAAAATATGAAGGTCAGTGGGGATACAAAACTAATGCAGAGACCTATCGTCGTATATTCCCTGTTCCAACCAATGCGAAAGTATTAAATACCACATTGACACAAAATCCAGGTTATTAATATATATAAATAGCACTTTCTGATAAAACAGTAAAAATGTTTGTCAGAAGTGCTTATAAAGCTGATATTGGGTTGATTATTTGGTTTCTGAGTAATTAACCTCTAAATCCTCTTAAGAGTTTGTACAAATCCCTTAACGCTCAATTATTATAACCCTATGAACCAGAAATTCACAGAAAAAGAAGTATCTCCATTATCCAGTATGGAAGATTGGGAAGACGACTTGTTAAAGCGTTATCCTGATCCGGAAGAGTCTGTAAAGACTAAAGAAGAGTATCGCAATTATGTTGATTCTGAGCGGGTAGATACGGTGCGTGAGTTTTACCGACTTAATCATACTTATCAAACCTATGATTTTGTAAAGGAGAAGAGAGCAGATTTTCTGAAATTTGATAAACGGGAAATGTCATTATGGGAAGCGGTAGATTTTCTGAATACACTGGTAGATGACTCTGACCCGGATACAAGCCTGGATCAGTTACAACACTTACTCCAAACTTCAGAAGCCATCCGGGCTGATGGCCATCCAGACTGGTTTGTATTGACTGGATTTATGCATGATATGGGTAAAGTGTTGTGTCTGTTTGGAGAGCCTCAGTGGGCAGTAGTAGGAGATACCTTCCCTGTTGGATGTCAACATTCGGATAAGATCGTTTATCCTGAATTTTTTGCTGCAAATCCCGATTCTACCGATGAACGCTATAATACAAAATATGGCATTTATGAACCTAACTGTGGATTAGATAATGTACGTATGTCATGGGGGCACGATGAATACCTGTATCAGATGATGAAGGACTATTTGCCAGAGCCTGCCTTGTATATGATTCGGTATCACTCATTCTACTCACAACATCGGGAAAATGCCTATTCACATCTGATGACAGAACATGACCATAAAATGTTTGAATGGGTAAATAAATTCAATCCCTACGATCTGTACTCAAAAGTTCCTGTACCTCCTGATGCCAAAGCACTCAGACCTTACTATGAAGATTTGGTAGCTAAGTACTTGCCATCTACATTGAAATTCTAAAAGTTAATTAAAGCAACCTGGTACAACTCTCTGGCAGAAGTTCTTATTTGTCAGAGAGTTTTTTATAGATAGGCGATCCACCTGCCAACATGCATACAAATCAGAAAACCCACCTAAAACGATTACAGTCTCTGGATGCTCTCAGAGGATTTGATATGTTCTGGATTATCAGTGGTGAAGGATTAATTCATTCCTGGGCTGCTGCATCTGACAATTCATTGATTGACTGGATGTCCGACCAACTACATCATTCAGACTGGAATGGATTTACATTTTATGATCTGATATTTCCTCTTTTTATTTTTATAGCTGGGGTTTCTATGCCTTATTCCATGGGAAAACAGCTGGAAGGAAGTACTGCTGAGAACAAATCAGCGGTTAGACAAAAGATTTTGTGGCATCTTCTAAAGCGTACACTCATCCTGATCATTTTGGGAATGGTTGTCAACGGATTGCTGAAGTGGCAAGGATATGATAACACCCGATTTGCCAGTGTATTAGGACGTATCGCTTTATCTTGCCTTTTTGCCGGACTTATTTTTCTTTATTGCGATCTCAGAGGACAACTGCTGTGGTTTGCAGGATTATTGATTGGGTATTGGGTTGTTATGAAATTTGTTCCTGTTCCAGAATTTGGTGCAGGTGTTCTTACCCCCGAAGGAAATATGGAGGCCTATATAGATCGTATATTGTTGCCGGGTAAACTGCATCGGAAAGTTTACGATCCTGAAGGACTTCTATCTACCATTCCTGCTATTGCCAATGCCTTGATGGGCATTTTTACAGGTCAATTTCTACGCTGGTCATCTACTAGATGGACACCCCTCAAAAAAGGATTTTTTATGATTCCGGTAGGGCTTTTACTTATTGCTATTGCCTGGATCTGGCATTTGGATTTTCCCATTAATAAAAATATGTGGACCAGTTCATTTGTGTTACTAACCTGTGGCTGGAGCCTATTGTTTCTTTCTGCTTTTTACCTGATTATTGATGTTGCCGGATTTAAGAAATGGTCTATGCCTTTGGTATGGATAGGAATGAATTCAATTACTATATATATGGCCTCACATGGGGTTATTGATTTTGAGCATACTACTGTTTTTCTCTTTGGAGGGTTGATCAAGTTTGCTGAAGCAGCCTGGCAGCCGGTATGGCTGGCCGCCGGAATTGTCGCTGTACAACTAGGGTTCCTATACTTTTTGTATCAGCAAAAGTGGTTCTTAAAGGTATAAAAAGAACCACTAAGTATCAGATTGAACAAAGAATATTCTACATAAATTTTTGCGTATACATGTATTTTAAGCGAATTCTACTAGTAGGAGCTATCCATCTGTTTTGTACATCCTATGTGATGGCTCAGCTCAATGTACAAGCCTCTGAAGCTTTTGTAAAAAGAATATTACCCAAAGAATCTCATTACTTTCAGGTGGAGTCATTAGCTGCTGAAAAAGGAAATGATGTATTTGAAATAGAAAGTAAGAATGGTAAAATCATTCTGAGAGGAAGTACTGGAGTGGCAATCGGATCTGCTTTATACTACTACCTGACAGAATATACCCATTGCCAGATTACATGGAATGGAACAAATTTAAAACTACCTGCTTCTTTGCCTGTTGTACCTGAAAAGATTCACAAGAACACATCCTATCATTACCGCTATTATCTGAACTACTGTACCTTCAACTACAGCATGAGTTGGTGGAACTGGGAGCGTTGGCAAAAAGAAATAGATTGGATGGCATTGCATGGGATCAATATGCCTCTGGCAATTACCGGAGAAGAATATACCTGGTATGAAGTATACAGGGAAATGGGATTTACGGATCAGGATTTACAGGCATTCTTTAGTGGCCCGTCGTATTTCTCCTGGTTCTGGATGGGAAACCTGGATGCATGGGGTGGTCCACTTCCTGTAAGCTGGATGCAAAGTCACAAAGAATTACAACAAAAGATTGTTGCTCGTGAACGTGAATTGGGAATGAAACCTGTACTGCCTGCATTCACAGGACATGTTCCTGCTGCCTTTCGTCATCGCTTTCCTAATGCTAAACTGAAAGCCACCAACTGGACCAATGGCTTTGCGGATACCTATATATTGGACTCGGAAGATCCTATGTTCGCTGAGATTGGCAAGAAGTTTCTACAGAAGCAAACTGCTTTATTTGGTACGGATCACTTGTATTCGGCAGATACCTTCAATGAAAACGAGCCACCATCTGACGAACCGGAATTTTTGTCTAAACTGAGTGCGCGTGTATATGAAGGGATGAGACAAGCAGATCCACAAGCTATATGGGTTATGCAGGGATGGTTATTCTACAGTGATCGCAAATTCTGGAAAGCTCCACAAATCAAAGCTTTACTGGATGCCGTCCCCAATGACCATATGATTGTACTGGATCTGGCCACAGAAATAGAACCTGTATGGAAAAGTACTGAGGCATTTTATGGCAAACCCTGGATCTGGAATATGCTAAATAATTTTGGGGGTAATGTCAATCTGTTTGGACGGATAGAAGGGGCTGCTAAAGGTCCGGCTGAGGCATTGCATGACCCGAAAAGTGGAAATTTGAAAGGAATTGGACTCACTATGGAAGCTATTGAGCAGAATCCTGTTTTATATGAACTGATGATGGCCAACACCTGGAGAGATCAACCTATTGATCTGGATAAATGGTTGTCTGATTACATCCGAAATCGTTATGGGAATACCAATGAACATACGTTAGCCGCCTGGCAGATTCTGAAAACAACTGTCTACAATGGCAAAGCCATTCGGGATGGAGCTGAATCAATTGTAACAGGACGACCTACCTTTGATTCAACCACAGTATGGACGCGTACCAAACTAAATTATCCTCCTGCTGAACTTTTACCTGCCTGGCAACATCTGGTTCAGGCAATCAACACATGCAAGTCCAGTGATGGCTTCCAGTATGATCTGGTGGATGTTACACGACAAGTACTGGCTAACTATGCTCTGCCTCTACAGAAGAAATGGGTGCAAGCTTATCGACAAAAGAATCAGGCGGATTTTCAGAAGTATAGCAAAGAGTTTATAGAGTTGATTGATGATATGGATAAGTTGCTGGGAACACGAAAAGATTTTCTGTTGGGAAAATGGATTGCGGAAGCACGTAGTTGTGGTACTACAGCTGAAGAAAAAGCTTTGTATGAACAGAATGCCCGTGATCTTGTAACTCTATGGGGAGATGAAAACAGTCCATTACATGAATATTCTAATCGTCAGTGGAATGGGTTGCTAAGTGATTTTTATAAACCCAGATGGCAACAGTTTTTCCAACGAGTGAATGATGGACTAGTTTCTGGAAAGGATATTGATTTAGCTGCTTTTGACAAGGACATTAAAAAATGGGAATGGAAGTGGGTTACAGAGCAAAAATCCTTTACTGATAAACCTGTTGGTGTGTCAGTGGATGTGACCCGGCAACTATATAAGAAGTATTGGAAGAAGGTACAAGCTGCCTATGCGATTTAAAATAAGTTAGATTTTAGTTGATTTTTAATTGAGCAGCCATGAGAAAAGCAATTCTGCTTTGTATTTTCATTATACATAGTATCATAGGTATGTGTCAGCAGACAGTAATTACTATTACTGCCTATGGAGCTAAACCGGATGGTAGGAGCAATAATACTTCTGCAATTCAGAAAGCTATTGATGATATCTCTAAAAAAGGAGGGAAGGTGATCATTCCTGCTGGGTATTTCCTGACAGGAGGACTGTATCTGCGTTCTAATGTAGAGCTTTATCTGGAAGAAGGGGCAGTTTTGTTAGGAAGTACTAATTGGTTGGATTATACCAAAGGAGATGGAAAACTGGCCTTACTAACAGGCTATAATCTTACTAATGTGGCAATCACTGGCAAAGGAACCATAGATGGGCAGGGGAGAGAACTGGTGGTAAATCTATACGAATTACTGAATAAGAATCTGATACAGGACCCGGAGTGGAGAATCAAGCGCCCTACAGAAGCTAATCGTCCGATGATACTTGGGTTGGAGAAATCAAAAAATATCCGTGTTTCAGGTATTACTTTTAAAGACGCCTCTGGATGGGTACAGAACTACCAGAATTGTGAAGATGTATCTATTGACCATATTCGGGTAGAAAGTGTTGCTTACTGGAATAATGATGGGATTGACATTGTTGATACAAAGAATGTTAGCATTACAAATTGCTTTATTAATTCAGCCGATGATGGTATTTGTTTAAAATCAGAAGATAAAGCAGGTTCATGTGAAAATATAACAGTCAAGAATTGTACAATTCGTTCCAGTGCTAATGCATTTAAGATTGGAACTGGTTCAATGGGTGTTTTTCGAAATATTATAGTTGAGAACCTGACAGTATATGATACATATCGTTCGGCTATTGCCTTGGAGACAGTAGATGGCGCAATCATTGAAAAGGTGAAGATTAAACAGGTTCAGGCTACTCACACAGGCAATGCGATTTTTCTTCGTCTGGGGCATAGGAATACAGATAATCGATATGGAATTTTAAGGGATGTGCTTATTCAGGATGTAAGGGCTGAAATTCCTGCCAGCAAACCTGATGCAGGCTACCCTGTAGAAGGACCTCTTCCGAAAGTGCCTCCACATAATCTGATCCCCTCTTCCATTACCGGATTACCAGGACATCTTGTTCAAAATGTACGACTGGAAAATATTATGATTGTCTATGGAGGAGGAGCCTCTAAAACCAAAGCGTTTGTTTCAACAGATTCACTTCATCTGGTTCCGGAGCAAATACCTAATTATCCGGAGTTCTCTATGTTTGGAGAACTTCCTGCCTGGGGTTTTTATGTGCGACATGCTGAAGGGATTGAATTTTCAAATGTAAAACTATCATTGGTAAAAGAAGATTTTCGGCCTGCTTGTGTCTTTGATGATATCAAAGGGTTAAAACTTTCTGGAGTAGAGTCTGGCAATGCTACAACAAAACCGGTTTGGATTTTGAATAAAGTTACCAGGCCAGTACTAACCGAAGTTAAATCTTCCTTTTCAGAGCCCGAATCTCTAAAGATTCAATAGTTCTCTGTTTTTGTAGTAGTCCATCTTCTGGGCTTATTATTATGTTTTTTCTGATTTATATATAACAAGCCATCCAATTTATGAAAAAAGTAATTAGTGCCTTATTCATCTCCCTCCTGAGCTTTCAACTTGTACAGGCACAAAAAAAAGAATTAACCAAACATCCAGATGCACTTAACTTTCTGGTTATGGGCGACTGGGGCCGTAATGGAGAGGATCATCAAAAGCCTGTTGCCACACAAATGGGAAAAGTCGCCAAAACACTCTCAACAGACTTCATTATAGCAACAGGAGATAATTTTTATCCCAGTGGAGTCATTAGTGAGCATGATCCCCTATGGAAATATTCCTTTGAAGATATCTATACTGATTTTTCGCTACAATGGGACTGGTATCCTGTATTAGGTAATCATGATTATAAGTCTAATCCAGATGCACAGGTTGCCTATTCAAAAATCAGCCGTCGCTGGAAGATGCCCGCCCGCTATTATTCCAAGATCTTTTCCATACATGGTGACACAACCAAACAAGTATTAATTGCTTTTATTGATACCAATCCATTGATACCACAGTTTTACAAAGGAGAATACAGCAATGCTACCATTGGACAGGATAGTACAGCACAGAAACGTTGGCTGGAAGGTGTGCTAGCCAATAACTCTCCTACTATCAAGTGGAAGGTTGTGGTAGGACACCATCCCTTATTTACAGCCACCCAAAAACGTAGAGAAAGCTATGATACACGAGCTGTAAGAGCATCTCTAAAGTCTGTTTTGGATAAATACAAAGTAGATGCCTACTTGTGTGGGCATGATCATGATCTGCAACATTTATTGCCAGAAGGCAAGACTCATTATTTTGTATCAGGATCTGCATCCGAAAAGACAGAAATCGGGACTCTGCCTATCAGCAAGTTGGCGCTGTCTGAGTATGGCTTTATGGCCTTCTCTGTTACAGATAAAAAGCTATATGTGCAGGTCATTAACCATGAAGGGAACATTGTGTATACTACAGAATTAACAAAATAGAAATCAAGCTATCTGAAGAAATTTAGCTTCCGTATTTAACTCTTCAAGTTCATGAAAAATGCTATTCTTTTTATTGGTTGTCTGATAAGTACCTTTTCTGTTATTGGTCAACAGAAAGTCTTTACTATTACTACCTATGGTGCAAAGCCAGATGGCGAAACTCATAATACACAAGCTATTCAGAAAGCAATTGATGAGGCAAATGCAGCAGGTGGAGGCAGAGTATTGATTCCTGCTGGCCGTTTCGTAACGGGAGTATTACATATGAAATCCAATGTGGGATTGTATCTGGCTGAAAATGCTGTTTTGTTGGGAACATCCCGTCGTAGTGAGTATGGTCCTAAAAAAGCCTCAGCATTGCTGGTTGCTGATGGTCAGAAAAATATATCCATTACAGGCAAAGGAACTATTGATGGGCAGTCTGACAAACTGATTGAAGATATTTATCGTATGTTGAAAGCTGGTACACTAGAAGATAATGAATGGCAAACCGAGAATCCCTGGCATCAGATACGTCCAGCTGAAGAGAATCGCCCGAAGCTATTGGAATGGCGGAATTGTGATGGTGTACAGATAAAAGGCATTACGTTTCGGGATGGTACCGACTGGATACAAAAGTATGTAAATTGTACAAACCTGATTATAGATAGTATCAGAGTAGAAAGTACTACGTTTCTGAACAATGATGGCATTGATGTGGTAGATTGTCGACATGTGAAAATCACGAACAGCTTTATCAATGCAGCAGATGATGGTATTTGTCTCAAGTCAGAAGATCGGAATCGTAAAAACATCTGTGAGGATATTTACATTGCAAATTGTAAAGTACGTTCCAGTGCCAGTGCTTTAAAATTTGGAACAGCATCCTGGAGTGGTTTCAAAGACATTACCGTGCGGGATCTGGTAATTTATGATACATATCGTTCTGCCATTGCACTGGAAGTAGTGGATGGTGGCTTTATGGAAAACATAGACATTCGAAACATTAAGGCAACTAATACAGGCAATGCTATTTTTATTCGTATTGGACATCGGAATAAAGATACTGTTCAAAGTCGTTTACGTCATATTTACATTGGCAATGTAACAGTAGATGTACCCAAAGGTAAACCTGATAAAGGGTATCGCGAAGAAGGACCTATTGTAAGAGAGCCCCATAATGTATACCCATCTTCCATTGTAGGTTTACCAGATTATCCGATAGAAGATGTTGTACTAGAGAACATAGAAGTAAAATATGAAGGTGGAGCCAGTAAGGAAGTTGCCTATGTAAGTCCAGATGCATTGACACAGATTCCTGAAAAAGTCGCAGATTATCCGGAGTTTTCTATGTTTGGGGAACTTCCTGCCTGGGGTTTTTATGTACGACATGCAAAGGGTGTCACTATGAAGAATGTGAAGATAAGTTACAAAGATGAAGACTTCCGGACTCCTATGATATTTGATGATGTGAAAGCTTTAAAGCTTGTAGATATTTCTATTCCCACAGTGAAAAGTGCACCAGCTATTCTGCTTCACAAAACAGACAATGCTACTGTTAAAAAAGTAGTATCACCATTGAGTAAGACAGAAACAGTGAAAATTCAGAAGTAAATTTATAGATGTATCCAATGTGTATCTATAATCTAACAAATATAGATACACGTTTTTCATAAAATTAACTAGTAGAAAAAATATATTCTTTTTTATCTTATAAACTTTTTCATCTACAGCGTTGGTTTAGCTGAGTCTTTAATTCCACGTTTTAGATAATGTACTATGTGAAATTAAACAAACCGCTAGCACTTTTGTTAAGCATTTCTGACTTGACAAATATAAGAATTGTTTCTATATATTGATTTTAAGGCAAATTTCGATTGAAATAGATGGTATTAATGGTAAAAAAGATAATTTTATAACCTTCTGTAAAGTAATTTGATAATCAAACATTTATTGGTATACTATTTTTTGTCATTTACCAGCATAAAAAGTATATTTTTAAATTTTCTATATCATACTATAAATTATTGATTTGAGATTTTTATTTATGGAGATATTATTCTACTGGTGTTACTGGATTTGGTATTGTTACTTGATTCCTGTATTTTTTTTTATATATTAGAAACCTCAATCAAACCTCAAAACATTGTTCTTATAAAGAAGCTGTTTCCATTTAGTTTTTTAAACTTGAAATCTTTAAACATCGGAAAAGAGCAGGAGCAAATTCATTAATAAATCATAATAACATCGGGCAAATTGTATGATTATATTATACAGGTATTTTGTCTACATGGTATTAGATCTATCTTATCTCATATTTTATTCTAGAGAGATATGTCTGTTACTACATCTAATTTTTTGGTTCAGCACAATGTTTCCGTTTTAGGAGAATCGAGTAAACCCACTATCGTTTTTGCTCACGGTTTCGGTACAGACCAGTCCGCATGGCGTTTTGTGAAAGATGCTTTCGGGGATAAATACCGCCTTGTTTTGTTTGATAATGCAGGATCAGGTAAGGTAGATCCAGCTTTATACAGCCCTCTTCTATATAATTCTTTACATAGCTATGTAGGAGACTTGTTACAAATTTGCTCAGATCTTTCGTTGAGAGATGTGACTCTGATAGGCCATTCTGTAAGTGGAATGCTGGGATTATTAGCATCTATTCAATCTCCTCATTTCTTTTCGAAGCTGGTATGTCTGAGTTCTTCTCCCAGATATCTGAATGATAGTGATTCTGGTTATATAGGAGGTTTCGAACAGGCAGACTTGGATCAACTGTATGATAACATGCAACAAAACTACTTTACATGGGTAAGTGGATTTGCTCCATTGGCAATGAATGTGCCTCATCGACCTGGATTGGGGAATGAATTTGCCAGGACATTAGGAGAAATCCGTCCTGATATTGCATTGAGTGTCTCCAGAACTATTTTTCAATCTGATCATCGAAAAGATTTACCTGCTGTACAAAAGCCTGTACTGCTTATTCATGCTCATGAAGATATTGCTGTCCCTCATCAGGTAGGAGCCTATTTAAATGCTAGTATTCGAGAAAGTAATTTGTTGTATATAAATGCAACAGGACATTTTCCACATATGTCTGCTCCGGAGGAAGTAATACAGGCAATAGGTACTTTTTTATAAAATACATGAAAATAATGGATCGATCTAAATTGCCGGGATATGAAGATTTATCGAAGTGGCTTGAAAAGATGTATGTATTTCTTTCTGGTTTACAAAACATTGATAAGAGTGTAAATGGTTTGGAGCGGATAAATCTGGTTTTGTCTCTTATCAAAGAGTCAGCAACCGCCGATTCTTTAGTACTTGTAAAGGCAGCAGATAGTCTGACTGCCCAGATTATCTTAGCTCAACCACCAATAGAGAAGACCTACAGTTTTAGATCACAAATTTATAAATCCTTGTTGGGTAGCAATGAATCAGAACCTTTACTAGTCGAAGATCCTACTCTCTTAAAAAGTCTGGAAAGTATAACAGGTGCAGACATACAATTTATTGTGTTAATTCCTGTTCACAGATCTAATTTTGATGGGGTGGTTATGCTTACATGGAAGAGTATGGTTCATGTAGATGATTTTTTTCGGTTATTCCTGAATTGTTGTCAGGTTCATTTGTGTGAAATACTGGAAGCGTTCTATCAAAAACGTAGCTTTGAAGGGCAATTAACACAGTTTTATGAATTAACCAGACACATGTCTCAAGGATGTCTGTTTATAAATGATAATTCACCTACTACTTATGTGAATGAGGCTGCATCCAAATGGTTAGATATCGCTCCCGGTGAACATCCTGCTGAACAGGTTTCTAATTGTATGTACAAACTTCGGATGAAAGCTGTTAACCAGGATGAGATTTTAGGACAGGCTGTAAAAGTTTTTTCACAATCTGTTATAAAAGATTGGTTTTGGAAATATGATAGCCCGGTTTCCCTAGTCCTGAAAGTTTCCTGTATTCCAATGAATGGAGATTTGCTGAATGGTAAACTTTGGTTATTTGATGACTTGACTCCTGAGATCCAGTTACAAGAGCAATTACACATACTGAATCAAAGTCTGACAATCTCCAACGAAAAGCTTGCCGTACAGAATCGGTTTGTAGAACTCATTAATATAACCATTCCACATAAAGTAGCCGTAATTGATGTAAGAACACTTGTTACTATTTATTCAAACAGACCGGTTGATGTACCAGTAACAGCTGATATATTACCTCCTGATGACTATGCTCAATATACTCAGTATTTCTACGATTTTGTAACAGCAAAAGATCATGAAGTTCGTATTCTTCATTATAGGATCATACAGGAAGATAATCAGTATGCTTTTATGAGAATGAATGGAGTAGTTTTTCAGCGGAGACAGGATAGCATTCCGGAACAGGTATTGGTGATTGTTGAAGATATCACCCAGTTGAAAAAGACTGAATTAGAATTAATGGAAACAGTTGCTTCATTAAAACAGCATCAGAAAGAGCTGAGTGTACTTAATGAAGAGATGTTAACCACAAATGAAAAGCTTCATACATCACATATACATTTGTTGGAACAAAAAACATTTGTAGAACAGATTATTTCCACTACTCCCAGTACTATCTATATTCTCGATCTGGCCTCCCGACAGACTATTTACATGAGCAGAGAAGATATGGCAGAGTTTATGGTTGAATTGTATCCAGATCCTAAACGATCTGATTTTGTCATTCATCCGGATGATTTTCATGAATACCTGAAATTTTTTGAGGAATGTCAGCATGCACTGGATAATGAGATTTGCAAAACGGAAGTACGTATCAAATATCATAAGGGTACATATCATTATTTGTTGATTAGACAGACTGTTTTCCGTCGCAGTGTAGACGGTATGCCAGATCAGTTTATCGGAACTACACAGGATATTACTTATCTGAAAGACACAGAAAATACGTTGCAGGATGCTATTTATGCCTTGGAAGCAAAACATAGTGAGATGGAGACACTCAATGAAGAATTAATAGCTGCCAATGAAGAATTAACATCTACAAACGAAGAACTGCTGATACTCACAGAACAGATGAAATCCGCGACATTAGAGATTCAACGTCTGGCTGCTGAAAAGTTAGAGCTCAGTGAGCAGAAATATATGGATCTTACAGAGAACATGCGTGAGATATTTGTTGTGTTTGATCAGGAATTGCGTTACGTCTATGTAAACAAAGCCGCTGAACTGAATGCAGGTCTGGATCGGAAGTATATACTTGGTAAAAAATCACATGAGCTTTTTGATGATGAAATGAGTCAGGCTATAGAGTTTCATGTACAAAAAGTTATTGATACAGGCACTTCTTCCAACTCAACTACTACCTTTCAATATAAAAGTCAATGGGTATATCTGGTAATAAATCTTTATCCTACCACTACCAAAGGTGCTTTTGCTATTATACAGAATGTGACAGAAGAGGTAATGGCCGAGTTTCGTTTTAAAGATTTGGCTGAGAGCATTACAGAACCTATTGTTATGTTGGACCAAGACTTTAGATATATCTATTGGAACAAAGCCACCGAAAGAAGTACTGGAAAACTTCTGAAGAATATTTTAGGGAAGACACCTCTCGAAGCACTTGGAGAGGAGTACTACAATCAGTACAGAGATCGGTTTGATACATATCAAAGAGTAATGAAAACCGGAATACAAGAGGTAGTTTCCACAACTGTAATACGAGACGAAAGACTTACTTATCTGGAAATTGCTGTCTATCCAACTCAACAGAAAGGTGTTTTGGCAATTACACGAAATATAACTGCCAGAATTGAAGCAGAGAAAAATTATCATGAGTTAGGTGAGAGTATAACGGATTCTATTTTATTACTGGATAAAGAACTTCGTTATCAGTATATGAATGCTATAGCTGAAGAATATGCAGGCTTCCGGTTGGCTGAGGTGAAGGGGCGAACACTGGAAGACGTATTGCAGGGACAACTAAGCTCAGACCATCTGGAAATAGCTAAAGATCGTGTGAATGTATACAAGCAGGTAATGGAAACAGGAGTCTCTACAGAGCTAGACGATGTTGAGTATTACAGAAATGAGGAAAGGCGAGTTCATATTTATGTGTATCCCTCCATAAGAGGTGGAGTATTGGTTATTTCCAGAGATGTATCCAAGTTGTACCAGGCTGAGCAAAATTATCGGGATCTGGCAGATAGTATTACTGATATATTTTTCTCTTTGGACAAAGATCTACGATATACATATTATAACCGGGCCAGCGAAAAATTTACAGGACGATCATCTGAACAAGTAATAGGTAAAAATGTATATGACATATTAACCGGATTAAAAGGCTCACCTATAGAAGAAAAGATACTCGAAGCTTTAAATACCAAAAGCCCTCAGATCTTTACCAATGAAATATGGCATCAGGGACAACATTACTACCACCGGATGTATTTCTATCCTACCCGATCAGGAGTTTCTGTTCTTGCCAGAGATATTACAGAACGCATGCAGCTTACCAAAAAACTTGAAGAGGATAAACAACAGCTTGAACTAGCCTTACGAAGTGGAGAGCTTGGTTTATGGGACTGGAATATAGAGACAGGAGATATAGATTATAATGATCAGTGGCTGGAAATACTGGGATATAAACGGGGAGAACTTGTGCAGCGAATTGAGAGCTGGATAGATCTTATTCATCCGGAGGATCTGGAATCTGTAACAGACATAATGGACAGACATTTGAAAAATAGAACCTCTCACTACCAAGCAGAACTTAGACTTCTAACTAAGTCTGGCACATGGAAGTGGATTTATGATATGGGAAAAGTAATAGTTCGTGATGAGAATGGAAAGCCTATACGGGCAACAGGTATCATTATGGATATTACCCAAAAGAAACAATATGAGTTAAAAATAGAGCAGCTAAACGAAGAACTTGAACAAAAAGTTAAAGAGCGGACAGTGCAGCTCATCGCAGCTAATAAGGAATTAGAAGCATTTTCATATTCTGTCTCTCACGATCTTCGCATTCCATTACGGAGCATTGATGGTTTTAGCAGAGCCTTACAGGAAGATTATGCTGAGAAGCTGGATAGTGAAGGTGTTGAATATTTGAATACTATTCGTAGTGCTACCCAGAAAATGGGGCAGTTGATAGAAGATCTGATGAAATTAGCCAAGGTAACTAAATCAGAAGTCAACAAAGAAACTGTTGATCTAAGTACAATTGCTTATTCAATATTGAAAGACTTACAGAAGGAGAGTCCCAGACGCAAAGTTGTCACTCACATTTCAGATGATCTGATAGTGATGGGAGATGAGAAACTCCTCGGTATTGCATTGCAGAATTTACTGAGCAATGCCTGGAAATATACAGGCAAGAGAGAAGAAACAGTTATCGAGTTGGGTAAAATAACAGAAAGTGAAACCCCTATATATTATATCAAAGATAATGGGGTTGGCTTTGATATGAAGTATGCTGATAAATTATTCCAGCCTTTTCAGCGTTTGCACTCCAAACGAGATTTTGAAGGAACAGGAGTTGGATTGGCCACTGTACAACGTATTATCGCAAAACATGGAGGACATATCTGGACTGAAGCAGTTCCTGATAAGGGAGCTACCTTCTTTTTCACATTATGGGAAATATTTTAACCATAGAGCTGAAGTAATAAAAAGGTTTTGGGTCTGAAAAAAATAGGATTATGTTGCGTCTCTTACTAATAGAAGATTCGGAGCTGGATGAGAGAATCCTGATCCGGCATTTGAATAAAGCTCTTCTTCCATTTTCATATGTGACAGTTGATACCATGCCCGCTCTTTCTTCATTGTTAGAGCAGGAAGAGTGGGATATTATCATATCCGATTATAATCTACCCGATTTTACCGGAATCAATGTAATAGAGACAGTAAAACAATCAGAGAAAGATATCCCTATTATTATCGTTTCAGGCAATATAGGGGAAGAGACCGCTGTAGAGGCGATGCATGCCGGTGCAGATGATTATCTGATGAAAGACAACCTGACACGATTAGCCCCTGCCATAGAGCGGGCTATCCGGGAAGCTGAAAACAGAAGACAAAAGCGGCAGGCTGATAAAGAAATAATTGATGCAAAGGCTCAGTTGGAAGCCTACTTCAATAGTAGTATTCAGGCAATCTATCTGTTAGATTCTTCATACAGCATTCAACGTCTGAATACAATGGCCCGGACGAGTACATTTCATCTGCTGGATAAAGAGCCTCAAATCGGTGACTCCATGCTCAAGTATATACCTGAAGAACTGCATACTCCATTTAAGCGAAACATCTTGCTCTGTTTACAGGGAGAGATGGTTACTGAGGAACGATTAATGAAGTTGGCCAATCAAAAAGAACGTTGGTTTCAAATACGCTATTCGCCTGTATATGATGAACAGGAAAGAATTACAAGAATTGCCGTGAGCCTTCTGGATATTACTACTCGTATTAAAGCTGAAGCAGAGGCAAAAGAGTTCCAGTCAAGACTGGAAGGGATTATCCATTCTGCTATGGATGCTATTATTACTATAGATAATCATCAGAAGATTGTAATGATCAATGAGGCAGGAGAAAAAATGTTTGGTTATAGTGCAAATACCTTATTGGATCAGGCGATTGATGTATTGATTCCAGTACGTTATCGGAGCAGACATGCTGATTTTATCTGGCAATTTGGGGAGTCTAAAAAAACAACACGTTTAATGGGGTCTGAATCAGATGTATTGTATGGTCTTAATGCCAGTGGAAAAGAATTTCCTATTGAAGCTTCTATCTCACAGGTAACTGTGGCGCAGAATAGATATTATACCGTAATTATTCGGGATATAACAATAAGAGTAGAAGCACAGGAACAGGAACGTCGTTTAAATCGGGAGTTAATCCGTCAGAACGAACAGCTACAACAGTTTGGATATATCACATCTCATAACATTCGTGGACCAGTAGCAACATTATTGGGACTGATGAACCTTTTGCAGGATGATGAAGTAAGTGAGGTTGTAAACAAAGAGATTGTGCATCATATTAAATCTACCCTTGTGAAACTGGATACTGTTATCCGGGACTTAAATACGATTCTGGAATACCATAAGCCTGTAAGCCGTATCAAAGAAGTAATAGTATTGGAGGATTTATGCCAGGATGTGTGTGGACTTATTATTCCAGTACGAAAAGATGTCGATCACTATATGGAAACATTTTTTGACGAGGTCCCTACTATCTTCTCTGTAAGAAGTTACATCCATAGTATCTTTTATAACATGATCTCCAACGCTTTTAAATTCAGATCAACAGAAAGGAGACTATGTTTGAAGATAAAGTCATATACAGACGGAAATTCTGTTTTTATTTCGTTTGAAGATAATGGCTTGGGAATTGATCTTGCCACCTATCAGGACAGTATATTTGGAATGCATAAGCGCTTCCACATAGAAATTGAAGGGAAGGGACTAGGATTGTATTTGATCAAAACTCAGGTAAATGCTTTGAATGGAGAGATTACTGTACAAAGCGAAATCAACAAAGGAACAACGTTTATTGTAAGCTTACCCAAAGTATAAAGATTGTTCCTCTACTGATTTGTGAGATGCCTATCGTTTGATGACAGGCTTACGTGTAAATTTAATGGATGTTGGACATTCTGGCTTACCATATTTGTTAAATGGCCAGATTAGATATTCGAACTTGATCATTAATGTAGCATAGCCATCTTTACGATTTGGGTTTCCGCGTTGGGCACCTGCTTCCCGAAAAGGCTGATTAACTTCAGGACCTCTATCTGCCAGTTGTGCCCTAATATTGTCGGTTATATTGGCACTTCCTACATAGGTAGTACTTACATCATCCAGATAATCTGAGAATGTAAACCGATAGGCGCCTTCCAGACTAAGTCCAACCCGACGGCTTATTTCGAATCGTACACCCATACCAAAAGGAATTACTGCTGCGGCTCCACTATAAGATACATCTTCGGTCTTAAAGCGCCTTAAGTAATAGGTAGTATTGTTCAAATTAGTATAAGGATTCACAGTGGTAAAACCTAATCCTGCCCATACATACGGATTGACAATCAGGCCCTGACCGCGCATAGGATTTTCTACATCAAATAATTCATACATCAGTCCGGCATATCCTTCAAAATTTCGGGATTGAAAAGAAAGATTCCTTTGCCAGTTTTTGCCTCCAACGTCTGTCCCTGAAAGCTGATAAAAACTGAATTCTGTTTTAAGGCTAAGGTGAGGCGCAAATTTATACAATATTCCTCCACTGAAGATAGTGTTAACCCGTTCTCCCACATCGTTTAAATCTCCTGAATAGGAAGTAATACCACCACCTATGGTGAATTTCAGGGAGCGATCTATGTTTGAGCCAAATTGCTTGTTCTGAAAATAGCCACTTTTTTTGGTTTGAGCGTTCAGACAGATAGGGCTTAGCATCCCTATGCACCAGCAAGAAAAAAGTAGTAGATATTTCATTGAAACAGAAGAATTGTACATATAGATAACGAAAAATGTATGAGTAGCGTACATAGGTCCTATACGCATAAATACCTTTTTTTATAAAATAGTAAACGTATGTAAGAAATTACTTGTAAAATGATAGTTCTTTGATCTGTTAATTTGTTGATTTTTAGTTGTATATAGTTTTTCTAGTCAGAGAGCTAATTTGAAAGAGCATACTTTTCATGTAAGCCTGAACCAAGGAATAGAAATAAAACCAGAAATAACGGCAAAAGATAGTAAAAACTTGCTTGTTTTTAAACGGTAAGTTTTTTAATCCGGTTACTTATCTCATTTAATTCTTCTGATACATCTGTTTCAGATTCCCATTTGCGTATTTTTTCTTCTGTATTGAGTAAGAATTGCCTGTAAGATTCTGACTGTTCTCTCATCGGACGATGTGATAAAGCCTGAGTGATTTTTGCCCATTCCTGTAAAAAATGAAGCATAGACTTGTCTATATACGTGTTTATAAAAAGCTGCCATATATACTCTTCTGCCACTTCGGAAGGATGGATCATATCTGCTTTATAGAAACGATAGTCTCGTAAATCATCCATCATGATTTCATAGGCTGGAAAATAGCTGATATTCGAAAATCGTTCTATCAGATGATGGCACACAACCCGTAACAGAGATTTACTGGCGCTATTGAGTATAAGTGTATCCTTGATATGGCGAACCGGGCTAACGGTCAAAATTATCTTCAGATTTGGATTGTTTACTACTAATTTGGAGAATGCATTTTCCAATGCAGACAGAATTTCTGTTTCTGACAACATTCGTTTGGTGAATATATTCTGACCTGATACCTTATGGCAGTTATTTACTACTTGCTGATCACTGATAAGTTGATAGATAATGGAAGTGCCTAAAGTAAGGATCAGAAAATCTGCTTTTTTTAAAAATGAAGACGTCTGTTGAATGGCATTTTCAAGCTTTGTTGTTAATTCCTCTTGTGTAGATGCACTCAGACGGGAGTGAAAATCATAATGGTACCAATAATCCTGTACCTGCACGAATCTGTCAGGATTTATGGTTTGTTGGTTTAATGACAATTCTAGCAACTGGGCTAGTGAGATGGGATTGAAAACCGTACCATAGGGGTTGACAAGCACCTTTAATTTATTGTGGTATAAGCGAGTTCCCATTACATCTGCAAAGCAGGAACCTATAGTTACCACATAAGATTGCAGAGAGAGGCGAAAAGGAGAGGAGAGGGGCGAAATATTGGTTCGAAACTCCATGTCGACAAGTTTTGATTATATGAATTGCCTATAAAACAAAAAGCGTTTCGATATCGAAACGCTTTTCATATAACAGTTTGTATTAAAAGACTCTATTTTATATTAGTCTCCTATTACATTAAATTTAATTTTATGTTTTACCTCTTTGTGAAGATCAAGAGTAGCTGTATAGTTACCAACTGATTTTACTTCACTATCCAAAGAGATTTTCTTTCTGTCAACTTCAAATCCTTTAGAACGTAGAGCATCAGAAATTTGTGTAGTAGTTACTTTTCCGAAGATTTTACCACTTTCACCTACTTTAGCTGCAATTTCAAGTGTGATATCACCAATATTTGCTGCTAGTTCTTCTGCATCTTTACGAAGTTTCTCAGCTTTGTGAGCAACTTGTTTCACATTTTCTGCCTGGATCTTTTTAGCTGACTCGGTAGCCACAATTGCATATCCCTTTGGAATCAGGAAATTGCGAGCATATCCGGGACGAACCTGTACCAGGTCGTTTTTATAGCCTAATCCCGCTATGTCTTCTTTTAAGATAATTTCAATCATATGAATATAAATCTTTAGTCGTTAGTTGAAAATAGTTAGTCATTAGTAGAAAAGAACAATTGACTTGTTACTAACAACTAACCGATAACATATTATTTCAGACCATCCGCTACATACGGTAACAGAGCCAGGTGTCTGGCACGTTTGATCGCTAATGTAACTTTGCGCTGATACTTCAAGCTTGTTCCTGTAATACGGCGAGGTAAAATTTTACCTTGTTCGTTAATGAACTTCAACAGGAAGTTTGCGTCTTTGTAGTCGATATATTTGATACCGTTTTTCTTAAAGCGACAATACTTTTTGCGGGTATCGGTTTTGTGCAAAGGCTCGTTTTGTAATGTCATGATTTAGTTCTCCTTTTCTGTAGTTGAAACTTCTTTTTGCTCTTTCTTTCTACCAACCAGACCTTTCCGGCGACGTTCGTTGTAGTCGATTGCATACTTATCAAGAACGGTTGTCAGGAAGCGTATGATCTTTTCATCGCGGCGGTACTCGATTTCAAGAGTACTAACTTTCAGAGGATCTGCTTTGAACTCAATCAAATAATAGAAGCCATTGCTTTTGTGCTGAATCGGATAGGCTAGTTTACGTAGTCCCCAGTTTTCTTCGTGGATAATCTCAGCTCCGATAGATTCCTGAAGCACTTTTTTGAATTTTTCGACCGCATCCTTCATCTGAACTTCAGATAAAACGGGAGTTAAAATGAATACGGTCTCATAATTTTTCGTCATGGTAAAATGAACTTTTTGTTATGAGATAAATTTTTCGAGGCGCAAAGGTAGAAATATTATTATTCCTATCCAAATAGATACAATGTATTTTACACCAGAAAGCAGCGTTTATTTAACTAAGACAGAAATAATACAAAAAAGACGATCAGTTTTGCTGATCGTCTTTCGCTGAGAGTTATATATTAGTGTTTTCTCTTATTATTTTACTACAAAAGAACCAGAACCAATCTGGAATTCATCTGCATATAATTCTACTGTATGCTTTCCAGCTTTGTAAGGACTACCTTTCGCAAATACGAAATCTACTTTCTGACGAGTTTTGTCATATAAGATATCTTTTTTAGCAGTATAGAAAGCTTCTTTTCCATCAACAGTAAAAGTTCCACCACCAGTTGCCATATCAAATACAGCTGCACCATCAGGTTCTACTAAACGCATATATACAGTATGAGTACCTGCTTCTGAAATTTTGTTTTCGGCTATATCAAACATGATTTTTATGCGATCGATTTTTTTGCTTTTGTATTCACCGCCATCACGTTCTTTACCTTTTTCATTTAGTACATTTATTACTAAGTTTTCGGCTTTCAACGCTCCACCAACACGTACTTTTTCTGCCAGGTCACGTTTCTGTGCATCTATTGTACTGATAGAGTCTGTCAAACGTACTTGTTTACCTTTCAGATCTGTATTTTCACCATATAAAGTTTCATTTTGTTTTTTGAGCACTACAAGTTCCTCATCTTTAGCTACCAGCATCTCTTCGTACTTCTTGATTTGTGCTATGTATTTTTTGCGTTCAGAAACTGTAGAGTTTTTCAGGTATACTTTATCTTTTTCCAGTTGTTCTTTTACTTTTTGAAGCGATTCTACATCTCCACCTAGTTTTTGAACTTCTGCAATACGTTTGTCATATTCCTGCTCCAGAGAATCTAGTTTGGCTAGTGTAGCATCTTTTTCTGCTTCTACTGTTTGATTGGTTTGAGTAAGCGCTTTGTTTTTATCACGCTCTTTTAAATTTAAATAGAATAAGACACCATTAAGAGCAACTAAAATAGCGATAAGAGCCGTCAGCAAAATTTTTCTGCTGTTTGATTTTTCAGGCGTTTGTTCAGTCATAAGATTTGTTAAGTGAAATTAGTTAACGAAAGAATTTTACGTAATATTATTTTTTTTGTTACAGAGTCTGTTAATCTATATCAGATTGCTTGTCTTAAGACAAAGGAATCCAAAGGGTATGAGCACTATTGTGCCTTTACTAAAATTATTACAGAGTTGTTTTTTATAGTTTGAATCTAAATACGAAATTTTTGGAAAAAAGTTTAAACAAAGATGTTAAAAATAGTAAATCAAGAATTTATCTCAGTTTTTTAATAAAAATGTTTTAACAGCCATACATCGTTCTATAATCATTTACTCGATCCCTTTGCAAATACTTGTTTGGTAGAGTATAAAAAAAACTGTAAAAATTCATGCCTACTTGGTTGAGATCTCCCATTGATTAAGATGAGGGATTGTATGATAGGCTGTCATATCAAAGCCACAGGGTACAATAGAGATATATCCATTATTGAGTGCCCACATATCTGTATCCTCACCTTTATCCAGATCAACAAATTCTCCATTCATCCAGAAGTAAGGTCTACCATGAGGGTCTGTGCGTTTTTCAAAGTTTTCTGTATATTTCGCCTGAGCTTGCCGACATATCTTAACACCTTTAATAGGTCCCTCTGTCTGGGAAGGAATATTGACATTTAATGCAACATGTGAAGGTAATCCTGACGTCAATACTTGCAGCGCAATTTGTTTGATATATTCCAGACAATGAGAGAAATGTGCTGTTAGAGAATAATCACATAGTGAAAATCCAATAGCAGGCAATCCTTCAATCGCTGCTTCTATGGCAGCAGACATTGTACCCGAGTATAATACACTAATAGAAGAGTTGCTACCATGATTGATACCACTTACTACCAGATCCGGGCGACGGTTTTTCAATACATGGTGTTTGGCAAGTTTAACACAATCTGCAGGAGTGCCAGAACATTCGTAAGCTTCTATTCCCTCTGTTTCAAATGCAATAGAACTATCCAGTCGTAACGTATTACCTATGGTGATAGCATGCCCCATGCCTGATTGAGGGCTGTTTGGAGCAACTACTACAACTTCTCCAATCTGATGCATGGTTTCTACCAAAGCTCTGATACCACGGGAGGTAATACCATCGTCATTGGATACTAATATAAGCGGCTTTCGTTTAGTCATATAAAAAAGATAGATAGAAAAATAGCGGACAAATATAAATAGATAAGTATGTTAACTATTCATACTTACTGACTTTGTCCTTATAATTTGAATAGTTGTATTGGTTGATAATTCGGATCAGGTCGTCTTTGTCATTGTAACGTAAATCTGAGTCTTCTATGAATGTTCGGATATAACCAGATTTATCTTTGAGCAGGTATTCAAAATCTTTTCTTGTGCCCCGATAGACCCGTATTTTACCATCTGCAAAACCAAAATAAAAATCGAACGATAGTTGTGCCTGGGTAAATCTGCTTCCAGCCCATGTATTCTGAACGATAACAATTTTTTCACGTCCTAGCAATGAGACGGTGCCTTCTGTCAGCATCTCAAATATGGTAGGTGAAACATATCTGTTGTTTAATGCATACGGGAATACATAAAAGTTTCTATCTCTTTTGCTTGCAGGATCATAGGCTTGTATCCATTTGATCTGGCGGGAAGTGTAGGTTTTGACTGTATTGTTTGCAAGATAAATCTGCACAAGGTTATTATCCAGTTCAAAACGGAGTGTACACTGTATCGTATCGCCTTCACTGTCCTGTAGAAGAAGTTTTCCTTTTACCCAGTCTGCGCCAAATACATTGACCTGGCCTTGTACTGATGGTATAAGTAAAACACTGAAGGCCAAAAAGAAATAAATAGTTATCCGCATGCGGGCAAAGGTAAGTAGTGCGGAAACAAAAGGCAATGGGAAGAAGAAATTGCTAAATATAGAGAAGAAAAGGCGGTGTAAGCTTTAGACTATAGACCGCCTTTTGGTCTTCAGTCATCAATACGCTGAATCAGTTGAATCATTATCTGATGCTGATCTCCATCCGGGTCCTGAAGGGTAAAAATCAGACGGGGATTATCTAGCTTGACATTATTATCTACTTTAGTGATTGTATAATCGGAAAGTTGTTTCTGTATTTCTTCCTTTAAGTTTGCGATAACATTTGCAAATTCTACCTCAAGAGTACTGGGATTATAAAAAACTGTTTTCATAATAAGAATAAGGTTAATGCTTCTTTTGCAAGTTGTATATTTTTGCGGTTTTAAAAAATACAAATAATTGCAAGAAAAACCATAGTGTAATATTCAAGACATAAACGATAAGGAGAGTTAAAATGATATGCCCGTACTATGATATTTTTTAAAGCGAAGTACCTTGTTCATATATAATTTCAAATGCCCGATCTACAGAGTTAAAACGGACGACAATTGTTTTTGCATCAGCTTTTCCTGTTGTACAAGTACTAGCTGGCTCCAGAAAGTAGAGATATGATTTCATATGACGATCTTCAAGGCGTTGAAAATCAGGCTTTCCCAATACATCAATAATTTCCATCTGATCTAAGCCCTTGAGCTTGGATTTTATCTGCTCAAAATCTTTTTTCATTGCCAATCGTTGGCCTGAACATGCTTTGTAGTCTTTTTTCCAGGCTATTGAATCAAATTCTTTGAACTGATTCTGATCAGCAGAACATGAGAAAAAAAATAATGTTAGTATGGATACATAACTAAATCGCATTAGCAGAACACAAACAGGGATTATAGGTATATGTTTCATAAAAGCAGTATTACGCTATTAATTTTTGCAGTACATTTCAATGGCTTGTTTGGCCTCTGGATAGCCTAGTTCATCTGAGCGATGTAAATGCTCGCACCCATCTTCCTTATTCTTACTAAGTAATTCTTCCAGGCCAAGTGTATAGTAGCCTTTGGCAAATCTGGGATTGACCTGAATGCTATGTTGAAAATCATCCAGAGCACCCTGCACATCCTGAATCCGTAATTTGGTCGTACCCCGATTATAGTAGTAATCATGATTTTGAGGATTTAATAAAATAGCTTTGCTGAAATCCTGCAATGCTTCCGGAAATTGATTTAGTTGAAAATAAATGACTCCCCGATTAAAATAAATATCGGCTGTATCTGGTGCCATTTGAACCGCCTTACTAAAGTCTTCCAATGCTGGCTGCCATTTTTGTTGTGCGGCCTGATTACGTCCTCTGTTATAGTAAGGCTTGTATGTATTGGAATTTAGCTTAATTGCCTGATCAAAATCCAGTTGTGCTGCCGCATATTGTTTCAGTTCCAGATTGGCGACACCCCTGGCATTTAGTGCATCTACATTTTCAGGATCTTTTTCGATAGCTTTATTTAAAAAATCCAGTGCTCCTTTAAAGTCTCCTTGCTGCATCATTTGTCTGCCTTTTTCAAGAAATGCCTCAGATGAACTAGAACAGGATATTGCAGAGATGAAACAAATGATACAAAACGTATACAAATGCAATTTTTTGAAACCGGATAGTCTAAATCCGGATTTTATAGTAAAAAGGTATGTATTCATCAATTTGAATTATTCTGTTTCTAATACTTCCAATATTTCTGCCAGATCATCAAAGTCTTTATAACCTGGACGTATTTCCTGTCCGCCTTTGAGTGCTATTCCTTTGAATGGTATAGAAGAAAGGGTTTGTAAAATACTGTTTTGCTGAATTCCAAATCCTAATATTATTGGATAATGTTCTGCAATTTGAGTTAAGTGATATCCAATTTCTGGAGTGATGCTATCTTCTTCTGATTCTATAAGAAAATAAGAGACATATGGCTTAATAGAATCATATTTGGTCTGGAAGTTTTGTAAAGATAAATCTTCAGTCCATGATATTTTACAGAGTAGAGTAAGGCCAGTTGCTTGCAAACCTTTCCAATCTGAAGAATTTCCAATCTGTAACCCGTCTATTGGATAATTTTTAACTAGTTCCTGAAGTGCATCTGGTTCAATAGATTCTACTTCCCCAATAAGTTGTACACCTGCTACCCATTCTGTTATTGATTGAAAAGTGATTGGATCAACAAATGTTTCAGCAGATGGGTCTAATGAGAATCCCAGCATATCTACTCCCATACCCGCACAGTAACGGGCATCACTCAAATTGGTAACTGCACTGATTTTAACAAATGTTTGAAGAGACATAATGGAAAATTTCTGATTTCTGTAAACCTTTCATTCAAGGTTATATAGGATCTTCGAACGGGATGCTCCTCTTCTACAGATGCTATTAACTTTGAAGATGCAAGATTACACAGCAAAGATCGGATTTCCATTTTTCTGAAAGATTTTGTGATTGGAATTTATTAACCAAAATTTGCGTTTACTGTCCATAATCAGTTTTGAGGCAATTTATACACAAGTATTGTGTTTTGATTTATACAGAAGCTACAGATAGCTGAAGATTTTTGGCCTAGCGGTATAAGACAAACGTAAAACAAATGAAATTATGAGTAAAAAAGGACGCGTATTGGTCGCCATGAGTGGTGGTATTGATAGTTCACTGGCTGCTGTATTACTGCACGAACAGGGATATGAAGTGATAGGCATGACCATGAAAACATGGGATTATGCTTCTTCAGGTGGCTCCAAAAAGGAAACAGGATGCTGTAGTCTGGAATCTATCAATGATGCTCGTGAGGTTGCTGTACAATTAGGCTTTCCACATTATATATTGGATATACGGGAAGAGTTTGGAGACTTTGTGATTGATAATTTCACAGATGAATATCTTGCTGGCCGAACCCCTAATCCATGTGTGTTATGTAATACCCATATAAAATGGGATTCATTGTTGCGCCGTGCTGATAAACTGGATTGTGAGTTTATTGCAACAGGACATTATGCGAATTTACGTTACGAAAGCGAACGATATATTATCTCTAAAGGGCTGGATGTGAATAAAGATCAGTCTTATGCTTTATGGGGAGTTTCACAACAAAGTCTAAGTCGTACTTTATTTCCTCTCGGACATTTACGGAAAACCGAAATACGACAAATGGCAACAGAACGTGGATTTATGGCTTTGGTGAATAAGTCAGAATCTTATGAGATCTGTTTTGTCCCTGATAATGACTATCGGGGATTCTTAAAGCGTAGAGTTGAAGGGTTGGAAGAGAAAGTGTCAGGTGGAGAGTTTATATTGGAAGATGGGACCGTAGTTGGTAAACATGAAGGCTATCCGTTTTATACAATTGGTCAACGTAAAGGTTTAGGCATTGCCTTAGGCTATCCGGTTTTTGTAACAGAAATACGGGCAGAGACCAATCAGGTAGTTTTGGGCCAATATGAAGAACTAGCACGCAATGGAATGTGGGTAGGAAAGCTGAATATGATGAAATACCCTGACTTGGTAGGAAAATCTACTGAGACTATCACTAAAGTCCGTTACAAAGATAATGGTTCACCCGCCACAATTGAACAAGCAGCGAATGGGCAAATGAAAGTGTTGTTTCATGCACCTGTCAATGCAATCGCTCCTGGACAGGCGGCCGTTTTTTATGAAGGAAACGATGTTATAGGTGGAGGATGGATTTTGAAAAGCTTTAAAGTTGGTACAGAGAACTCTGTATTTTCAGTTGCTGGTCAGGAATAGTTTGATTCTTCTATACTTATATAAACCTCTGTAGTTGTTACAGAGGTTTTTTTTACGTCAATTAAAAAGTTGTTTTATAAAGGCAAGTCCAAAGTTTGATAATAAATGATTATTTTATGCGTTGAATAACAAAAATCTTTCATGAAAGATTATTACGATATCCTGCAGGTCTCCCCTGATGCAGATACTGCTGAGATTAAGAAGTCATTTCGTCGGTTGGCTACATTGTATCATCCGGATAAAAATCCAGACCCGTCTGCGCATTATCTGTTCCAGGAAATCAACGAGGCTTATCAGATTATTGGAGATAATCAACAACGACAATGGTATGATCTCAAACGGATGTATGCGGTTGCAGAGCCTGTACCTGTGTCTTATACTCCTCCCGTACAACCTCGTCGTCCGCCTCCTGCTTACAAACCCCGTCAGCGTGTACATATAGATTTACGTCCTTATTTAGTTTTTACCAGGAGTATGTCTTGGATCTGTCTGATATTTTGTGTTTTGTTGGGGGTAGATTACTTACTTCCCAAGCCATTCAGTGAAGAGCCTGTACTGGGGGTAAGAATTATGCATCAAACTGGAAAGATTGTCGTCACTACTCCGCATCGGGTGATGACTATGTCTATGATAGGAAATTTTACGATAGATCTCAGCAAATACACTCCTGTTTCTATTTATCGAACTCCTTTATTTGGGTCAGTAGTGAAGGCAGAACTTAAAGGTATGGAGGCTCCAACCGAAAATAATATTTATGGTAGTCTTGTCTTTTTTCCTATTTTACTTTTTATACTTTCACTATTAGGAGTTGGTATTCGGAATAACACCGAATTGATCGTCAATTTTGGTATTGCGTCTTCTATCATTTTGATCATTACTTTATTCCTCATATTTGTAGTTTTCCGTTTATAAAAGAAGGGTTGTGCAAGATTCAAATCAAAATCGTTTTTTTCTTCTATGATTTCTTCTGTAACTATGTGATTGATTCAGAGTTATTCAAAATTCTGAATAATTATTTTCAAAAAAGACAGAGACGCATGTGTAAAAAAATACTGTTTATTGTGGGTGTACTTATGATTTTCTGGGGATGTAATTCATCTGAAGAGACACCTAGTCCAACTCGTTTGGGATATGATTTTTATCCACTTGAAGTAGGCCAATATGCTATCTACGATGTTTTTGAAGTAAAGTACCAGATTTATACAAAGCCTGATACCCATACTTATCAGATTAAAGAACTGGTCTATGATACCATCACTGATCTCACCCATGAGCCAGCATTTATCTTGTATCGATATTCCAGAGCTAATTCTTCAAGTACTTGGTCATTAGATTCTGCCTGGCTTACAAAACGTACTTCTTATATTGCATTGCGCAAAGAAAATAATGTTGATTATGTTCGCTTATCTTTTCCGCTAAAAGAAGGATTGAAATGGAATGGAAATCAATACAATACTTATGGTGAGGAAATGTATGAGGCAAGCGATTTTGACCAACCTTATCAGGTGCTGGATAGCACCTATGATAAGACAGTGACTATTCTACAACGTGATGAAGTAAATGCTGTTTTAAAAGATCGGAGGATGGATGTATATGCAAGAAATATGGGCTTAATTTACAAAGAACGTATTCAGCTTACTTATTTACAGGATGGAGGAACCGTTGGCAATGGAGATATTGATCACGGAACCTACTATATTCAAAAGATCCGGGAATTTGGTAACGAGAGATAACTATAATACGTTACCTACTAAATAAAAAGTCCTCATTATATAGATAGTGAGGACTTTTCATTTATATAATGAGGCTGAGTTAGTTAATCCAGTGCTTTTACACCCGGTAAAACTTTACCTTCCATATACTCAAGCAGTGCACCACCACCTGTAGATACATAAGATACACGATCTCCAAATCCAAGATTATTCACAGCTGCTGCTGAATCTCCACCTCCAATTAAGGAGAAACCACCATTTTCTGTTGCTTTCACTACTGCTTCTGCTACACGGATTGTTCCTTTAGCGAAGTTACTGAACTCGAATACACCCATTGGTCCGTTCCATAGGATTGTTTTTGAGTGTTCAATTACTTTGGCAAATTCTTCGCTTGCATCCGGACCAATATCAAGACCCATCCAACCATCAGGAATTTGTTTGTTATCTGCTATCTGAGAGTTAGCATCATTACTAAAGCCATCTGCAATAATGGAATCAGTTGGTAATATAAGACTAACGCCTTTTTCTTTTGCTTTGGCAATCAGTTCTGATGCTAGATCCAGTTTATCTGCTTCCAGTAAAGATGATCCGATAGAACCTCCCATGGCTTTAAAGAATGTATAAGCCATACCTCCACCAATCAACAGATTATCTACTTTATCAAGAAGACGTTCAATAATCAAAATCTTATCAGAGATTTTAGCTCCACCCATAATAGCAGTGAATGGACGTGCTGCATTTTCCAATACTTTTTGGGCATTGTCAAGCTCTGCCTGCATTACATAACCACATACTCTGTCTTTGAAAAACTGACCAATTACAGCTGTAGATGCGTGTGCACGGTGGGCCGTACCAAATGCATCATTTACCCATACATCTCCCAGTTTGGAAAGCTTTTCCGCAAAAGCTACATCACCTTTCTCTTCTTCTTTGTAGAAACGCAGGTTTTCAAGCAACAATATCTCACCTGGTTTTAGGGCTGCTGCTTTTTGAGTAGCTTCTTCTCCAATGCAGTCATCTGCAAACTGCACACTGGTCTGAAAAATATCGTTCAGATATTTTACCAAGTGTTTTAGTGAGTATTTTTCTGTTGGACCATCCTTAGGGCGTCCCAAGTGTGACATCAGAATAACAGATCCACCATCTTTACGAATCTTATTGATAGTAGGGATAGTAGCCTGAATGCGTGTATCGTCAGTTACTTCGTAAGCGCTGTTTAATGGAACGTTGAAGTCAACCCGTATCAGGGCTTTCTTGCCTGCAAAATTGTACTGGTCAAGGGTGATCATAAATCAGATTGTTTTATTTGGTAGATTGTAAAAGTATTGAGAACCTCTTAATTACTGATAGTTTTAAATGGCTGAGGCTCTTTTTTTCTCAATTGCCGTACAGTTGCTGATGAAAGTGCTGCAAATCAAAAGTAAAGCCAATAAAATCGCAAATAAAATCGTGAAGAATGTGTGTTGTTAGAATATTGGCAGATCCTGATAGCTCAGGATCTTATCGAGCCGCTGCTCTTCTGATACGATCATTAATAGCTCTGCCTAGATCTTCTTCTGGTAGAAGTTCTGCAACAATTATTTCCAGATGAGGAAACGTATCCAGCATACGCATAGCTGCAAATAACTTCTGCGCTGCTTCAGCATAGTTTCTGGACTGAGAAAGTACAAGTTGGTTTTTCTCTGGGAGGTCTTTTCTAAAATCAGAGAATCCCATATAGCCTATTTTTTCAGGTGCATATTGTTTTAGAACCTGATCAATAGAATCTAGGACCAATGGCTTTCGTGGGGCATAGTGACTTTTTAACATTCCGGGGGCTTGTGGATTTGAGCTGGAATGTGGCATCAATGAAACCGGACCTATAACTGATTCAATGGCTTCTATTGAAAGTCCTCCTAATCTGTAAACAATAGGAGTTGTATCTTCAAAGCCAATAATAGTCGATTCAATTCCTACATGACTGGGACCTCCATCAAGAATATAAGGAATCTTATTACCTAGTTGTGCCTGTACATGTTCAGCCTGAGTAGGGGAGATGTAACCAAATGGATTAGCACTAGGGGCTGCTAACGGAAATTCCAATAATTCCAAGAGATCCAGAATCAACGGGTGAGACGGCATCCGTACAGCTACAGTCTCCAGTCCGGAAGTGACCAGATCAGGAATGTTAGGTTTTTTTTGTAATAACAGAGTCAAAGGACCAGGCCAGAAATGTGTAGCCAGCTTTTGTGCTAAGGGGGGAATAGTCTCGACAAACTGAATGATCTTGGCCAGACTACTACTATGTACGATCAGAGGATCAAATGTGGGACGATTTTTAGTCTGAAAGATTTTAGTTACAGCCTGAACATTAAATGCATTTCCTGCCAGGCCATATACGGTTTCAGTGGGTATGCCTATGACTTCACCTGCTTCTAAAAGTGATTTTGCTTTATAAATATCTTTGTCAATAAGTGCCATTAGATGATTGCGCATTTATTGACAAAGATAGAGGGTTTTGCTTATAGTATGGATTATTTTCCTTAACAGAGCAAATAGATTATAATTTGAACTGGAAAGATATTTTAACTCCAAATCGGTTAGTGCCAGAATTATTCAGATAGGTTAGGCGATGAATAGCATCAATACGCATAAACCGGAATATGTTTTCAATACCATATCCCAGTTCTATGTAAGGAACGTCACCCAGACGTCCGATAGGGCGTGATGCATTTCCCTTGTCATCATATTCAAGAGGAACCAGATTATAGTTTTTATCACTTAACCCTCCATATAATACATTCGCATTGGCAACCAAACGCCATTTTAGCTTGCGTATCAAAGGAATACGATTAAACAATAATCCCTCAAAATTATGTTGTAACTGAACAGAGGCATACCGATCACTAACAAATTCAAAGAAATTCATCAGATTGTATGCATTGTTGATGTAAAAAAAGGTCTGATTGCCTTGATGAGATTGTAAAATAGGATAAGGAACTGTAGAGGGTATATAACCCGCACTTATGGAGTAGGAGGCGCGACCTAAGGATCCGACGTTTATACTTTGCGAGAGATTCAGCGCTATTTTGTGGTAATTAAAGCCTCCACCCACTATGCCTTTTAAGCCCAATGTATAACTAAGAGTAAGCACAGGTTTAGTTGTGCCTAAACTAATTCGTGTATTATCATTTATCAGGAATTGTTCATTTTGTGCAAAACGAGATTCAAATGTAATCTCTGTACTCTGAAAGTTGTCATCGGTAGCCAACTGAGTATCAGTTGGATTTGTATAGTATGTAAAATTATACAGCGGATCAAACTGCCACTGACGTAGTTTGATCTTTTGAGTAAAGCCTCTGACAAAGTCTGTCTGGAATGCAATCTGGTTGTTTCGTAACATAAATGGCCGCCTGAATGTACCAAAACGAGATGATACCAGAAAGAGGGTGTTGTCCCATACATCCTGTGAGAGAAGTCCCACGCGTTCAAGGTCATAACTATGTCTTACACTTAATGTAGTCCAGTGTTTCTTGGAGAAAATGCGTTGAATTTCCGCTCCATATTTAAACCGGTGATCACCAAATCCATACCCTCCATATCCTTTCAAAACCCATTTATCACTAAAGTCAATATTAGTTTTAAAGCCAAGGCGAGCATAGCTCCCCTCTACAGTATTATAACTGTAAGCCAGAATATAAGGCCCTATGTCGATAGGACCAGCTTTCTTGTACCCGTTTACAACAATATTGGCAATCTCTATATAAGACCGAATCAGTGGAATATTTTTGATTGAGTCAATCATAGCATATACATTCTTCTCAGATTCTGTCAGAGGTTCATGACGATGCTCATCCCAAAATGCCTCATCTTTGATTTGAGCAGTGGGCTCCATTTCTATTCCTACATCGTAGAACTTTGTGCTATGTGGCTGATTAACTACTACCCGTTCGTTAGATGTATAAAACTTGGCCAGCATACCGGCTGACTGGTTTGTTATTTCTGCAACATCAATTAACACACGGGTTTTTACAGGTATCCAGGGCCCTGCTTCTGTTGGAGCAAGTTCCTGTTGAAGTTTGATCTTTTCTATAAAGTTCAGGTTGGCTGTTTTGCTCATAGTTGCATCTACCTGTACCAAAGCAAATGTTGCCTTATCTATCCACATTGTGCCTGTAAAAGCAAGATCCTGAGGTCTTTTGGGTTCAAAATCAATCCGATAGCTGTAATGCCCGTTTACTTCTGCACTATCTACCAGAAAATATTCATAGTAGAGCTTCCAACCATCGGCGATGGGTGAAACAAAATCTTTATTAAGGATGTTGAGCCAGTTACGATAAAAGTTATATTCCTGAAACGAAGATCCGGCCATTTGAGAAATCAGTGTGCCATCCTGAATGCCTACTCCCGTTACCCGTGTTTTCAGAATATGTTCGCGTTTCTTTTCAGGTGATTTCCTATAATAGACATTCGAAAATGATTCCGAAATAAACAAAGGAAGAATTGGTTTTCCATCTTCGCCCGCAAGTACTTCTACACTATCTATAACCTGTTGTATTTTCTTAATCGCTTTGCGTTTCTTGAGCTTCTCGGAAATATTATCTACATCAATTTCAATCTTATTATAACTTTCATATTCAAAATAATCTAGTGAACGCTTATCATTTTTTTCTTTATTCCGTACAATCTTTCGCAGAATAGCATAGGCGGGATTTTCTCCTGCATAAATTTTTATCTCATTCAGACTGATGGAAGCTGGAACAAGTTGAAAATCTATTGCTTGTGTAGTGGCTTTCCGATTGACAAGTTTCGATTTTTCTGTATAGCTGATGGCTGTAGCTGTGAGAGAGTCCTGTAGGGTATGTGTGACCAACTTATAATTACCATTAAAGTCAGTTGTAGTACCAATAGTCGTTCCTTTAAAAGCCACTGCGACAAAAGGCATTCCTTCACCTGTTTCGCTATCGGTGACTTTTCCTGTAATAACATAGCTTGTTTGTGCATAACTTACAGAGGTAATATACAAAAACAAGGAAATGTAGAAAAGATATGTTGTTATCTGTTTAAACAAAGATTTATGTATGGTTGATTTCAATATATATTAAAAGTGCTCTACTATAAGCTAAAAAATATTGTGATGGTTCAGTTCTTCAAATATATTAAATAATCCTGTGCTTAGAATGAGGTCAGTCTTCTGCAATAGGATTTAATTACTTGAATCTAATGTAATATATAGATTCTTTACTAGTAAATATTTTTACCTGTTAATCGTATGCCAATCATTCACTTTCATTGTCAAATACAGTTTCTTCTTTTTGTAAAAGATATATATCCAGAATAGCTTTTGGACGTGCCAGATACTCCCGAAAACGTGTTTGTATGGATGCCTGCCATGGAACATCCTGTGCTGCATAAGCTATAAATGGAAATTTATAATGTCTGGCAATAAACACAGCCCGAGCCCCATGAAATGCCTGCGAAATAACAATAACACTATCCCGATTGTATAATTGATGACATCGTACCACAGATTGAAAAGTGTTCTGTCCTGCATAATCCAAGGTCATAGCATTTTCTGGTATTCCTAATAACATCAGCGCATTTTTCATATCAGATGGCTCATTGTAATATCGGGAAGAATTATCTCCACTCAGAATCAGATGTTTTATTTTTCCTTCCTGAAATAACTGTGCTGCTGCTGCAATTCTATATTTGAAAAAGAGATTCTCGTTTCCATCCCTTACCCGCTTGCTTGTACCTAGCACTAGCCCTGTAGGACGGGATGTAACAGTTTGGCTGTTTGTGAAAATATATTCTTCTGTTTCCTGTGAAACCCAAACATTACAAACGATAATTAATCCTATCGCAATGGAAAATAAAATGAAAAAAGCCTTTAGGTATTTCATTGCAGACAGATATCAAAAAAATATACTAAATATATAATGAATATACTAAAATACAAGGGGAAATGCATTGAAAAATACTAGTTTTGTCATAAAAGGAACTATCCTCAGTATGTTTATTTTCTGCAAATATATCTACCATTTTATTTCTGCAAACTGTTGCTCAAATTCCTGCCTTTGCATTGTACCTGTTAACGGGAATCCCAGCAATATATTTTATAAACAGAATTATAGACTCGAAGAATGACTCTTAGTTGGTTCTTTGCTCTCAAAACAGAACATTTCTCTATCAGTTTGATCCAGGTAATACTTCAGCAGCAGTAATGTGCTGAATTCCAGAGTATAATAAAGGTTCTGTACTATTGGGAATTTTAAGAAAAGAAAATATTTTGCATAAAATAAAGGTGTAGTAGAATCTTAATAATATATGCAATGAAATTTTCTTTTTATTTCTACTTATTCCTGACTTTTCTGTCTGTGACTCTTCTATCAGCTCAACATCCTGGACAGCTTACATATTGCAATCCTATGGATATAGATTACAAATACAATTTTGAGCAGCTGAATGAGCAGATTTCCTACAGATCTGGTGCTGATCCTGTTATTATTAATCACAAAGGAGAATATTATCTATTTGTAACTATATCTGGTGGATGGTGGCATTCGACGGATTTAATCAACTGGAAGTATACAATACCAGATAAGTGGCCTATGGAAGATATGTGTGCTCCTACTGCTTTATCTGTGCGGGATACATTGTATCTGTTTCAATCGACTTTTGAACAACGACCTATATTTATTAGTCTGGAGCCAGAGAAGGGAAAACTGATTTTTTATAATCGCTGGCTTCCGCGACTTCCGCAATATATTGGTCCTTGGGATCCTGCTTTGTTTTATGATGAGCAGCTGGATAAGTGGTATATGTACTGGGGTTCTTCAAATGTGTATCCCATTTTTGGTGCAGAACTGGATAAACGAAGAAATCTAACCTACAAGGAGAAAAATAATTACAAAGAATTGATTTATCTGCATCCTGAACTTCATGGATGGGAACGTTTTGGGCGTAATCACCGGGATACAATACGCCCCTTTACAGAAGGTGCCTGGATGACAAAACATAACGGCAAATATTTCTTGCAATACGGTGCACCTGGGACAGAGTTCAATGTATATGCAAATGGTACTTATATAGGAGATAATCCATTGGGCCCTTTTTCCTATGCACCTTACAATCCAATATCCTATCGTCCGGGAGGATTTATGAATGGGGCAGGGCATGGCAATACATTTCAGGATAACTATGGTAATTATTGGAATACCGGCACACCATGGATTGCTGTAAACTGGAATTTTGAACGACGCATTGCTATGTTTCCTGCTGGTTTTGATAAAGATAATCAATTATTTGTCAACACCCGTTTTGGAGACTTCCCTCATTATCTACCTAAGAGGAAATGGCAGAGTAAAGATGAATTGTTTACTAACTGGATGCTTTTGTCTTATAAGAAACCGTGTGTTGCTTCCTCTACATTGGATACACTATTTGCCAGTAAGGTTACAGATGAAGATCCTCGTAGCTTCTGGGTCGCTAAACAAAATCAGCCTGGTGAGTGGATTACAATTGATCTGAAGAATATAAGTGAAATCAGAGCCGTTCAAATTAATTACACAGATTATAAGTCAGATATTTTTGATAACGACTCGGCTAAAACATATACCCAATACAAACTATATACATCCAAAGATGGCAAGGATTGGAACCTGGCTTACGATGTAACAAAAGAGCCCAAACGTGACCGAGCCTGTTCGTATATTGAATTACCAAATCCTATACAGGCACGATATGTCAAATACGAACATGTGTATGTCAGATCTCCCAATCTGGCTATCAGTGATATTCGTGTGTTTGGCAATGCTGCAGGAAAATTGCCTACAACTCCAGATCACCTGGTAATACGTCGTGATAAAGATCCACGTAATGCTTTTATTTCATGGAACAAGGTAAAGAATGCAGTTGGATATAACATTCTTTGGGGTATAGCACCCGACAAACTATATCAGGCATACCAAATATGGCATGACCAACCCAACCAATTGGAATTAAGAGCTTTATCTATGGGGGTGAAATATTATTTTGCTATTGAGGCATTTAATGAAACAGGGGCTTCCACTATTGGAAAAGTTTTGGGGCCCTACTAATTATTGGTACTGGGTATCCATACTACACTAAAAGAAATCAGACCTTCTCACATGTAGAAGGTCTGATAAAAACTAACAGTTTAAAAAATTACTGAACATATCCTCTCTGTGATATAATAGTATCTGCCTCAGTTTGGTGACTAATAACTACAGGAAGAGTTTTCGATACATACGCTTTTACATCGCTGTTCTGACCAGTACCATTCTGATACGCTTCCAGTTTACTGCGAACCTGTGTATGTGCATCCAGCTGGCCTAATATATATTTTCTACTAAAAACAGAATCTACTGTGATAGCCGTAAGACTATCTTTCATTTTCTGACTTGTAGAATCTAATCCGGTTGGCAATGAATACGAATACTTATCTGCAACAGAATCTAAAGAGGCTTGGGCTGAAGTATGATGTGTTATCATCATTTGTGCAAAATTACGAATTACAGAATCTGTAGATTTAGTCAGTGCCAGTTGACCCATTTCTATCTCAGACCGGTTGGCGTATGCTACCTGGTCTATTATGCCTTTGTCTGCTGTGTTTAATGTGGTTGGCGTAACTACTGAACCATCATCGTCGTCGTTATTACAGGCACTAAAGCTTGTTACACATGCTGTTAAAAGAAGTCCCCAGATAAAACTTCCAGCTTTGGTTGCAAATGGATTTGTCATAATGGTTGCTTTTTGGTGAAATTGAACTATGCCACCTTTGGGAAAAAATGATACCACCCATTTGTTAGTATAACTGACTGTAAATCATTTATGAATCGTTGTGTGGCTGGACTGTATATTGTGTGTTATTATTGTATTTTTCTCTGTCTTATGGATTTGAAGCTCTATTGTGTTTAACTATATCCGGATTTTTGTATGATGATATAAGAGAGAATAAAAGCTTGTTTGGATACTCGTTCATAAGCTCCAAAGTATAAGATTCTATGGAAAAACAGACTACTTGATGAGATTCGGAAAGTTGAAAGTTTTCTACGGTTTGAAGAAATTTATTCCCGTTATCTTTTGCGCATGATTTTTTAGGAGAACTTAGTAAGGAGATAAATGAACGGATGCTAGATACATAATAACAAGGAAGTTTCTGCTATGCCATCATTGTAAGGCACTTTATAGAAAGAACAGAAACTTTGTGTAGGGTACTATATTGTTTTCTGAGTAGACACAGCATGATTTACAGCTCTGGCAGTAAGGGCCATAAATGTAAGAGATGGATTCTGATTGCCAACAGAAGTCATGCAAGCTCCATCGGTAACATATACATTTTTGCAATGATGTAATTGGTTCCACTGATTCAGCAAGGATGTCTTTGGATCTTTACCCATACGTACACCTCCCATTTCATGAATATCTAGCCCAGGTGCTTGTCCAGAATCATAAGGACTGATGTTTTTGCAACCACTTTTCTCAAGTATTTCAGTACCCTGCATTAGAAAATCCTGAAGAAGTTTTTCATCATTCTGGTCATATTCTATGGAAGTAATAAGTTGTGGAATACCCCATGCATCTTTTTGATCTTTGCTCAATCGTACGTGATTTTGTTCTTTCGGTACAGTCTCTCCCTGCATCATCATGTAGATTTCCCAGTCACCTGGTTGAGTAATGTTTTCCTTATACTCTGCTCCAAAACCTTCCTGACCTCCTTGGTGCCATCCTGCCCGACTGGCAGAGAAAGCAACCATATAACCCCGTAGAAAGTCTGTATCCTGTTTGAATACATTGCGAAAGGATGGAATAAATGCAGTAGTAGGACGTCGGCCATAATAGTATTTGTCCTTATATCCTTCAAAGCTAGCAGTAAGGCTACCTCGATAATTATGGAAGGCTACATATTTTCCCAAAAGGCCAGAATCATTACCTAACCCATTGGGAAATCGACTGGATGTAGAATTTAATAGAATCAGATTGGTGTTCAGGCAGGCTGCATTTACGAAGATTACTTCTGCGAAAAACTCAAGCATTTCTTTACTGTTTGTATCTACTACTTGGACTCCTGTTGCTTTTTGTTTCTGTTCATCATAGATAATAGAATGAACAACTGAGTGAGGTCTTAGCGTTAAATTACCAGTTTTGGCAGCCCAGGGAATGGTTGAAGAGTTACTGCTGAAATAACCTCCATATGGGCATCCCCGATAACACAAATGCCTTGCCTGGCATTGTCCCCGACCTTGTTGTGTATGAATTTCATTGGGTTGGGTAAGATGGGCACAACGACCAATAATTACCTGACGGTCCTGATAGTATTCTTTTACTTTTTCCTGAATGTGTTTTTCTACACAATTCAATTCAAAAGGAGGTAAAACCTCACTATCTGGTAGATTAGCGATACCATCTCTGTTACCACTAATACCTGTAAATTTTTCTACATAGCTGTACCAGGGAGCCAGATCTTTGTAACGGATAGGCCAGTCTACTGCAAAGCCATCACGGGAAGGTGCTTCAAATTCAAAGTCACTCCACCGTTGTGTTTGACGAGCCCAGATCAAAGACTTTCCTCCTACCTGATAGCCTCGTATCCAATCAAACGGCTTTTCCTGTATATAGGGATGTTCATTGTCTTTAACAAAAAAATGCTCAGTAGCTTCTTCAAATGCATAACACTTATTGACAATTGGATTTATCGTTTCTGAAATAACTGTGGAACGGCCTCTATGTGGAAAATCCCAGGGATTGCTCATGGCTGTTGGGTAGTCTGTAATATGCCTGACATCACGACCGCGTTCCAGCACAAGGGTTTTTAATCCTTTCTCACAGAATTCTTTTGCAGCCCAGCCACCACTTATTCCTGATCCTATAACAATTACATCATAGGAGTTCTTCTTTTTACTGTTGATAGAGAGATTCATAGATTTGAAATAGACTGAATTATTAAAAATAAAGATAATTGCCGAACAATGCTGGCTTGTAACTATTTCTTTAGCTAAAAGCCTCTTACTGTAGTGTGTATTCTACACTTTGTGCTCAATAGACCACTGTATGGGAAACATTTTCGAATCTAAGTACAAAACGAATAACGGCATGAAATTTTGCCCGTCTGCAGTAATTATTCTCTGATTTACATGAAAAAAAAACTTATACAGGCATTAATTCTAGGCCTGGCATTAACAACAATAGCCTGTAATCATTCTGTTGATGACATAGGTATTGTGAGAGATCCTGAAATTTCTGTGGATATCAATGGCAAAGCCTGGCAATCCCGAAATACGTTCGTAGTGGGCCTGGAGAAAGCAATAGTTTATAAAAGTGAGACTGATACTGCTGGACTATTGTATTATACCTATCGCATGATATTGAATGGGCAAAATGAAGCAGGATTAAACCGAAAGCTTACTATCCGGTTTGCTGTTCAACAACCGGATCAGCTAAAAGGACACTACTCAACCCAATTCTCGGAGTATGGAAAAATAATAGAGGCAGAGGTGCTAGATCAGGTTTCCAAGGATGAGTATACTTCCTACCAATTGATAACCCCTGATTCTACTACTTTTCTGCAGATTGATCGACAAAGTACTGATAAAAATCTGATTGCAGGGACATTTGCTTTTCATTTGGTAAATACACAAGACTCAACACAGGTATTAGAAGGAACAAATGGCATATTCAAAGATATCACCTACCAGAAATGGCAAAACAGTAATTTATGAGAAGCATGAAAAATACAATTCTAAAAAGTGTGCTGGTAAGTCTGATGTTTCTATGTATTATGACAAGCTATGCACAAAGTCAACCTGTTTCCAATTCTTTTGATGTGATTATCAAGAAAAATGGTGATATAGTTTATGGCCTGGTTACCGAAGTTGATTTACAATATGTCAAATACAAACGGACAGATATTCCGGATGGGCCAATTTATACTATGCCCAGAACAGATGTGTATGCTATAAGCTATCGAAATCAGGTGAAAGATATACTGGCTCCAACAGATAGTAGTTTGTTCAAACGATCGGTCTCGCCTCCTCCAGCAGCTGTTTCTGTTGACACAGCAAGAGTTGATACAGTTTCTAAGGAAGGCCAGAAAGAGTCTCCAGATAAGAAAGTAGATAAGTTTTTTGCCCGTGAAAACTTTTCTCAGCCTGAAATTCATTTTCATCTGGGATTTATCAGAGGATTTACGAAAGTTAGTAATATAAGTCAATATACTTCTGCTCTCAGATTTCCTGGAATAGGATTCAGCTATGATGCTCAGTTTAAAGAGAATTTTCGCTTGGGAGTTACATTTGGTGTTGCAGGATTTCGGTTTACACAGAATGAGTATGATTCGTATGACAGCCTGCAGATAGACCGGAAGTTAAATGAGACACTCCTTTTGTTGAATGTATATGCAAAACGACGTTTTGGTACAGGACGTGCAAAACCTTATATCCTGGTAGGAATTGGGATCAATGGCTCGTTCCTGAAATCAGAATCAATTTTGGCTGTAGATAATAACAATGATCGCATGTTGCAGGTACGGTCCAATAGTCGTGCATTTAGTCTGGGCATCCAGGCACGAATAGGAGTGGATTATGAAGCTCAGCCAGGTTTGATGGTATTTGGTGATATTGGTGCAGGTCTGACTATACTGCAGTTTGGGATTGGGTATAAACTATAACATATTACAACTATGAAAACATTTGTTTTTACATTATATACATTAATTCTATTTCTGGGATTTTCAACGCTGGTGATGGCACAAAAAGAGGGTGGAGGGATTAAAGTACAATTGGGAGGTGCTGTGAACTACTACCTGGGACCCGGTAATCAGAGCTTTGATAAATTCGAAGAGAATCACCTGAACTGGCAACTGGATGGATTGGTTGGAATAAAGCTGGCAGAGAGTAAAGATCATAAGAAAACATATCTTGGTGTGTACGGTAGTGCAGGAAGTTTGAATCGAACTACAATAACCTCTATGATTCAGGATCAAAAGTTTACGATTGTCAACGAGACCGAGCAGAATCGTTACAATCTGCATTATCAATGGGAGGTCGGATTCCTTATTGCGGAGGTATTACGAGTCAGTACTGGTTCGGGGACTCAATATTTTGGTAATCAGTTACTGGCAAATAGCAACGGTACTTCTTTACAAAGAGATCATTTCGATTATTATTCCTCTACAGCAGGAGTCCAGCTTAAACTGGGTTCTGTTGCCTGGACAATTAACTGTAATCTGTTATATGGAAAAGATCTGGATCGTACTATTGTCAGACCTTCAACTGGTTTAGCACTTACATTCTAAAAAATAAACTCTCCAGAAGTTAGCCTTTGTTGATAGTTTCTGGAGAGTGAAGAACTCAGATTCTTACATTATTCAGATCGCAAAGATTTAACAGGATTGATCAATGCAGCCTTAATAGCCTGAAAGCTTACAGTTAACAAAGCAATCAGTAAAGCTGCTATGCCTGCTATCAAAAATACCCACCACTGAATATTGACCTTAAAAGCAAAATCCTGTAACCAGGTACTCATAGCCCAGTAGGCTAATGGGAAGGCTATACCATTGGCAATCAGTATAAGTTTCAGAAAATCTTTGGATAACAGAGCCACAATATTGGATATACTGGCTCCGAGCACTTTGCGAATCCCAATTTCCTTGGTACGTTGTTCTGCTGAATAAGCTGATAATCCAAATAACCCTAGGCAAGCTATAAAAATAGCCAGTAGAGCAAATGTGATAAATAGCTTACCCACTTTTTGTTCACTCTGATATACATTAGTAAATGCTTCATCCATAAACTGATAGTTGAATGGCTGCCCCGGAGCAATAGTTTTCCACTTAGCTTCAATTTTTGAAATAGTAGCAGGCATATTCTCTGTATTCAGTCGGAAACTAACATTGCCAGGTGCATTTCCAAGTGTGAAGCATACAGCACCAATATTTTGTCTCAGAGATTCAAAATTGAAGTTTTTAACAACTCCAACAATTGTATAGGCACGTGTTTGCTGAGTTTTAAAATCAGTCAAAGCAGAAATACGTCTTCCAATTGGATTGGAATAGCCAAATAGTTTCGCAGCGGTTTCATTGATAATAATACCAGAAGAGTCTGTCTGTAACTGTTTATCAAAATCTCTGCCTTTAATAATCTGCATTCCCATTGTTTGAATGTAATCATAATCTACATTCCAGCTTTGTATAGAGACTGCTTTATCCTGTCTTATTTCTCCTTCCGGAAAATAAAGATTGTCGCTGCGCCAGGAGGGTACAGGAAGATATCCGGTAATAGTTCCATTTTTCACTTCTTCCAAACGCAAGACTTCATTTTTGAAGCTTTCTGTGCTGTTTCCTAATGCACTGGCATCATTGATAATAAGTACCTGTTCTTTATTGAACCCTAATTGTTTATTTTGTATGAAGGTGAGTTGCTGATAGATAACAACTGTACATATAATCAAAAATACAGAGGCCAGAAACTGAAATACAACCAGTGAACTTCGTAAGCTACTGCTTTTAGCCCCCTGACTTAGCTTACCCTTTAATACCTGTATAGGCTCAAATGCAGATAAAAAGAATGCCGGATAACTTCCTGCCAATAAACCTGTAAATAGCGTGAATAATAATAGTACAGGTATAATCAGGGGGTGTTCAATGACAGACATAGTCATTTGCTTGCCTGCTAAATCATTAAACAAAGGAAGTAACATTACTCCTATACCCAATGCAAGAACAAATGCAATACCTGTTAACAAAATAGATTCTGTAAGAAACTGATAGATTAAACTACTACGGTAAGATCCAAGAACTTTTCGTACACCTACTTCTTTTGCTCGATTAGCTGAACGGGCTGTTGCCAGGTTCATAAAGTTGATACAGGCAATAAGCAGTATGAAAAAGGCTACAGCAGAGAAAATATAAACATACTGAACATTACTATTAGGAGATACTTCAGCCACGCGGTCTGAATACAGATGGATATCAGAAACAGGCATCAGGCTATAATTAAGATAGCTTCCTGACTTTTTTAAGTCATTCAGTGTAGAGCCAAATGCCTGTTTTATTTGGGGGCCTACATATTTTAAAAGTAGATTATCAAATACTGCTTCTACCTGAGCTGGTTTTACTCCTTCTTTCAACAATAAATAGGTAGTGTAATTGTGACTTACCCAATTATCAATCTTACTATCTTCATGGTCAAGCATAGTAAGAAAGAAATCAATTTTTAGATGTGAATTGGTTGGAATGTTTTGTATAACACCTGCTATTTTGTAGGGTTGTTTATCATCCAGAATCATCGTTTTGCCTACAACATCGGATTCACCAAAGTATTTTTGGGCTATTCGTTCAGAAATAACCAGTGTATGAGGTTCTGTTAGCGCTTTATCCGGATTACCATACAGCATTGGAAAAGAGAAAACTTTAAAAATAGTAGAGTCTGCATAGCCTACATTTTGTCCATCTTCCTTGATGTTTTCATTTCCTTTTTTTACCAGTATACTTCCTGTTTGTCGTATACGTGCAGCAGCTTCTACCAATGGGTAATCACGCACCAAGGCAGCACCAGTTGGGGCGGGCATTACGGCCAGTCTCATCTGGTTGCCTCCAAATTTAATATCCGAATTAAGTCTGTATATACGATCTGCGTTGGAGTAAAAACGATCATAGCTGATCTCATCCAGAACATATAACATAATTAACAGACAGGTGGCAATACCAATAGATAAACCAAAGATGTTTGTTGCTGAAAAACCTTTGTTACGCCAGAGATTCCGCATTGCAATCTTAAAGTAGTTTCTTAGCATAGTTGTTTGATTCGTTAGGTGAGTTAGATTCTGGAAAATTTATTTTATCGGACGGTGATCTTTATTCAGATCTAAGGGATTTGACAGGATTAGCTCTTGCTGCCCGAATGGCCTGATAGCTGACTGTGGCCTGAGCTACAATCATTGCCAGAATACCTGCCAGTAAAAATATCCACCACGAAATATCAATCCGAAAGGCAAATCCTTGTAGCCATTTATTCATAAAGTACCACGCAACAGGGGCCGCAATAACAAATGAGATAAGGACAAGTTTGATAAAATCTTTTGACAGAAGGATTACTATCTGACTGATCGAAGCTCCCAATACTTTGCGGATACCTATTTCCTTTACTTTTTGTTGTGCTACCAGAGAAATAAGACCATACAGACCCAGGCAGGAAATAAGAACAACCAACCCGGCGAAGTAGCTGATGATATTTCCCAGACGCTGATCGCTTTCGTATTGACGGGCAATGGATGTATCCAAAAAGTCATATTCAAATGCCTTTTCCGGGAAATACTCAGACCATTTCTTCTCCAGGAAACTGAGTGTCTGAGGTACATTGCTTGAACTGATCTTTATTGAGAATAAGTTCAGTTGAGGAATATCAACATCTATAAGAACACCTTCCAATGGTTGAGACAATGTTTCTGCATGAAAATCCTGTATTACTCCAATAATCTTTCCTTGTTTTCCTTCTCTGTCAATAGTTTTTCCCAAGGCTTTAGCCGGAGTAGTCCATCCGAACGATTTAGCTCCGGTTTCAGTGATAAGAAAGGCGGCCTCTTTATCTGTTTCAAAATTTTCCGAAAAATCCCTCCCTGCCAGTAATTTCATGTTATAGGTTTTCAGAAAGTTGTAATCTACTGCCAGACAGGCGATAAATTTGTTGTCTTCTTTTGTAAAGCCTTCTGGTACAATTCCTCTTCGTGTGCTTCCCTGCCCCAATGCCTGGCTGGATAATGTTACTTCCTCAATAGAAGGGTTCTGTTTTAGTACATTTCTAAACGTTTTGATCTTTTGATACAGACTATCATTTGATGGAAGGAATATATTGTTCAGGTTCTGACTAAACAGAGGTGCCGTAATAATGTAGTCTTTCTCAAATCCTAAAGGTTGATTACGCATAAAATGCAACTGATTGAAGGCGATGCTTGCCGCAATGATTAGCCCTATAGATGCTGCAAACTGTACAACCACCAATGCTTGCCGCAAAATTCCTCCCTTCGCTTTTTCACTGGTATAGCTTCCTTTTAATGTAGTAATAGGCTGGAAGGCTGATACGAAAAATGCCGGATAGCTACCTGCCAGCAAACTGGTTATGAGAAATATTCCAATAAAGGAAGGTATGAGAATAGGATCATTTAGTAAAGTAGAGAATGACAAGTGTTTTCCTGTTAGTGTATTCATTACAGGTAAGAATAACTGAATCAGGATAAACGAACATAGAAAGGCAATCGACGCCAGTAAAAAGGATTCACCTAGAAACTGCTGAATAAGGTGTTTTCTCTCTGCCCCCAGTACTTTACGCATGCCTACTTCTTTAGCACGTTTCAGTGAACGAGCTGTAGAAAGGTTGACAAAGTTGATACAAGCAATCAGTAATGTAATAAAAGCAACACCTGTAAACACATATAAATAAGTGATATTTCCAGGAGCCTCAGCTTCTCCTCCCAGATTAGATCTGAGGTGAAAATCACGCATCGGTTGTAACTGATATTCTATGTCTTTGCTGAATTGTTTGGGAGCATGATCCAGTAAAAACTGAGGGAATCGGGCATTTACTGATGCAGGATTCTGATTTGGTTTTAATAATACATAGGTGAATGAATGGCTGATGATCCAGTTGCGAGGCAGGTTTTCTCGTGCTTCAGGATTCTCCAGCGCGAACATAGTTTGATAGTTGGAGATGAAGTTAAAATGAATGTGTGAGTTGTCTGGAAATTCTTTAACAACACCTGTCACTTTCATTGGATGCAAACCTCCAAACAGAATTGTTTGTCCTAATGCCGATTGGCTACCAAAATATTTCTTCTCCATCTGCTCTGTTAGAATCACAGTAAACGTCTCATTAAGAGCCGTTTTAGGGTCTCCCTTCAGGAATGCGAAGGAGAATATTTGCAGGATAGAAGAATCCGCAAAGAAGAAGTTTTCTTCCTCAAAACTCTTTTTTATATCGCCCTGATTGACAGCCATACTGGCATTACGGCGATACATACGGGCAGCAGTTTCCATCTGAGGAAAATAGCCAGGCAATAAAGGGGCTACAGGGGGTGGAAGCACAGCCAGTGCCGTGGGTAACTCCGCAAATTTTGGATTGTATGTGATACGATATATTCTGTCAAACTTTTCGTGAAAGGTATCAAAGCTTAATTCATTACGCACAAACAACAAAATCATAAAACAACAGGTCATACCCATTGTCAAACCAATAATGTTAATGAACGCAAAGCTTCTGAAGCGATTTAAATTGCGAAGAGCGATTTTAAGATAATTCTGTATCATACAAGAAAAGTTTAAAAGCAAGCCCATAAGTATAGGTATGGGCTTTGTTTGGACTTATTCAGATCGTAATGCGTTAACAGGATTTGATAAAGCTGCCCTGATTGTATGGTAGCTTACTGTTAAGAGCGTGATAAGTAGAATCACCAGGCTTGAAATAATAAAGGTTTCAGGCTTTAAAGGTGTACGATATGGGAAAGTACTCAACCATTGATGCATAAAATAATACGAGACAGGAAAGGATATAATACAGGCTACCCCTATCAGAAGCAGAAAATTCTTATTGATGAGAAGGAATAAGTTTCCTGTTTCAGCTCCCAGTATTTTCCGGATGCTGATTTCCTTTTGTCGTTGCTGGGTTGTGAATGCTACCAATCCCAATAGGCCCAGACAGGCTATTAATATAGTCAGAGATGAAAAAGCGGTAAATATCTGGCCTCTCCGCTGATCGGCTGCAAACTGAGTGGTAAAGTCCTGATCCAGGAAGGTGTATTGAAATGGTTCATCCGGAAATATGGATTTGACTTGTTTTTCTACATAACCGACTGTGGCAGGAATATTCTGATTGCTGACTTTAACCTGAATGGTATTGTTATTTTGCCGATATACAAGAATGAGAGGCTCTATAGGATTATAAAGAGATCTTTGGTGGAAGTCTTTTACCACACCAATTACTTCCATAGTATTGGCTGTATCACCTGCAAAGCGGATCTTTTTACCTAAAGCTTCCTGCCAGCCCATTTGCTTCAGCATTGCTTCATTGACAATGGCTCTTCGTAAGGTATCAGACTGATCTGTCTCGGTAAAGTTTCTTCCTTCAACGAGTTTAATACCCAATGTTTTTAAATAGAATGGATCTATACCATAAATATCAGAAGCGTAATTGGTAAAACCATTTTTCGATTCTATCTCAAATAAGATTTTGCTGGCATCAGACCCCGGTGTAGCATTGGATGTACTTACATCAATTATCTGTGAATTTTTACGTAATTCATTTTGAAGCAAACGTAATTTGCTCTTTACATCACCTTGTTGGTTTACATTAATAACCATTACCTGTTCCTTGTCATACCCCAGATCTTTGGTGCGTAAAAACTGCAACTGGTCATATACTATCCAGGTGCAGATCAACATAATCATAGAAATGGAAAACTGCATTACAACCAACACTCTCCGTAAGGCTATGTTACTGGACCCTTTCGCCAGACTGCCCTTTAATACAGATACAGGATTAAATTTAGCCAGATAAAACGCTGGATAGCTACCTCCAATCAGACCGACCAGTACTATAATGCCAATCAGCGAAAGAAATGTAAACGGATGAAAAAGAGTACTAAATTGAAATAGCTTGCCTGATAATGTATTAAATACCGGAATCAGGAAAAAAATAAATACTATGCTTACTATAAAGGAGACAAATGTTAACACAATGGATTCTGTCAGAAACTGCAAAATCAGTTGAAATTGTGTCGAACCTGCTACTTTTCGAATACCTATTTCCTTTGCTCTGCGTGCAGATCGGGCTGTTGTTAAATTCATGTAGTTGATACTGGCAATAAGCAACATGAATACTGCTACAATCGAAAATGTATAAATGTATGACATACTACCCACCTCTTCAGGTTCACCATTTAGTGTAGAGTGAAGATGGATATCTGTAATAGGCTGGACACCATAATGCATCTTGACATTAAAAGGGGCAAAAATACTTGCCATGTATTTGTCATACATAGGCAATAGCTTTTTTTCAAATGCGGATGGGTTTACAGCAGGATTAAGTAATACATAGGTAAAAAATCCAAAATTACCCCAGTTATTGCCAAAGTCTTTTGGAAGTGTGCTTACAGATAGGAGTGCATTGAATCGGATATGTGAATTAAGTGGCACATCCTGTAGAATTCCTGTTATTTTATATACTGTTCCGTTGGATGTTTGTAAGGATTTACCAGTTAGATCTTTAGTTGTTGAAAAAAGTTTTTTCGCCAGTGTTTCTGTTAATAGAATAGAATTAGGTGCTAACAAGGCTGTTTTCGGATCTCCTTCAAAAAAGGGATAGGTAAATACCTCAAATAGATTACTGTCTGCAAAGAATATTTTGTCTTCAAAAAGATGCTGCTCTCCGTTTTTTAACAGCGTTCGCCCTTTTCCGACAAAGCGGACTGCTTGCTCTACTTCCGGATATTCTTTTTTCAATGCCGGAGCAAGTACAAATTGGGTAATAGCTACATGATCAGTTCGTTCTGGTTCCTGCAGGTGGGTGATAATGCGATAAATATGGTCTGCTTTTGTATGGTAACGATCAAAGTTTAGCTCATCCCTTACATAAAACAATAAAAATAAGCTAAAGGTAATTCCAATGGTTAGTCCAAGAATATTTAACAGACTAAAACCTTTGTCTTTGGTTAAGTTTCGAAAAGCGACTTGTAGTAAATTCTTAAGCATAGTTGTAGTGAGTAGGTGGAGTTACAGCATACTTAGCCTGAGTATCTTTATGGTACCAGATTACAGAAATAAGAAATGCTGAATTCCTATCGAGGATCAAGCTATATGCCAAAATAAAAAATGCCCTTTATCTGCAAATAAAGGGCATGCATAACGCGAATATTGTCCATTATCGGACAATACTGCACGTTTGCGAACAGTACAAAGTTTAATTAGTTACGATATAAGAGATTAGAATGCAAATAATCTATTCTGTACGAAGAGCTTTTACCGGATTGGTAAGAGCCGCTTTAACGGCTTGATAACTAATGGTTAGCAAAGCTATGCCTGTAGCAGCAATTCCCGCTACAACGAAAATCCACCAGCTTAGTCCGGTTCGGTAAGCAAAGTTCTCCAGCCATCGACTCATTACCCACCAGGCTATGGGTGAGGCAAGCACAAAAGAAATGCCTACCAGTCTGATAAAATCTCTGGATAGTAATACGATAATCTGCTGTACTGAAGCGCCTAACACCTTGCGTACTCCAATCTCTTTGGTGCGTTGCTGAGTAGTATAGGCAGCTAGGCCCAGTAACCCCATACAGGCTATAAAAATAGCTAGTATGGAAAATACACCAAATACTCGCTGAGAGGTTTGCTCGGCATGATACAATGCTGCCAGATCCTGATCCAGAAAGGAATAGTGAAACGGCTGCTGTGGAAGAAACTGATGCCACAGAGATTCAATGGTAGTAAGTGTATGCTGGAACTTATCAGACTGAATGCGTAGGCTGGTTAAGGGTGATACTTCTCCAAACTTGCTTGTGTTAAGCAGAATAAGGGGTGTGATTTTTTGGTGCAGTGATTGAAAATGAAAGTCTTTCAGAATTCCTACAACTGTGTAGTAGGTTTGACCAGGCTTGCCGGGCTGATTCAGAAAAGGGTCCGGACTGGTAAGCCGTGCACCAATAGGATTGGCTAGTCCTAGTTCTGCTACCGCTTTTTCATTCAGCATAACAGCCAATGAATCAGACGGAAATTTATCGGAAAAGCTGCGACCTTTGACTATTTCCAGTTTGAGTGTAGAGGCAAAATCATTATCTACAACTAATCCTCTTCCTGTGAGTGGTTCTTTTACTCCTTCTGCTTTCATTGTCATACCAAAAAAGTTTTGACCACCAGGCATAGACGATGCACCTGAGACCTCTTCGACTCCAGCAATTTTTTTGAGTTCAGTTTTGAACGCTTTTGTTTTTGTAGTTAACAGATCTGTTCGCTGTAAGGTAATGATATGATCTTTCTGAAAGCCCAGGCGATCTCCTTGCATAAACTGCATCTGTTTAAAAACAACAATTGTGCAGATGATAAGAATAATGGAAATACTAAACTGAAAGATCACCAACCCGTTGCGTAGTTCAATCCCCTTCTGATTGTGTTTAAACTTTCCTCGAAGCACTGCCAGTGGCTGAAATGAGGACAATATAAGTGCTGGGTAACCTCCAGCCAAAAGACCAATCAGAACAGAAAAAAGTAAAAATCCTGGCATGAATACAGGATTCAATAAAAAGCCTAATGATAGCTCTTTTCCAGAAATTTTATTGAAAAAAGGTAGAAGAATAAGTAATAGGAGACAGGACGTAGTAAAGCTAAATACACTGATCACAACCGCCTCAGTTAGAAATTGCATGACCAGCATTTTTCGCTCAGAGCCAAAGGTTTTTCGAATACCTACTTCTTTAGCTCGTTCTACAGAGCGGGCTGTAGCCAGATTTACAAAGTTCACACAGGCAATCAACAAAATAAAGCCGGCAATGACTGAGAATATATAAATGGTAGAGATGCTCCCATTTGGTTTGAGTTCTGCTTCCAGATCTGAATGCAGATGAATATCCAGTAAGGGTTGTAGAGAATAATTGTATCCATTACCAGCTGCCTGAAACTGCTCGTAAGAGGTATCAAATGTACGGGCTATTTCTCCTGCTACATACTTTTCAATGATCTTGGGAAACTTTGCCTCCAGTGACTTAGCAGAAGCATTGGGTTGTAGCAGAAAATATGTATACGCATCAAAGCCTGTGTAGTTTATTTGTTTGGTGAAATCTATACCGGATGAAGCTGCCAGCAGATTAAATGTGAAATGAGAATTTTCGGGTACCTTAGAGCATACACCCGTTACAATCAAATCATTGCCCCCTGCATCAAGTTTTATTGTTTTATTCAGAACATTTAACGTTCCAAAATACTTTAAGGCGGTTTCTTCTGTCAGAACAACAGCATTGGGTTTATTAAGTGCTGTTTGTGGATTACCTTGAGTTAATGGAATTGTAAAGACCTGAAAAAAGTTTGAGTCAGCAAAGATGACATGATTCTCTTCAAATACCTGATTACCTATCCGAATAAAAATTGTATTACCACCATCCGCATACATCCGCATACATTGCTGAACTTCTGAATATTCTTTCTGAACTGCTTCTCCTATGGAATGAGGAATGATAGAGTAGGAGGTTGAGCGTCCCGGATACCGACGTTCCAGAACCATCCGATATATACGATCTGCTTTTTCATTGAACCGATCATAACCAAGTTCACTCTGAATATAGACCACAATCAGTAGACAAATGGATATTCCTACTGCCAACCCAATAATATTGATTAGAGAAAAACCTTTGTTCTTCCATAAATTTCGTAGTGCAATCTTGATATAGTTATGAAGCATAGGAGTGTATGTTAGATGAATGGGAAAGATAGCAGAATGAATACTTACTTTATAAACAGCTATTCTTCTACTTTTTCAGGTAAAAGAATAGCTGTTCCAGCTGATTGCAGAAAACTATATGTTTGAACACCCTATTCGGAACGTAACGATTTTACCGGATTGGCTAGCGCTGCTTTGATGGCCTGGAAGCTTACCGTTAACAGTGTAATTACCATAGCTCCCACTCCTGACAAAACAAATACCCACCAACTGATTTCAGAACGATATTCGTATTTTTCGAGCCATTGACTCATCGTAAAGTAGGCAATCGGCGCAGCGATAAGGAATGAAATAATAACTAAGGTAACAAAGTCTTTCGATAGCAATTGCCATAAGTTAACAACAGAAGCCCCAAGTACTTTCCGAATACCAATCTCTTTGGTACGTTGCTCTGCCATAAAGGATGCTAAACCAAACAGTCCTAAACAGCTAATGAATATAGCCAGTGAGGCAAAGAAGCTGGCTAGTGTTCCAATGCGTTCCTCTGCACGAAACTTTTGTTCATATTCTTTGTCGACAAATTTGAAATCAAAAGGGCTACCCGGATTGTGTTTTTTGAAAACAGATTCAACCTTTGCCAGAGCTTCTTTTGAGTTTACACCTGTTTTCATTTTAACAGTAATGACATTCGCCCATCCATAATCTAATAGGAATATGGTGGGTTTAATCGGATCAAAAGGGGATTCCATTACCATATCTTTAATGATCCCAATGATTGTATATTTTTTGTCATTAAATCTAACTGTCTTTCCTACAGGATCTTTTATTCCTGCATACTTAACAGCTGCCTCATTGAATACAAAACCAACACTATCTGTAGCGTATTCCCGTGAAAAATCCCGGCCTTCTTTAAATTGCCAGCCTACTGTTTTGCCATAATCATGAGTAACTGCGATAGTACCAAACAAGGCTAGCATGTTTGGGTCTTTGCCTTCCCAGTCAAAGCCAATCTGGTTAGACCATACACCTGTTGTCGGACTGGAAGACTCACTCATGTTTTCTACAGCTCCTGTTTTAATCAAGTCACTGCGAAGAACATCATAGTGTCCATACAACTCTGGTGTATTCATCATAACTGTGATAAGCCCTTCCCGATCATAACCAATCGGACGGTTTTTCGCGTACTGGATCTGACGAAAGACAATAATAGTTCCAATGATGAGACTGACAGACACTGTAAATTGTACCACTACCAATACTTTACGTGGTAAGGAGGCCAATCGACCAGCTTTGAAGGTGCCTTTCAATACTTTAACAGGTTGGAAAGAAGATAAATAAAAGGCTGGATAGCTGCCTGAGATCAGACCTGTAAAAGCTGTAAAGGTAAGACAGGCTATCCAGAAAACAGGATTTGTCCAGAGGATACTCATCTCTTTATCTGCCAGTGTATTAAACCAGGGTAGTGTACAAAGTACTAGAAATACCCCAACCAGAAATGCAATTCCTGCAATAACAAGTGATTCGCTGAGAAATTGTCCAATCAATTGTTGTCTGACTGACCCAATTGCTTTACGAATACCTACTTCTTTAGCTCGTTTTTCACTACGGGCGGTACTTAAGTTCATAAAGTTGATACAGGCCAGTAATAATACAAATGTTCCGATAATACCAAACAACCATACAAACTGAATGCGTCCGCCTATATTTATGCCATTTTTAAACTCAGAATACAAATGCCATTGACTCATAGGATGCAGGAATGCAACAGGCTTATCATCTTCACCTTTGGCACGATGTGACTGAACTACATTTTTAATTTTGGAATTGATCTTTCTAAAATCCGCTTTATCAGCAATCTGGACAAATAACTGGAAGGAATTGTTGTTCCATTGGGTTTGTGACTCTTTTACCCAGTTTTGCAGAGTAAGGTATTTTTCCCAGGGAATTAAAAATGAGGTACTGTGTAAGGTAGAGTTATAAGTAAGGTCTTCATAGACACCCGTTACTTTTAAGGTCGTCTTATTATCTAATTTTATGATTTTATTAATAGGGTCTGTATCTCCAAAAAGTGTTTCAGCTAGCGATTTGGTAATAAGTATAGAAGAGGGATCCTTCAATCCATCTAATGTCCCTTGTATCATTTTTAATGAAAGCATTTGCGGGAGTTCAGGTTCTGTAAACATTCCCTCTTTGGTAAACTTCTTGTCCTCAAAAGCTAAGATATGTTCAAAGTTCCAGGAAGCTAAAGCCAAAGATTTGAAATCTGCCGCATACTTAGTGCGTAACTCTCCTGCCAGCGGAACAGGAATTGCAGCACTGGTACTTGTAGTTCCACTAAAGGTTTGATTCTGATAGACCTGTGCTAAACGATCATAGTTCGTATGAAACTTGTCATAAGAAAGTTCATCATAGATCCATAACCCTATCAGAATGGCTACTGCCATGCCTACAGATAATCCCAGAATGTTAATGGATGAATACGCTTTATTCTTTAAAAGATTTCGAAAGGCAATTTTGATGTAGTTTCGAATCATAGTTTTAATTCGGGTATTGTTTGTGTTCAGAAAGTAGTTTGTCTTTCTGAACACAAACAATGCACCAAATCTCAGCGAAAGCCTTTGTGAGCTAATTTAGCGGTTTTCAGGAATTGTTTCCTTATGATACTGTCCGTTTGTGAACAGCTACTGTTCGACGGTGAACAGATTCAAAACTGGAGCTGATAGGAGAAATAAACGTTGATTAGGCTGGACTGTATCATCTTCTGTCTTTTGTTGTCGATGCAAAAGACAGAAGATAAAAAATTATCACAGAGGATTAAATAAAGAAATCTTTCGTAAGTTCTTCCGGTTTTAAACCTGGAGTCACATTATAAGATGACAGATCTGTAATTCCTTCAGAAGCTAGAATTTCATCATCAATAAAGAAATTACCTGTGGTTGTTTTATGCTCTCTCCTTAGTATATAATAAGCAGCATCTGCCAGAATTTCCGGTGTACGACTATGTTTAATCATCTCATCTCCTCCCAGAATATTGGCTACAGCTGCCGTCGCGATGGCTGTTCGAGGCCATAAGGCATTGAAAGCCACTTTTCCTTTAAATTCGCCTGCCATACCTAGTACACACATACTCATGCCAAATTTAGCCATTGTATAAGCTACATGATGGGCAAACCAACGGGTTTCCATACTTAATGGTGGTGATAAATTCAGTACGTGCGGGTTCTCTGCCTTAAGAAGATGTGGTAGACACATTTGAGAACAGAGAAATGTGCCACGCGTATTAATCTGATGCATCAGATCATATCGCTTCATATCTGTTTGCAGAGTACCTGTCAGATTAATGGCACTGGCATTATTAATCAGTATATCGATACCTCCAAATGTTTCCACTGCTTTTTCTACTGCCGTACGTACCTGATCTTCATAACGAATGTCTACTACAAGTGGCAATGCTTTCCCACCTGCTTTTTCCATATCTTCAGCGGCTGTATAAATGGTGCCTGGAAGTTTGGGATGAGGCTCTGTTGTTTTGGCTGCTATTACAATATTAGCACCTTCCTTTGCCAAACGTATTCCAATCGCATGGCCAATACCTCTGCTGGCACCAGTAATGAAAACGGTTTTTCCTTGAAAAGACATAAGCTTCCTTAAATAAGTTAGATCAATGAAGTATAGGATCATGTACATCATGGACATGGTATACATGCCATTGGTATACACAAGAAGAGAATAAAAATTAATATAAGGAAGAAGAAGTTGGATTTTTGTGTGATTGTATGGAGGTGAATTTTGTAGATAAGGCCTGTTGCAACCTATCAAGTTGTTAAGTGAAATATTGGGGATAGTTGGCTTAAATAAAATGGGAGTGAAAGTGAATCTGAGATAAACATCCCATAAACGCCAGTGCCTACACTTTTTTTAAAATGTAGGCACTGGTCAGTATAATAAATAACGTATGGTGTATTCTAAGGATTTAATTCCTCACTTTGTATAGATGGCAATAAGCCGAGTGACTGATAGGTAGTAGATAGTCGGTTTAACGTTTGTTCAAAAGAGCTGAAATACAAACGTGAACTGTGTGAATATCCTGTATGGCAAATTAGTTGCCAGGTACTTTCGTCTGTTTCAGATTGTGGTGTACAAATTATCCAGAACGGATGTTGAAATAGGGTTAATGAACCTATCTTCTCACAACTGCTTCCTCCTCGGATAGCCCAGGAGCCCTGTGCTTCCGGATCACGCTGAGCGACCAGACCTGCATTGGCAATAAGTTGAAGACAATAGTTTATCTCTAAAATTTGCTCATTCTCTGTATCCATAAATATAAGCTTGTTATTATATATTGATGCCGGTCAAGCCCAATAGGTAAACGATTTTTATCAAGATAAAAAAAGAGAATGACAGTTACAAATGACTTTTACAAATTTGTGTCATGTAATTATCATACTGTGTTTTGAAATTATCCATTTATGCCTACCAGATACAGCAGAGGCCTATCTAAGTATTTTCTGAATAAAATTGTGTTAAAAAATATTTTCAATTCGGATAGTAATTGCTGGGTTGAGGAACCGGCGGTGGTACTGGAGGAGGCATAGGTGGTGTAACAGGCGGAATTAACGGTGTAGGAATTTCTTGAGGTGGAGTTGTTACTGGAGGCAGGGGTGGTTCAGTAGGTATCGGTGGTTCTGGTTTTTCTGTTACCAAATAACTTGTAGTAAGTTCCAGACTATCTATTGAATGTGAAAAGAAATATTTCATAAGAAAAAAGGATGAATCTATGAGAAGGTGTAACAATATTGTTAAACTGGGTAAAAAAATATGCCAAATTGGAAATAGATAGAGAATGTAGTAAGATGATCAAAAGAATTAGAAAAATGTTGGTAATGTATTCTTTTAAAAAGTAATTTCATGTAACAATATCTACTACTCAAATCTTATCTACCTCTATTGTATGGGCATACTATTCTGAAAGTGTATCAGATCAGAAATTTTATTTTTTTATTATGTCAGAAAACAGGATTTCATCTAAGCAAATACAGGTCATTATCATCATTGGATTGGTATATTTGTGTGGCCTCTGTTTTTATGATTCTATTACAGAAAAACTGGATTGGTTTTCTCTGTCTGTAAACGGTAATCGTGAACAAACCATTAATGATCATATTTCTCAGGTGATCTCCCGAAAGATTCCTGAACGTATTTCCCTTCCTTCATCAAAAGGAAAGTTTATATACACTAACCTCCTGATTCAGGAAGAATCTCAGAACAGATACAGAGTAGTCGTTCCTGTAACTTTTTATACGAATGGTGATACTTTACAAAGAGATTGTGTAGTGAAGTTAGCATATAAAGGTGGAGAGCCTGATGAGGATGAGTCCTGGGATATAGTTGCTTTTACACTTTTGCGGGATAAGTAGTTTTACATATTTTTTTCTTTCTCAAACGCAAAAAAAGTATATCCTTCGCTATAAGTTATCTACAATATAGTGTATTTTTTGTCTCTCTGTACAATTTTCTATAGGTCTGATTATTGTAAAATCTACCTTTTGTAAAGTAATGTCAATATGAATATTTATAGTTCATACAGGACTTACAGGAGACTACAGGAAAGTAAACTCTACGAAAATAATTACCTTTACTTCAAGTAATTATTTATATTACTACTAAGTAGTTCATACATCTTTGTAATTCATCTATACAGATACTGCATCCTGTTTTTTATCCACAATATGGATAGTTTATTACCTCAGACAAGATCTGTTATAGGTATACAATATATCTGTTCTTAAGCCTGGTGTTTTGATTGATACAAAATTAATTATAGAACCAGCATTTTTATGCCCTTTTTTATTTTGGATTATTTGAATGTATTTGTGGATTTTAATAATTAAATAAAGACTGTAAAATGATGTGGAAAACTACCAATGCAGAATGCGGGCATGTTTCTGAAATGAGCGAAATGGAACGCTCCAGATATTATTGGACAGCATTTAAACAGGGCGATCAGAATGCCTATGCTATGCTGTATAATATACATGCTGCCTTACTATTACGTTATGGAAGAAAAATCATTCATGACCGGGAAGTTGTAAAAGATTGTTTACACGATTTATTTATTGAATTATGGCGTAATCGGCAGACAATTGGAAATCCTGAATCTGTTAAAAACTATCTGCTTAAATCTTTGCGGACAAAACTATACAAAAAGCTAAAGGGCGATAAGTGGGTGGTGTCAGATGAATGGGAGGAGAGTGATAACAGATTACATGAAATTTCTCCGGAATATGCTATTATCCAAAGCCAATGGGCGCTTGAACAAAAGCACTCTATCGATAATGCATTGAAAAAGCTTTCGAAAAGGCAACGAGAGATCATCTTTCTGTTATTCTATGAAGATATGAGTCCTACCGAAGTGGCAACAGTGATGTCATTAACTATACGTACAATTTATAATACTACTTATAATGCGATTCAGGTTTTAAAGAAAAACATTTCAGTAGTAGAAGTCGCCTATATAACCATTCTTACCCTGTTTATATAATCCGTAAAATGGAATTAGATATGAAATGAAATTTTTTTAATTTTTTTTGGTAAAATATGAAGGTGTAAGGCTAATACCTGAAAACAAAACATCTTCCTGATGCCTAAGCCTTACTCCAACTATACATTAGAAGATCTGATTGATAATCAATCTTTTCGGAAATGGGTGAAAGACCCGGATTCGGATCAGTCTGATTTTTGGCAGGAGTGGTTATATCAATATCCGGAAAAAGCAGATCTGGTTGCTCAGGCAAGACTGATTCTGACAAATATGGATGAAGATATAGAGGATGACGATATAATAGATGTATGGGATCGAATTACCAAAACAAATAATGACTATGAGCAGGAACTACAACAGATCAATACACCTGTTACCAATACATTCCCTATTTATTTTCAGTGGGCAGCTGTTATACTCGGAGTTATACTGACCAGTGCTTTGGTATGGTTTGGTTTGCAGGAAGAACAGATCAGCTATACAACTCATTATGGTGAAATGAAGACAGTTATACTGCCTGATGGCTCAACTGTTCAGCTAAATTCAAATTCTTCAATTCGATATACAAAGGGGTGGAATAGTACTCAGATTAGAGAAATATGGCTTGAAGGAGAGGCCTTCTTTTCTGTTACGCACACTGTAACACATCAGCGCTTCCTGGTACATACTCCACAAGTAATAGTAGAAGTATTAGGAACCCAGTTTGATGTAAATACCCGGCGTTCTACTGCCCGGATTGTCCTGAGTGAGGGAAAAATACAACTAAATGATATTCAAAAACACCATGGTTCATTAGAGATGGTTCCGGGAGAGTTAGTGGAAGTAAATAAAACCATTGACACATTGATCCGCAGACGAGTTGACCCTGATAACTATACTTCCTGGAAGCAAAATAAGCTAATTTTTGAAGATATGGTTCTGAGTGAAGTTGCCACTATGCTAGAAGATAACTATGGATTTGAGTTCTATTTTAAGGATCAGGAGATTGCCAATTTTACATTTACTGGTTCTGTGAGCCGGGATAAAGTGCCTCTGCTTTTTACTATTCTGGAAAAGACATTTCGCATTCACATCAATCAAAACGGAAATAAAGTGACAGTCAGTAAATGACCAGTTATATCAGTAAGACCTTGATACCTTCAGATAAATAGTCAATTAGTCTCTCATTTAATTAATTAAAAAAACAGACGCTTATGCAACACCTGTTACGACAATCCAGTGTGTGGCTCCTATTGGTACTGACAAGTGCCTCTTTTCTGGAAGTCACTGCTCAGTCATTTTTACTGGCTAGCAATAGCCAGTACCCAATTGCACTACAACAGAAGGAGGAAATGAGACCTCTTGCTAATGTATTGAAAGAATTAGAAGAGAAATATCATGTAACATTTAACTACAGTAGTCAGATTGTCAAAGATCGGCAGGTTCGTGTAAAACCTAACGATGTTAGTGTTCAGGAACTAGATAAAGTATTGGTTCAGTTACTGAAACCTTTGCATTTGGATTTTGAAAAAGTAAAAGACACCAACTATATTCTTTTTGAGAAAAAAGAAACTGTTGGTGATGGACATAACAGATCTGTAACTAATCTGGATGGTAAGGCATTGCTTACCAACACTCCTACGGAAGTGTTGCATATCAGAGAATCCTTATCTGCCTCTATTCGTCCTGTAAGCGTAGAGTTTACCATTTCGGGTAAAATTACCTCAGATGAAGGAGAAGCTTTACCCGGAGTAAGTGTTTCCTTAAAAGGAACAAAAATAGGTACTACTTCCAATGCAGAAGGCCGCTATTCACTTATCGCTCCGGATGCCAATGGAACACTGGTATTTTCATTTATTGGTTATACAACAGAAGAAGTTGCTGTGGGTGGTCGATCTGTGGTAGATGTAAACCTAATACCAGATATCGAATCATTGAGTGAAGTGGTTGTGGTAGGATATGGAACGGTGAAAAAGAGTGATGTAACAGGTGCCTTATCTTCTGTTTCTGCAAAGCAACTAGAGGCCGTCCCTGTACAGAATTTATCACAGGCATTACAGGGACGTGCTGCAGGGGTAGATGTTGCTGCTGGTAGTTTCCGTCCTGGAGAGGCTCCTACTATTCGTATTCGGGGTAATCGATCTTTGAAAGCCTCTAATAATCCACTGTATGTGGTAGATGGTATACCTTTAGCAGAAGGCTCTGGGATCAATGATTTTAACCCTTCAGATATCGAATCGGTAGAAGTGTTGAAAGATGCGTCCGCAACAGCTATCTATGGTTCACGAGGAGCTAATGGGGTTATTCTGGTTACAACCAAGAAAGGAAAAGCTGGAAAAGCAAAAGTGATATATGATGGTTATATTGGATTTTCAAGTCCTTTAGCCAGAATAAAGCCAATGAGTGGTTCTCAACATGCAGAGATGAAACGGGAAGCTTATCGAAATAACAGTACAAAAGGTTATATGACTCCATATGCCGATCCGGCTGGAGATTACTCCTTATTTCAGCAGGATCCTAATATGTGGGCATCTGTTGCTCAGGCCTATGACTGGGTAGATGAGGCAAATCGTGTTCCTGTGATGAGACCTGTTACTGCTGAGGAGCGAGCTATGTATCAGCAATATTACGAACAGGATTTGATCCGTTATGCCAATGCTCCTGCTGTTCTGTCAAAACTGGTTGATCCGTCTACTATTACAGAAGTACCTTCCTATCATCCGGAGAGAGTACGCAATACAGATTGGGCTTCTTTGGTATTACGCACAGGTATTAAACAAAATCATGCTATCAATATTTCTGGTGGTTCAGAAAATTTGACTGTCAAATTTACAGGTGGATATTATAAAGAAGATGGTATTCAGAAGAATCAGGGATATATCCGGTATTCAGCTGGATTAGGATTAGATTACAAAGCAACCAGTTTTCTACATATAGGGGGTACTATGATGGCTAACCTGGCTGAGCAGCAATTCGGTGGGGGAACCTCATTATATACACGGGCTATTGGACAGATCCCATTAGCTATACCTTATGATGAAGCTGGAAATTTAATTAAGCAACCAGGCGCAGATCCATTATTATTTAATCCTCTTTACGATATTCCAAATGCCATTGACGATCGTCGTATCACACGCCTCTTTGGCAGCTATTATGCAGATATTACTCTAATGAAGGGCCTTCGTTTCAGAATGAACTTTGGGCCTGATTTCCGTCATAACAGACGCGGTCGTTATTTCGGGTCTTTAACCACAGAACGTAATCAAGGAACATCTCAGGCATTTTATGATCAGGATCAACGTTTTACTTTTGTGCTTGAGAATTTATTATTCTATGACAAACAAATTGGCGACAAGCATACATTAGGTATAACATTGCTTCAAAGTATTCAAAATGAGCGATTTGAATCTTCTGGTATTCAGGTTTCTGATTTGCCATTTTATTCAAAATATTACAGTGTTGGTTCTTCAAACGCTTCCAGTCCGGATGCTTACAGTTCTGATTTGGTCAGGTCAAAAATAGTGTCCTGGATGGGTCGTGTAAATTATGCTTTTCTCAATAAATACCTGCTTACTGCTTCTGCACGATATGATGGTGCTTCTGCTCTGGCAGAAGGCAACTTCTGGCATCTTTTCCCATCTTTTGCCTTAGCATGGAAAGCCCATGAAGAGGCCTTCTTAAAAAATGTGACATTTCTAGACGAATTGAAAGTGAGAGCAGGATATGGAAGAACTGGTAACGCTGCAGTTAGGCCTTATAGTCCATTAGGTGATCTAGAAAAAAGGCCTTATGTGTGGGGAAATACAGCAGCTTGGGGATATAGACCCAATTCATTAAGAAACAAAGATCTGACATGGGAAGGTACTGCTCAGATAGATGTTGGAATAGATTTTAGCTTCTTAAATAGTAGGATTAGTGGTACAATTGATTTCTATCGTGCAAATACTTCAGAGTTGATAATGGACCGACAAATACCTACGGCATCAGGATTTGGACAGATACAGGCGAATGTAGGAAAAACGCGAAATACTGGTGTCGAAGTTTCTTTATCCACTGTCAATGTGCAGACTGCTAGTGGCTTTAAGTGGTCTACAGATTATGTTTTTGCAAAAAATAAAGAAGAAATTGTTTCACTATATGGTGGCAAAAATGATGATTTAGGAAGTCGTTGGTTTATTGGTCAGCCAGTTAATGCATTTTATGATTGGAAACCAATTGGAGTGTGGCAGTCAAACGAAGTCGATGCCGCCAAAGAATATGGACGTATACCGGGTCAAGGAAAGATTGAAGATGTTAATAACGATAAAAAGATTAACTCCGATGATAGACAGATTATTGGTTCTACTGTACCTAAATGGACAGGAAGTTTAGTTAACCATTTCTCTTACAAGGGATTTGATCTTTCTATATTCTTGTATGGTCGTTTTGGACAAATGGTAGCCAGCGGATACTATCGTCCTGCATTAGCAGGTCGGTATCCCGAACCCGATTTTATCAACTACTGGACACCTAGTAATCCAACAAATGAATATCCAAGACCTACTCAGGATCAGGAGCGAATCGATTATCCTGAATCATACCTTTATCGGGATGGCTCATTTCTGAAAATACGTCAGGCTACGTTGTCTTATACATTTTCTTCTGGTTTGATATCACGTTTGAAATTAGATAATCTAAATGTGTATGTCACAGCCTATAATCCATTCTTATTTACTAAATACAAAGCAGGTGATCCTGAATTCTCTACACCTGCTACCGATTCGAATGGAAATAGATTAGGAATCAATGATCAATTATCTGGTAATAATCTGAGTGAAAAAAGCTTGGTATTTGGTATACGGGTTGGATTCTAATTGATTACAACTAGAAATTGGGACAATGCATTTGTAAAATGTTAAAATAAACGCACTGACAATGAAAAAGATAATAATATGTTTATTGGGGATTAGTCTCAGTACGATATCCTGTAAAGACTATCTTGTTGAAAAACCCTTATCACGACTTTCATATGAATACTATGAAACGGAAGCTGGATTAGAAGACTTAGTCGATGCGACATATAGTGAACTTCGCTTCTTGTTTAATGGAGAAGTAAGTTTTACCATGACTAATTATGGAGTAGATGAATACCGTGAAGCTTCAGATGGACAGTTTAAACACTGGGATAATTATGGTGCTCAACTAAATCCTTCTTCTGCTGGTCACATTCATGATATGTGGACTTCTTATTATCGGGGGATTAATATGTGTAATCTGGGAATCAAATGGATTAAAGATTTTCAGGGTGGTACAGGTATTCTCAAAGATGATGCAGGTAAAGCGCAGCGAATTGCCGAGCTAACATTTTTAAGGGGATTTTATTATTTTATGCTAGTGCAGCAATTTGGCGAAATTCCTCTGGTATTGGATGGATCAGTTGAAGTCCGGCTAGAGTTTACAAAATCTCCTGTAGCTGACATTTATAAATCAATTATTGCAGATATGCGTGCAGCTGAAGCTGTACTACCTGTAAGCCAAACTCAGATTGGTAGGATTACCAAAGGTGCTGCTCAACACTTTCTATCTAAAGTTTATCTTACCCGTGGCAGTGCCGTTAGTGACCAAAGAGGACAGCAGGGGACAGATATGGATAGTGTTATTTACTACGCTGAGGAGGTAATTAACTCGGGAACCTATCAGCTACAACCTAATTATGCTGATCTTTGGAAAATCGAGAATGAGGCAAACAGAGAAGTGATCTTTGCTGCTCAATTCAATAATAATGCATTATTATTGAATGGTTCAGGAAACAGGACACATCTTTACTTTCAGATGGTGTATGATACAAAACCTGGTATGTTACGTGATATTGCTAATGGTCGTCCGTTCAGACGCTTAATGCCTACTGATTATGCAATGGATATCTTTGATCGGAAAAATGACTCTAGGTTCTATAAGAGTTTCCGTACTACCTATTTTAGTAATAATGCCAATAGTATTCCCAAATGGACTGCCGCCAATGCTCCTTCTCCTGATCTAGTTGGAAAAGCAAAGTTTAGTGTAGGGGATACAGCTATATTTTTGACCATGAATAACAATGTATCAGATGCAGATATTGCCAAGAAGCCTTATCTGTGGATACCACGTAATAAGTTTACCCGCCAGGAGTTTCTTACATTAATTAAACATCTGGATCCTACTCGTTTGGATGTTACTACCGAAACTGCAGGAAGAGATGGTGTCTATGCACGGTTAGGAGAAACTTATCTGATTGCCGCAGAAGCCTATGGGCGAAAAGAAAATTATAGCAAAGCGGTTGAGTATATAAATGTACTACGAAGCCGGGCTGCTTATAAAGCAGGTGAAGCAAAGCCTGCTCATTTCTGGATTGCTGAAGGAGGAACCAAAGGGGATGTAAGTAGTACAGAAAGTGAAGTACTAATTACAGAAGATGTATTTTCAACAAACACTCCTTTTGAAAAATACCCGGTTTCTGCTACTACAACTAAGCAACGATTTATCCATTTTATCCTGAATGAAAGAACCCGTGAGTTACTGGGAGAATTTCATCGCTGGATGGATCTGGTACGTACTGAAACGTTTTACGAGCGTGTAAAGCTATTCAATCCGGATGCAACTGGCCTACAGGAGTTTCATAAGTTACGTCCTATTCCACAGGAGCACATTGACCGGTTACAAAAAGATGGAACGCCTTTGAATGCTGAACAACGTCGCGCTGAACAGAATACAGGCTATTAGTATCTACATAAAATCGAATTGCAGAAAACGGGTGGACATTGTTCACCCGTTTTCTTTTTGTTAGATATTTACAGCGAATAGTTAACGAATCATCCATTTATGCCATAGAAAACACTATTTTTGCGGACTGAAAAGCATTATACCTGATTTGGACATCTATTACACGCCGAATGACAAGCCATACATCACACATTCAATTACTGACACCTGAACTATGGAAAGAATATGAATTGCTGGATAGCGGAGGTTTTGAAAAACTGGAACGTTTTGGCAATTATATATTATCTCGTCCGGAACCACAGGCAGTATGGGATAAATCACTGACAACTGAAGAATGGGAGAAACGAGCTCATGCTTTTTTTCGGAAAGAAAAGAATAATCCTGAAAAAGGGCAGTGGGAATTGAAGCGGGGCATGATAGAACGCTGGTGGATGAATTACCAGACCCACGATCTCAAGTTGACCTTTAAGATGGCATTATCTTCCTTTAAGCATGTGGGTATATTTCCAGAGCAGGCTGTTAACTGGGATTATATTGCAGCAAAAGTAAAAGCCTTAAAAAATACCAACTCTCAGGTATCTGTCCTCAACTTGTTTGCATACACTGGTGGCGCGTCACTGGCTGCCAGGCAGGCAGGAGCTGATGTAACTCATGTAGATTCTGTAAAACAGGTAATTAGCTGGTCCAGAGAGAATATGGAAGGTAGCAGCCTGGACAATATTCGCTGGATTGTAGAAGATGCCATGAAGTTCGTGAAACGAGAAGTGCGACGAGGCAATCAGTATCAGGGCATTATTCTGGACCCACCAGCCTATGGACGAGGAGCCGATGGCGAAAAGTGGATACTGGAAGAACAAATCAATGAAATGCTTAAACTTTGCCAGCAGTTAGTAGACCCTGAAAAACATTTTTTGATCCTCAATGTATATTCCCTGGGATTTTCCTCTCTCATTGTTGATAATCTGATCCGAAGTAATTTTGGCATAGTACAAAATCCGGAAATGGGCGAGTTGTATCTGAATGACTCTTTTGATAAAAAGTTGCCTCTGGGCGTTTTTTATCGATTTGCTACTATATAATATCTATTTTCGTTATAGATGACTCTATCTAGCTATACCATACAATGAAACATACTCTACATATAAATTTAGTAAACTATTTTTTATGGGTGGTTATCTACATAACTACTATTGCCTGTAGTTCAACACGAGATGATGAAACACTCCGTTTTTTTCGTCTGGGCAACATTGAGATGAAGAAGGGAAATGATGTGGAAGCTATACGATATTACAATGAAGCTGTTCGTCTAGATCCTACCTATCCGGATGCATATAATAACAGAGGTATTGCTTATATTAAATATGGTGACTATCAAAAAGCTATAGCTGACTTTTCCAATGCTCTCCGCTTTGCACCTGATTACCATGAAGCCTTATTTAACCGTGCACAGGCATATGATAAAGCAGGTCAACTAGATAATAGTCTCGCAGATCTGAATAAGCTGAGTGAGGTATATAAAGATTCTGCAAAAGTTTTTTTGAGCAGGGGAGGTGTATGGGCAGCCAAGAATGATTTTGTAAAGGCCATGCCTGATTATAACCGGGCTATTCAGCTATCACCCAACTTAACAGAAGCATATGTAAACAGAGGCGTTGTGAACTATAATCTTCAGTATTTTGCAGAAGCTGAATCTGATTTTAAGAAAGCTATAGAACTGGATAATAAACAAGATTTTGCTTACAACAATCTGGCTCAGATATATATACGTAAACAAGACTATAAACAGGCGAATGAGTTGCTGGAAAAAGCTATCACTCTCAGCCCGCACCAACCTTATTATCTGAATAATATAGGATTTGTGAAAATGCAGACAGGCCATATTGAAGAAGGTCTGACCGATATAAAAAAATCAATCCAGACAGATCCCAATAATGGATGGGCTTACCGTAATCTGGGAGTATATTATCTCCTGACAAAAAAGTATGCAGATGCTCTTATCAATCTTCAGAAAGCCCAAAAGCTAGCTGGTGGTGTTGAACTGATTCATTTTTATATAGGACAGGCATATAACGGACTCGGAAATAAAGAAGAAGCCTGTAAAGAGTGGAAGTTATCTAAGGATCTGGGAGATAAAGAATCTGAGTCCGTCTTAAAGGAGTATTGTATCTAGCAATTACTGCTTTCGACCTGTTATATAATCAATTACCTCGGCTACTTCTCTTAGTAGTCCGATCTCAATTTCTTTGGAATTTTTTAACAGGTCAGGATCAATCAACGCTCGGTAACATTCTTCTTCGTCCAGTTCAAATATAACAGGATAGCCTGCTATTTCTACCTCAAATTTGTGGCCATAGCCTGCTTTAAGCAGTTTTGCTGGGAAAGAAAAGTCTTCACCTTTGTAGGTAACAGGTAACTCAAAAATTTCGTCCATAGTGGTCTGTATACTATTGGGTTGTCAAACAAATTATATTTCAGGTCTGCAAGATTACACAAAAACCAGAATATGTAACAGGTTTCCATTCCTGTTGGAAAATATTTCTGTAGGTATCGTGCGAAAAAACCGTAAGTATTTGGAAATGAGTTCTGAGCGTTGTTTTGATATTTTTGGTGGTAGCTTGCGATTTTTGTATTTTTACGATATAGAAACCTAGTCAAGCTATTATGAAAACTATTTCAGAAACCATTGAAAAGCATCGTCATCTTTACTATGACCTGATTGATTCTGATATTCGTCTGGATAAGGAAATCTACCTAATGAAGAAGCGTATCGCCAAAATTGCTATTGACGAAGTTAAATACCAGGCCCGTCAACAGTTTCTGGATATGTATCTGGCTGAATTAAAGGAAATAAAAGCTCAGTTTCAGACATCAGATCAACCCGAAAAATACAAAAAACGTAAACTGAAACAGTTACAAAAAGAAATAGATAAAACGCAGGGACGTTGGTATGCCAATCGTTGGCGTCTGAGTGTAGTCTATAAACGCCAGAGGAAGGACAATGTTGTTAAACTACTTCTCAAAGAAACCAAACAAGCTGAGATTCAAGTGAATATCCAGCAGACTAAGCAACTGATTCTACAGTTGCAGGAAATAGAACAAGTTGAAAATAAGCTGGTTAATAGACTTGTTCAACGTGAGTTAGAGCGAGCGGGTATTGCTGTATTTACATCCGTGCATATTTCAGTTGAAAAACCTATAGAAGAAGTAATGAGATTGGAGGAAGATTCTGACTCTCGAGTTATTCATTTGACTTCTTCTGAAAATAACTCAGAGAATATAGTTAGTTGTAATAGCCATGACTTAGAATCGAAGTATTATAAGTTTGGTTAAATAATTGAGTGAAAAAGTATATGTATTTCTTCATTAACGTTTAGTAAGCAGATTTATATCTGAAAAGATGTTATTTTGGCTAATTATTACCCAATAGGAGCTATATCACAAATTTTTATTTTTATTCTTATTCTTAGGTTTGTGGTCTCTTATAGGGATGTTTTAGTCGTAGTAATCTAATTCAACTATAATTCATGTTATTAGCCGTTGATATTGGCAATTCCGATGTAGTAATAGGCGTCTGGGGCCTACAACAATGGAAACAAATATGGCGAATCCGCTCACTTCCTGAAGAAAATGCATTGTATTATCAAACCCGTTTGCTAAATTATTTTCTGGAAGCTGGTTTTCGGTTCAGCGACTTTGACCGGGTGGTGATAAGTAGTGTAGTACCGTCATTGACAGGATTGTTTCGCGAATTGCTTCAAGCATTGTTTGGATTCAAACCTATTGTAGTAACGATAGATACTTTTCCTACATTAAAAGTACAGATAGATCGTCCTCATGAGCTAGGAAGTGATTTGTTTGCCAATGCGGTAGCTGCCTATACAAAATACCAGCAAAATTGTATTGTTGTTGATTTTGGAACCGCATTGACTTTTACTACAGTTTCTGCCAAAAGTGAGTTGTTAGGTGTGGCAATTGCTCCCGGTTTAAAGACCGCCATGAAAGCACTTTCTGCTAATACGGCTCAACTGCCTGAAATTCCACTGTTTTTACCTTCTTCTGCATTAGGAAAGAATACAGTCCATGCCATACAGGCAGGTATTCTGCTGGGGTATGTAGGGCTAGTAGAGGCTTTATTAAATCAGATCAGAAAAGAATTAAATGGAGAGTGTATAGTAGTAGCTACAGGTGGTCTGTCGTCAATTATTCAACCTCTTCATTCACACTTTACGGAAGTGAACATGAACCTGACTCTTGATGGATTGCGTATTATAGGTGAGAGTACGCTTTAACCTTCTTGTCTTATAAAGAGCAATATTGCTCTTTATAAGACAAGCAGATTACAACCTCTGATATCAGAATTGTCAAAACGTCCTAATACCTGGAATGTATTGTCAGGATGTACAATCCCAATATCTTTTGTTTCAATGAATGCACAAGAATCTACATTGGCTAAATCTATGATATTGATGCCTCCACTTCGTTGATTGGTATTTATAGAGAAGGGGTCATTTACATCCCGTATCAGGATACGCATGGTGGGAGGCATCTGAAACACACCATTTCCAAAAGAATAAGCCTGGGAAAGGAGTTCTGTCATTCCATATTCAGAATGAACTTTAGGTAATAGAAATGCCTGTTTCAGAATTTCATGCACTTCTTCCCGCAGAAGTTCCTCACGTCGTCCTTTCATTCCTCCAGTCTCCATTACAATTACCTGGCTCCAGTCTCTGCCACCATAGTGTTCAGCAAGATCTAGTAAGGCAAAGGTAACACCAATGAGTAAGACTTTTTTGTTCTGTTGGACAAGTGTATCAATCTTTGAAACCAACTCAGATTGGTCATGTAGAAAAAATCCTGATTCCGAAGAATGGCTTTCCCGAATAAAATGCTCAACCATATATACTAAAGAAGAACCTGTTCGTTCTAAGTAAGATGGAAGTAACGCCAGCACATGAAATTCAGCCAGAGAGCCATAGAGTTGTTCAAAGATATGTTGTGCAACCTTTTCATAAAAAGAAGTGTCATATACATAGTGACGACTACGAGTCTGACCGGTTGTTCCACTACTTTCAAATAGAGCCGCTGGTTGGTTTTGTACAGAAGTAATGGTATGAGATTTGAAAAATTCAATGGGCAAAAAGGGAATCTCATTCAGTGAAGAAATTTTTGCCGGATCAATCTTAAGAAATTCTAAATACTTTCGATAAATTTGATTAGCAGAAGCCTGGAAACGAAATAGCTCAAGTGCATTCTCTTCAAAATGAAAAGACTCGAAAAGAGATTTTTTAAATGATAAAATAAATTGTTGATTCACTACTGAAAAGGGCTTTCTTCAACCTAACAAAAATATGAGTAAAAATAGTTTAACTACAGCATTTGTATTAACTCTGGCCGTTTTATTTTTTAGTGCCTGTGATGAGATCATTCCAAAGTTTAGTGATACTCCAAAAATTACCTTTGATAAGATTGATATAAGACAGAATCCTACTGCACGTATAGATACCCTTCGGATTTCTCTAAAGTTTCAGGATGGGGATGGCGATATAGGTAGTGATACAAAGGCAGACACTTCAAAGTGGAACTTTTTTTTTACACCCTATAAAAAATTCAGAGGAGAATTTGTGACAGTTATAATTGATTCAGCTAGCAAGAATGACTTTACACGAGGGACTATACCTGTTTTGAAACCGGATGGACGTAAAGGACCTATAGAAGGTACAATAACATGGATAATTCCTGCCATTACTCAAGTTGAAGAGTTTCCATTAACTCCAGAAGACTCTATGAAATTTTTGTTTAATGATATTGTAAAGTTTAAAGTCAAAATTAAAGATGAAGCTGGTCATTTTAGTAATGAAGTAGAGAGTGACGAGGTGCAAATATTGAAACCACGTTAGTATTGATACCTTAGATACAAAAAAAGGTCAGTTTTAACTGACCTTTTTTTGTATCTAAGGTATCCTATTTATTTATATAGAGCAGGAAAACGTTTAGGATCTACATCATGCATTATCTCATAGGCCATATCAAATACCATTTCAATATTCGGCTTGGAGAAATAGTCTCCATCAGTAGTATAAGCTGGGCGGTGAGGTTGAGCCGCTATAGTTTTAGGGGCTGAATCAAGCCACCGATATGCATTCTGGCCTACCAGTACCTGATCCATCATAAAGGCAGAAGCTCCTCCGGGTACATCTTCGTCTGCAAATATAACCCGGTTTGTTTTCTGAACCGATTGGAGAATAATCTTATGGATGTCAAATGGCAGTAGCGTTTGCACATCAATTACCTCTACATCAATACCTACTGTATCAAAAAGCTGACGGGCAGCTTCTAATACAATCCGACACATAGCTCCATAGGTAACAATGGTGATATCTGATCCTTTACGAAGAATTTCTGGTACGCCAACAGGCACACAAATCTCATCAATATTTTCAGGCATCCGTTCTTTCAGACGATACGCATTCAATGGTTCTACAACCAATGCTGGCTCGTCGGATTTGAGTATGGTATTGTAAAATCCGGATGCCTGAGTGAAGTTACGGGGTACAATTACATTCAATCCACGCAAGCTGCTTAGAATAAGGCTCATTGGGGAGCCGGAGTGAAATACTCCTTCCAATCTATGACCACGGGTACGAATGATTACAGGCGCTTTTTGTCCGCCCTTAGTCCGGTAATGCAAAGATGCCAGGTCATCTGAAAGGGTCTGAATGGCGAATGGAATATAATCAACATACTGAATCTCAGTGATTGGACGAAGCCCACGTAGTGCAGCCCCAATACCCTGTCCGATAATAGTTGTTTCACGAATGCCTGTATCTGTTACTCTGAGTTCACCATGTTTTTTCTGCAGGCCAGAAAATCCCTGATTTACATCTCCTATCATCCCTACATCTTCTCCGATGGCAAATACGCGTACATCACGTGTTAGAATAGCATCAAAACATGCCCGTATAATCTGCCATCCATCCATGAGCGGACTAGTTTCTGTATATATGGGCTTTACTTCTGCAATTTTGATCGCTGCTTCATCTGAATGACTATACAGATGAGAGTTGTAACGTTCTGCATTCTCCTGTTCTGTACGTTGCAGCCAGGCTATTAACTGAGTACGGGAAGGAATAAAATCATCTTTGAGCAATCGTAGTGCTTTCTTAATCGTGGCTGTTGCATCACTACGAATGGGATTAAGCGTTTTGGCAAGTGATTCACGTAATGCCAGTATTTCTGCTGCACGTCTACTTTCATGTGCTGCCTTTTCTAACAAACCAAGCGCTTCTTCATAATCTGGTTTCATAGAGGCTACAAACGCTTCCCATGTCTCACTTCTGACTTGTTTCAAATATTCTTTTGCCTGATTTTCTATTTCCTGTAGTTCATATTCAGATGCAATGTCATTGGAAACAATCCATTCTCTCATTTTACGAATACAGTCATATTCTGTTTCCCAGGCAAGTCGTTCTTTTGTCTTATAGCGTTCGTGTGAGCCTGAAGTAGAGTGCCCTTGAGGCTGAGTCATCTCAGCTACGTGTAGCAGAACGGGTACATGTTCTTTACGGGAAAGTTCGGCAGCTGACAGATAAGCATCCAGCAATGCCGGATAATCCCAGCCATTTACCCGGATGATTTCCAAGCCTGGTTCTGTTTCTGTACGTTGAAAGCCTGACATTAGCTTGCTAATCTCTTCTTTCGTAATCTGATATGAGTTAGGTACAGAAATACCATATCCATCATCCCAAACAGATACCAGCATAGGAACCTGTAGCACCCCTGCTGCATTCATCGTTTCCCAAAATACCCCTTCTGCTGTAGCGCCATTGCCAATTGTACCAAATGCTACTTCATTCCCTTGAATAGAGAAGTTTGTCAAATGTTGCAAGTCCGGGTTTTGCCTATAAAGTTTAGATGCATAAGCTAGTCCCAGAAGGCGTGGCATTTGTGCTCCTGTAGGAGATATATCAGAACTTGAGTTTCGTATTTCAAGTAAATTTTTCCAGCTACCATCTGCATTGAGAGATCGGGTTGCAAAGTGGCCATTCATCATCCTGCCAGCCGACGAAGGTTCCGCTTCTATATCTGTATGAGCATATAACTGCGCAAAGTATTCATGCCAGGTAAGTTCACCAATTGCTATCATAAAGGTCTGATCGCGGTAATAACCTGACCTCCAGTCTCCTTTTTGAAAAGCACGCGCCATAGTTAATTGCGCAATTTCTTTGCCATCGCCAAAGATGCCGAACTTGGCTTTGCCTGCGAATACTTCTTTTCTACCAAGTAAACTGGCCTGACGACTTTCACACGCAAGACGATAGTCGCGTAGAATGTCTTCTTTTGTTAGTCCTGACACAGATGATAATTCTTTAGTGATCACTTTACAATCCGGTTTTAATTTTGTTGATTAATAATAGTAATGTTGCTCCTTTGGACTGATTTTCTCACTTTGCGGCCTTTCTTTCTGCAATAGACTCTATAAAGAGGCCTATTGCCAGAATTATAGTAATCAGCAGGTAAGAGTTTGTATATCAACAGAAAATCTGGATAAATCCAAATAGAATCGTATTTTGAACAAGCATAAAACCTGCACTTATGCTTCAAAAATAACCAAAAACTAACACCAGTCAAAAAACACTGGAATCCATAAAACAATAACATTACTTACGTAGATCCGTTTCCTAATATAAAAGCCATATATTTGTAAATGATTTAACAGAATTATCCAAATATTTAATCGTATAGGATTATGAAGGTAAAATATTTAACTTTATTTATTCTCTTTGTTTCTGTTCTGCTAAAAACCCAGGCCCAAGGCATTATAAAGTTTGCGAAAGATGTACATGATTTCAGCACTGTAACAGAAGGCAAAGTGGCTACTCATGATTTTGAGTTTACTAATGATGGAAATGCACCTATTATAATTTCCAATGTAACTGCTTCCTGTGGTTGTACCACTCCATTCTGGACACATGAACCTGTGTTGCCTGGGAAGAAAGGAAAGATATCAGCTTCCTATAATAGTAATGGCCGGCCAGGTGCTTTCACCAAAACGATCACTGTGACTAGTAATGCCAGTAATGCCTCATTGGTGTTAACTATCAAAGGAACAGTAGTTCCTAAGCCAAAAGCAAGCCCTGAAGAACTGGCTAATTCACCATCTATGAAACTAGAGACAGAAGGACATAATTTTGGGAAAATTGAAAAAGCACAAACTGTAGTTAAGTCTTTCACTTTTACTAATACAGGCAAAACAGATCTATACATTAAGAATGTAGCCAGCACATGTGGTTGTGTAACGTTTAAAGGACCTGCTTCAGGAGTAAAATCTGGAGAGAAGGGAACTTTGGAATTGCGTTATTCGCCTCGTACACTGAATCAACAAAATGAACGGGTAACTATAACTACAAATGATCTGAATAACTCTACCCAAGTGATTATGTTGCAGGCAACTGTTGTAGAAAGTCTGGCACAGCAAAATATACTACGTGAACAGAAACGTGCGGTTCCTTTTTAGTTGAAAAATAACTAGTTATGAAGGCCTTGTCAATTTATCTGACAAGGCTTTTTTTATTTTCTGTGGATCTATCTTTCATATACGAATTGGATTTTTTAGACGTTTGAATAGTAGTTTCCCAATATACTATTGTCATACAGAAAATAGCTCTAATATAAGGTCCTATAGCAAGTTCTACTCTTACTTTCTGTTAAAACTTACCATTAACTACTCAGATGTAGCACATTTACGCATTCCAATGTGTGGAATGAATTTGGTTTCACATTAAATGCTACCGTAAGATGAAAACTGCAGTAAATTGCTTGTGGATTGTTTTGCTTATCAGTGTAAGCAGTTGTGCTTCACTTTCTGTTCGTTCTGATTATGACCGGCAGGCAAATTTCAGGCGTTATACTACCTACACCATAGAAAATCCGCCTGTAATCGGTAATGATCCCATTATGGGAAGTGAATTGAACCGACGTCGTATTGTTGAGGCTGTAGAAAGTGAAATGAATGCCCGTGGCTATGTCCGGAATGATGCCGATGCTGATCTAATGGTGCGTTTTCAAACAGATTCTAAAGACCGCCAGCAGATACAGTCCAATATGGCAAGTCCTATGTGGGGATGGTGGGGACAACCCAACAATATTTCGTCACGTACCTATGAAGAAAACCGAATCATTATAGGTGTATGGGATAACCAGAACCGACAGATGATATGGCAGGGGTGGGCCAGCGGGCAGTTAACTGCTCAACGCAAAGAAAAGAATATGGATGCCGCCATCCGAAATGCCGTATATCGCATTATGGAACAGTATCCGGCAAAAGAAAGGCTGGCAATGAACCGTTCCAATCCTAAATAATTTCTGCGACCAGTCTACACTAACAGGCTGGTCGCAGATTTTTTATAATACCCTCTACACTAATTCCTCTTCTTTTAAGGAGTGTAGTACCTGGTTGATTACCTCTTCTACATAATTAATCAACTCATTTAGCCGATTAATATCCAGTTGTTGAATATCTCCTTTGCCAAGTGTTTCTATCTCACGGATCTCATTCTTAAGCGATTGAATACCCATATTATCAATACTGGCTTTCATCTTATGTGCCAATGACCCTATTGCTGTCCAGTTTTCGGCTTGCTGATATTCTCTAAGTTGGACAAGTGCTTCTGTAGATGTATCCTGAAAGATATTAACCATCTTTTGCACAAAACTTTGATCTCCTCTGCTAAACTCTTTTAAAATAGAAAGATTATAGAGCTTTTGATACGAAGCCTGTGGTATATTAAGAAAATTCTCTTTTTTTAGATTTTCATATTTTTTGCCCAACCATGATGCGCAACAAAGGATAAATGTTTTTTCCTCAAACGGTTTTGACATGTAGTCATTCATTCCCAGACTTAAACATTTTTCCTTTTCACCTTTGATGGCATTTGATGTCAGGGCAATAATAGGTAAGCTTTTCTGAAGCGATTTACGTATATATTCTGTTGCTTCATATCCATTCATTTCCGGCATCTGAATATCCATTAGGATCAGATCAAAGTTTTGTAAAGCACATATGCGTACTGCTTCAGCACCATTTATAGCCTCTGTAACTATAGCCCCATAGTTGGTTAGGATTGTTGTAGCTAGAAAACGATTAAATTCATTGTCTTCCACAAGCAGTATTTTACTACCTTTGAGTACATATTCGTCGTTTTGAGGAATATCATTTTTTACTATATCTGAAGAGTTACCTATATCAAAACCCAATGTAAAAGTCATATTAGTTCCTTTATCTTTCTCACTGATGACTTCCATAGAGCCCCCCATTAGTTCAATAAGACGTTTACTGATACTGAGCCCCAATCCTGTACCTCCAAACTTCCGGGTGATGCTATTATCTGCTTGGGTAAAGCTATCAAAGATATGCGCCATCTTTTCCATATCAATTCCGATCCCGGTATCTGTTACCTTAAATTCGATAACCTGCATCTGAGGTGTTTCAAATTTTACGTCAGCATATATATCAATATGTCCTTCATTGGTAAACTTCACTGCATTTCCCACCAGATTTAAGAAAATCTGATTCAACCGATAAGGATCACCACGTAATACAGCCGCTACTTTAGGGTGGATGTGGGTTCTGAGCAATAATCCTTTTTCTTCAGCTTTATAGGATAATACTTCTACTACTTGCCGGAGAGTTTCCTGAATTTCAAAACCGACCTGTTCCACCTGCATTTTTCCTGCTTCAATTTTGGAAAAGTCGAGAATGTCGTTGATGATAACCAGCAGGTTTTCAGCCGATGTAGTGATTGCTTTCAGAAAGGAAATCTGTTGTTCATTCAGTGGTGTTTTATGTAACAACCGACTCATACCCAGAATCGCATTCATTGGCGTACGAATCTCATGACTCATATTAGCTAAGAAGATTTCTTTGGCTCTGGAAGATTCTTCTGCTTTACTGATTGCTTCCCGCAGATCGGCTTCCATACTTTTTTGTCTGGTGATATCCAGAAAAATGCCTGTTGTACCAATAACCTGTTTCTGACTATCATACAAAGGGCCTCCACTTCCGAGTAACCACAAAGGCTCTCCTTCTTTTGTATGTACCTCCATTTCGTAGATATCTGAGACTCCTGTCAGTCTTTTTGCCCTAATCTCATTTTCCTTCTCTTTCGTAAGTCCCGGGGCCAGTATATGACCAGCATGTTTTCCAGTTACTTCTTCCTGAGTATAACCGAGCATTCGACAAAAACTTAGGTTAGAGTATTGAACAATAGTATTTATGTCTACTTCCATCAGCCCAAGGTTCATATTTTCAATAATCTGACGGTATTTTTCCTCACTACGCTGCAACAGGAACTGAGTCCTTTTACGTTCTGTAATATCTTCATATTTCCATAAATGACCTGTATATTCTATACCATCAAAAATGGGTATAAAATCGCGTTCAAGGAATCTTCCATCAGCCATGGCTACTTCTTCATGTAATACTACTTGTTGGTCTTGAAGAATCTGATCCACACGTGTAACAAAACCTTCCGGATCTTTGAATAGGTATTTAGCCTGCTGAGCAGAATTACTGCAATCTGCTCCTACCAGTTGGCTGGCAGGAATAGGTATATTAAAATAATCACAAAATAACTGATTAGTGAGTACTATCTTTCGGTTATTATCTTCTACCAGAATACCACTACGGATATTGGTTATCAGAGTAGTAAGGCGATTGGCAGTATTATTCAATTCATGCTCTACTTTCTTTCGGGTAGTAATGTCTCTGCCATACACATTGATATAGCTCTCTTTAAAAATGGGTACACACACAAATGAGTAATACGCATTTTGTGTCTTAACTTCTATTTCAACATTGGTTTGTTGGGCTTCTACGAGTTCTGCTATTTTCTGAAGAAAAGTATCAAAGTTAAGTTTATGGGTATACATTGTGATTTCCTGCCCAATTTTTGTAATGGCTTCATTACAAAAAAGAAGCTTTCCTACAAATGAGATACGAAAGACCGGATCGGGTTTTTCGAGAGCAAGGTTAGCATAAGACTGTAAATGTAGTGTTTTCTTATCTACTTTTTCCTCCATAAGACGATCTACTTCTTTCAATTGTTCCTGAAAGAGCTTTAAGAAGTAATTTTTGCTCTCCAGCTCCTTTTCCAGCCCTTTCTTTTCCCGTTTTGCTTTTTCCAGTTGCTGTTCAAGTGCTACAATCTTCTTTTGTAATTCTACCTCTGGGTTCATGTATATACCTGTAATAGTTGAATTCTTTGTCAATAGTAAAAAGAGGTAGGTTGTTTTTGCGGAATGGTTAGTACTATATTGTGTAATTAGAATCTGAATTGTATTAGGACACTGGCTCTTTTAAGTGTTCCAGTTCCTGATGTAATTCTTGATTTATTTGTACAATAACTTCTTCGAAGTGGGTCATCAGATAATCCAGTCGGTCCAGATTATAGTTCCTATGGCTGATTTGTTCAATTTCTCTGATTTCATCCCTCAAAGAACTAATACCCATATTGTCGATATTGGGTTTGAGTTGATGAGCCAATGAGTAGAATCGATCAAATTCGCGATTTTTATGATAGCTTTTAAATTTGCTTAATGCTTCACTACTTGAATTTATAAAAAGCTGAATCATTTTGCAGACAAAGTTTTTATCCCCCCGGCTAATTAGTTGTAGCTGAGATAAATCGTATAGTTTTTCCTGTGTTTTCAATGTCTCAGCAATTTTTATTTCCATGGTAGATTGTTGCTTGAAAAGCCATACAGAACATCTGTGAATCAAATCCTTTTCTTCAAATGGCTTAGACAGATAATCATTCATTCCGACTTCCAGACATCTTTCTTTTTCCCCTTTGATTGCATTGGCTGTCAGAGCAATGATAGGAGTCTGTTTATTAAGATGACTACGGATATAAGAGGTTGCTTCAAATCCATTCATCTCAGGCATTTGTATATCCATCAGAATCAGATCAAAATCTTTTTTCTGGACTTTCTGCACAGCATCTAATCCATTGACAGCTTCTGTAACGATAGCTCCCTGATTACTCAATACGGTAATTGCCAGCATCCTATTGAACTCATTATCTTCTACAAGCAGAATCTGACGATCTGGTAACATATTTTCTGCTTCTTCTAATTTTTCTTCCTGTTCTAATGTTTCACTGTTGCCAATCTCAAATGTTAATGTAAAGGCCATAGTAGTACCTTTTCCCTTTTCACTAAAGACAGAGATACTGCCCCCCATTAACTCAATAAGACGTTTACAAATGCTGAGTCCCAACCCTGTACCTCCAAATTTCCGTGTTACACTATTGTCTTCCTGTGTAAAGCTTTTGAATATATCAGACTGTTTTTCTTTCTCAATACCAATACCTGTGTCACTGACAATAAACTCTATGCATTGACTGTTTTCAGTTTCTGTCAAAAGTCGTGTTTCTATCTTGACAGAACCCTGGTGGGTAAACTTCACAGCATTGCCTGCCAGATTAAGTAATATCTGATTGAGTCTATATGGATCACCCTTTAATGCTTTACTAATACGGTTATCAATATGGGTTTTGATATGGAGTCCTTTTTCTTCGGCTTTATAAACTATAATGTCAGAAACCTGCTTCAGGATATCCTTAACAGTAAAGTCCACCTGTTCCATCTGCATTTTTCCTGCTTCAATTTTGGAAAAGTCGAGAATGTCGTTGATGATAACCAGCAGGTTTTCAGCCGATGTAGTGATTGCTTTCAGAAAGGAAATCTGTTGTTCATTCAGTGGTGTTTTATGTAACAACCGACTCATACCCAGAATCGCATTCATTGGCGTACGAATCTCATGACTCATATTGGCTAGGAAAATTTCTTTGGCCTTTACCGATGCCTGTGCTTTACTGATCGCATCACGTAAGTCTTTTTCCATCTGCTTCTGGTCTGTAATATCCAGATGTATACCTATCGTACCGATGAAATTTTTATTGTCATCAAATAATGGGGCTCCACTAATTAATAGCCATACATCGTTTCCTTCTTTGTTCTTGATACAGATTTCATACGCATCTGAAATGGCTTTGCGTCTTCTGCTTTGAATCCTTTCCAGATTTTGTCCTATCTCACCCAATCTGTTGTCTCTGAAAAATATTTCTGTTGTTTTCTTTCCAATGAGTTCTTTGGAAGTGTAGCCAGTCATTAAACAGAAACTTTGGTTGGCATACGCGATTCTTTCCTGTAGATCTACCTCTATGAGGCCAAGATTCATGTTTTCAATAATGTTTCTGTATTTTTCTTCGCTTTGTTCCAGTAACGCCTGATTTTTTTTCCGTATGGTAATGTCCTGGAACTTCCATAAAGAACCCAGATATTCTTTGTTATCCAGAATAGGTATGTAATCTCTTTCAATCACACGACCGTCCTTAGTTTCCATTTCTATATCCAGAATAACCTGTCGTTCTTCAACAAGCTTACCGACCTGGTTCTGGATTACCTTAAAGTCATCAAATTGCCGCTGGATGAGTTTTCTCATCTTCCAGGCATCCATGCCAATCAGTTGATTAGGAGAGAGAGGAATATCAAAATAATCACAGAACATTTGGTTGACTAACAAAACACTATCTGTTTCATCTACAACCAATATAGCACTCTGGATACTAGAGATAATAGTGGTTAGGCGGCTGGCAGTTGCCTTGAGTGTATGTTCAATATTTTTCTGAGAGGTTATACTTCGGCCATAAATGTTTATGTAGCCTTCTTCTTTGAGGGGAACACAGGTAAATGAGAAATAATGATTTCCTGTTTCTGCCTCTATTTCTTTTTGGGTGTATGTTTTACATACATTTAGAGCTATATATTCCCAGAACTGGTCAAATGCATACCGTTCTTCTCCAACCTGTAAATCTGATGCAATCTTATTTATTGCTTCATTGCAGAATATGATCTTACCTTCAAAGTCTATTCGTAGTACAGGCTCAGGATTTTCCAGTGGCATCCTGGCCAATGATTTCATATCCTGAGTTCGTTTTGCTACCTGTTCCTCCAGTAGTTTATTTACATTTTTTAGACGCTCATTCAATACATACAAAGAATAGCTTTTTTCCTCTAGTTCCGCTTCTGCTTTTTTGCGAGCTTCTCTTTCTTGTGTCAGTAAGCGTTTAAGCTCCAGTATATCGTCTGGTATTGTTGTCATTGTTGTATTCTGTTAACAAACTTGACTTTGAACACAGTATGTATCGTATTTTAAATCCAGTTTAAGATAAGTCTCTATGGATTTCATCAGCATATGGGATAATAACACAACAATACGTGAGTTTATACATTGTTAAAGAGATAAATTCAACTCTATATAGTATTGAAAGAGGCTGTCTCTCGAATTTAATGCTACTATTTATTGAATGACAAAGATTTGTAATGGTTGATCTGTGCTCAACAGTTGTCGGGTGGGGTTATTTGTTTAAAGTGAAAAGTGTTTGACATACAGTTAGTTGTATTCAAAGATAGTAGAACGGTTGCTGTTAGAAAAGACATTGCTATTTATTAACTATCGTTTGTAATAGAATTGGGGTTTTTAATCATGCTATTGCTCTCTATCAAACAGAGAAAGAGGTTTTATAAAGAATAATCGCATATTTATAGTTGCAATAGTTAAATGAGGAGTAGGTAATGAAATATAGAGGTTTAGAATTTATAAATGTTTTTTCAGCCTTTCTTCAGTGTGAAAAAACGATATAATACTTAGATATATCAGATTGTTTTGTGTCTTATAGGTAAATAACTGTAGTTTACTCTGAAACTTAAGTTGGTTTTACTGTGAGGTAGGCTAATGTATATTTTTCTGTTAGGGATATCTTACTGATTGATTGTCAAAGGAAAACAACGAATATTTATTCTGAAAATTACAAATAGTCTATGTTGTAGCTTTCTTATCATCAGTTACATGAAATTGCGATAAATACTCGCTTTAAAATGCTTAAACAGTTGTTTTTCTTCTAGTTGACTTTTTAATTGTATTTTATTTAAGCAATAATACCTACCGGAAACCTATAGTTTTTCACCATTAAAATACATAGCTTTTATTCTGCCATATTTTGCAAAGGTTCCCATTCTTTTCCACTCTATCTTTGTCTGGAGCTAAAGAAACTCATGTCATTCTTTTAAATCAATTAGCTACGTGTAAGCTTATGAAAAAGACAATTCTTGTCGTTGATGATGAACCATCTATCCGACTGATTTTGGAACATTATCTGGGACTGAACTTTCAGGTCTTTGCAAAAAACAATGGAAGTGAAGCATTGGATTGGCTACAGGCAGGAAATAAGACAGATGCAATTATTGCCGATTATTCAATGCCATTAATGGACGGGTTAGAGTTTGTTGGTAAAATTCGCTCACTTAATGAGTATAAGAATATTCCTTTGATTATGTTATCAGGAAAGGATGAAACGAAGGAAAAAATAAAATGTTTGAAAGCAGGTGCAGATGACTATATGATAAAGCCCTTTAACCCTGAAGAATTAGAGGTGCGGATAGCCAATATTTTAAGAAGAGTAGGATAGTCTATAATACGTTTTCTTTATGAAAGAAATAACATATTCAGTGCCGTCAGATTATCTTCTGGAGAAAGAAAAAATACTGGCTACTCAGCAGGAAATTGCTGCACAGCGACAGCAGGAGTTGGAAGCAATCCGGGAGGTTTCCAAAATCAAGTGGGATAAACGCCTTTTTGATATTTTCTTTTCTTCACTCGCATTGATTTGTTTACTGCCTTTATTTGCTGTAATAGCTATTCTTATTAAGGTAGGATCTAAGGGGCCAGTATTCTATTACTCTTACAGAGTAGGAACAGGATATAAAATATTCAAGTTCTGGAAATTTCGCTCGATGCGCACAGATGCTGACCAATTGCTGGATTCTCTCAAAGGTCAGAACCAGTATGCCAATGCTGTTAACAATACAACATCTGTAGCTACCAGTTGTGCAGAATGCGATAGGATTGGAAATCCTTGTTCTCCATTGTTAATCGATGAGAAAGGAACACTGATGTGTGAGAACAGCTATAAGGAAATGAAGAAACAACAGGTAAAACCGGCTTTTCTAAAAATCAAAGACGATCCAAGAATTACCAAAATAGGCAAGTTTATTCGAAACACCAGTATTGATGAACTTCCTCAATTATACAATGTGCTGACTGGTGATATGTCTATTGTTGGTAATCGTCCTTTGCCTCTGTATGAAGCAGAAAAGCTTACAACAGATCAATTTGCTACACGTTTCAACGCTCCTGCAGGAATTACAGGATTGTGGCAGGTGAGTAAACGGGGTAAAGGAAATATGTCAGAAGAAGAACGAATTGCTCTTGATAACGACTACGCTCAAAATCACTCGTTGAAACGAGATCTGGGAATTCTATTACGTACAATCCCTGCATTGTTTCAGAAAGAGAGTGTCTAACTATTCATTATAAATTCAGCGACATTTCCAAAGTGTTATCTATGCTGGTCATACTGGTATATTGTATATCTATTGTTTTTATAAAATGAAAAAGCTTTTGCTTCTACTGTTTCTGAGCACTCTTACTCTTTCTGCATTATACGCACAAAGTACAGGTACAGAGTATGTAGCAGATTCTATATGGCAAAAGAAATTGTTTGAATCCCCTGATAAAATTTTACCTGTGTTGATTGAGGCTGCATTACAACATGCACCTGAAGTAGAAATTGAGTTAGCTGAGAAGGAGATCGTTAATCAGGATGCCATCATTGCTCGAAAAGCATTATTAAGTGGTGTTTCTCTGGTTTCAGCCTATAACTATGGAACGGCAGGCAATCTTTCTGTAACAGAGTCTACTATCAATAATCCGGTGAACTCCTTTACAACAGCTAAGTCATCTCGCTATACTGTTGGCGTTAATCTTTCTCTTCCCCTGGATAAGGTGTTTACCAGAGGAAATCAGTTGAAGAAGAAACAAATAGAACTTCACCAGACTGAATTAAATCAGAAAATTAAAGAGAATGATATACGTAAGGAAGTAATGGGACTATATCAGGAGCTGGTATTGACCAATCGCATACTGTTATTATCTAACGAATCATTAAATTCAATGCAAATTCATAAAAAGATGGCGGAGAAAGAATTTGTAGAAGGTGAGATTCCTGTTTCTGAAATAGTCAGAGTAAGCGAAATGTATACAAAAGCTGCTGTTAGCAATGAAGAAGTAAAAAGTAAGCTAAAATCTATGTATCTGTTGCTTGAGCAGCGGGTGGGTGTAAAACTGAGTGAACTGCTGATTGGAAAATGAGTCTGATTGATCTTATACGGTTACTGGTTAGAAACTGGTTGATGTTGACAGTGATCCCCATGATACTGGCAGTAACAATCTTTTATCTTACCCGCAATGAAACAAAGATTTATTCTTCAGACACAACTGTATATACAGGTATTGCATCTGGCTATACACTTCAGGGAAATGCTCAGGCTGACTTTTTTGCAACCAGCAATGCGTTTGATAATCTTTTAAATCTGATTAACTCCCGTCAGACACGTGAAGAAGTTGCTGTGCGACTTATTGCTAGTCACCTGATGTTGAAAGAACATGATCCTGATCTACTCAGTTGGAAGTCTTACTCCAAATTACATGAGTTGATCAGCGATTCTCTTGCCAGAACAATTGTAGCGGATACAAAAGAAAAGACCATCTCCAATATTTATAACTTGTTGAGACGGGATGCTCAAAATGCTGTTTATCTTCTTATAAATGGCGATAAACCAAATTACTCCATTTCGGCTCTGTCTAAAATGACAGCCATGCGTTTGAATTCCAGTGACCTGGTCAAGATTCAATATGAATCTGAAGATGCTGCTATGTGTAAGAACTCACTGGAAATACTCACAGAAGTATTTATTCGTAAAAAGAGAGAACTTCGGGAAGGTCAAACGGAATCTGTTATCAAGTATTTTGAAGAAGAGGTGGCCAAGGCACAGGCAAAACTAGGTGAGGCAGAACAAAAATTTCTGGCATTTAATAAAAACAATAATATTATTAACTATTATGAACAAACCAAGTACATCTCTGCTGAGAAAGAAGATCTTTATGATAAATACAATGGATTAGAGATGGACTATGCTGGTTCATTCTCTGTGATGGGAATGATTGAGCAGAAACTGCAAAACCGGACAGGTGTAAGTTTGAATGCTCAGGAAATTATGTCCTATCGTAGTCAGTTAAGCAAAATATCCACTGAACTGACTAAAATGGAGCTTTACTCCAAAGATACTAACGACCAGCGGGCACAAACTCAAATGGAAGATTTGAGAAAGCAGGCAGATAATGTGTCTCAACAGATCAAAGCTAGTGTAGACAATCTTTTTAAAAATACACATACCATTCAGGGGCTACCGAGTAAAGATTTGCTGGATGACTGGGTAAAAAATGCCATTATAGCAGAAGAGACAAAATCGCGTTTGTCTGTGATGGATAAACGTAAACAGGAGTTCCAGCAGGTATACGAACAAATGGCTCCACTGGGAGCTACATTAAAGCGAATAGAGAGAGAAATAGATATAGCAGAAAAGGAATATCTGTCTTTGTTACATGGACTTAATTTAAGTCGATTAATGCAACAAAGTAATGAACTAGCTTCCAATCTGAAAGTAATGGATGCCCCTTATTTTCCTCTCAAGTCAAAGGGATCTAAACGAATGGTTCTTGTGATTGCTGGTGGGTTTGGTGGGTTTGTAATCATTGCAGCTTGCTTGATTGCTATGGAAATGGCAGACAAAAATCTTAAAAAATTATCGCTGGCTGCAAAGCGTATAGGATTGCCTATGTTTGGGATATATCCCCTACTGATGAAGGGATCTACATGGAATAAGTTTTTGACTCGGGTTGAAGAACTGCTTGTTCAGCAACTTTTATTGAAGAAAGGTCAAGCGAATACAAAATCTGTATACACAGTAGCAATCATAAGCACTCAGAATGGAGAGGGGAAGACGACAATTGCCAGATCGCTGGCCTATAAACTCAATCAGATGCAGCAACCTTCATTGGTTGTTTTGCCAAATAACCACAGAGAAAATCTGACAGATACTGTAGAAACGGATTGTTTCTATAATATATTTTCCAATTTGAGTACAGCCCAATCCTGGGCAGAAATGACTGAAGGGAAAGTGAAGGATGGATTCCTGTTGCTGGAAATCCCTGCATTACTTGAAAATACCTATCCAGTGGCTTTACTTAAGGAAGTAGATCTGATTCTATTGGTAGTCAGGGCAAACCGTAACTGGAGGCAAGCAGATAAGCTTGTAATTGAACAGTTGCAACAATTGACTGTAACGCCTATTGAAATAATCGTAAATGGTGTGAATCCGGAACATACAGAAGAATGGATTGGAGAAGTACCTAAAACACGTAGCAAACTGCGCCGCTGGACAAAAAGAATGATGAAAATGGAGTTTAAAAAGAAGATAGGTTTTGCTGTCCGAAAGAAAGTCTGATAAGGGCATGTAGTTCATTTTACTAAGCAGGAACGGGTATGAATATAGCTACTATAGTTAAAAATAAGCATCTCCAGTCTTTGGCAGGGAATCTGTTGCCTGCTCTTTTAGGGCTGCTATCTTTTATGCTTTTGGCGCGAGGTTTATCTAAAAGTGACTTTGGTAGTTGGGCTCTATATCTCTCCTCTTTTACATTGCTGGAAATGATCAAGTCGGGTGGTGTTCAAACTGCTTTGGTGATGAGAATTTCCGGAAAAGAAGAATCTGAAAAGAATAAGACAATAGGAGCTGCCTGGAAATTGATTACACTCATATCGCTGACTGGGGGAGTCTTACTATTTGTCATCTCATTCTTCAGACAGACTAACTGGAACCAAGGTTTGGTGTCCTTCCTGTATTGGTATCCGTTAGTTGGGTTTATTACTATTCCATTTAATCTGAGTCAGGCAATTCTACAATCTGAACACCGTTTTGATAGATTACTACTTCTGCGTTTCATAAATAGTATTGGATTGCTGGTTATTTCAGGGGTTGTATTTTTCTATCATATTTCTCTGCAGGATGTAATTGTAGGGCATGCGTTGCTTCAATTAGTATGTTGTGCCTTTCTGATTGTCTCTGGCTGGGCTAAATTATATACCATTTCATTGGCATCCTGGAGACGTGTAAAAGAATTATTCCGGTTGGGAAAATATTCTTTTGGTACACTTGCGGCTACAAACATGCTTAAAAGTGCAGATACCTTTTTGATTGGTGCCTTTATGGGCCCAGCCGCTGTAGGTCTCTATTCCATTCCCTTGCGATTAGTTGAAGTATTGGAGATTCCCTTACGCAGTGCAGTAGGTACTGCCTTCCCTCGTTTTTCGAGTTTGTACAATCTGGGTGATAAACAGGAACTTCGGGTGTTGTTTTATCAATACGCAGGAGTAGTCTCATGGTTATTTATTCCTGTACTGGCAGGCTGCTTTGTGATGGCTGATCATCTGGTAGTATGGTTGGGTGGTGAAGCCTATGCCTCTTCAGCAAGTATTTTCCGTGTTTTCCTGTGTTATGGGTTATTTCTGCCTATGGATCGTTTTTCCGGAGTATTACTAGATGCATTGCAAAAACCTGCCCTAAATCTGACCAAAGTGCTGGTAATGGCAATCTTTAATATTCTGGGTGATATAGTGGCTCTTTACTTTTTTCATGATCTGCATGTGGTAGCGTTTGTATCTGTGTGTAATGCAGCTATTGGAATACTTCTGGGTTTTTATCTGAGTCGCAGATTTATATATGTCCGTATTAGCGATACAGTTTGTCGTGGATGGGTAATTATTAAAAGCACAGTGTTGAAGTATATTCAACCTGTACAAAAGGAGGGACCTGCATGGCACAAATAAATGCATTCTCTCCAGAAAAGCCATGGTTCATCAGATATATATGGCCAATCTGTATACTGTCCGCGATTGTGATTGGTTGGCTAACAGCTCGCAAAGGCATAGTTATTCCAGGTTTACTCATCGCAATGCCTTTTGCCATAGCCTTTTTTGTTGGATTGTTTTTACAGCCGCGTATTGCCCTTGTAACCTATATCATCTATTGTTTTGTGATTATGGGAGTCATACGACATGTGAAAGGACCTCCGTTTGGGTTAGGGATGGAAGCCTTATTGCTGTTAGGTTGGCTGGCTATCCTGTTTTATCAAACAGATCGCTTTCCCATGTCAAAGACAAAAAATGATTTGTGCAAAATGGGAACAGCATGGATGATCATTAATATCCTGGAAATTGGCAATCCGGCAGGAGCCAGTATAGCAGGTTGGTTTTACGAAATGCGTTCTTCTGCACTAGCCTGGTATATGATTGTTCCATTGGCATTTATGGTCTTTGATAAACCCAGGGATCTTAATTTATTTCTGATGTTGGTACTTGGCTTCTCAACCTTAGGGGCTTTGTATGGAATGAAACAATTGTATCTGGGTGTAGATGAAATGGAGCATTTATGGTTGGAAGCAGGTGCAAAAAAAACACATTTGCTTTTTGGTAAACTACGTGTATTCTCATTTTATAGTGAAGCCGCTCAGTTTGGCGCCTCACAAGCACATGTGGCTGTTATTTCTATCGTACTGGCATTGGGACCCTATAAACTATGGAAGAAGGCTTTGTTTGGAATAATGGGATTGCTTATTCTCTATGGAATGCTCATTTCCGGTACAAGGGGAGCTATGTTTGTATTGGCAGGAGGAATCTTTACCTATTTGTTTTTAAGCGGACAAACCCGTATCCTGATTCTGGGAATGATTGTCGCAATGATTGCTTTCGGAATATTAAAGTATACAACAATAGGAAATAATAATTCAGATATCGTTCGTATGCGGACCTCACTTGATCCTAATGATCCTTCATTGCAAGTCCGTTTTAAAAATCAACAGATATTACGAGAATACATGAGTTCTCGCCCTTTTGGGGGAGGTGTAGGTGTAATCGGTATGTGGGGCGTAACCTATAATGCAGACAAGTTTCTTTCTACGATTCCACCTGATAGTTTGTATGTCAAGGTTTGGGCTATGTATGGTATTGTAGGTTTTCTCATCTGGTTTGGAATCATGCTATACATATTAGGTAAATGTTGTGGAATAGTTTGGATGACGGAAGATAAGGCATTAAAACAAAAACTGGCTGCGTTGACTGCTGGTTTTGCAGGAGTACTCCTGGCTAGTTATGGAAATGAGGTATTAAATCAGATGCCCTCTGGGATGATTGTGTACTTATCATGGGTCTTTGTTTTTCTGGGACCTCAGTGGGAGTTGGAAAAACGTCAGCTTTCAAGTGCATCTTTAACTATATAAGTCAAACCATAATTACATAGACAAAAAGTAAGGGATTTCCCTGAATGTAAATAGTATTCAAACAGTGTCTAATTAAAAGGTTAGTATGGAAAGACCGTTAGTTTCTATTGTGAGTGTTATCTATAATCAGGTTGAGATTACCTGTGCAATGCTCACTTCCTTACGGAATCTGACTTATCCAAACATAGAAGTATTTATTGTAGATAATGATTCTCCGTTAGAAGATTCCTCTGTTATTAAAAAACGATTTCCGGAAGTACATCTTATTAAGTCTGACGAAAACCTTGGATTTGCAGGAGGTAATAACCTGGCTGTAAGACAAGCTAAAGGCAAATATGTATTATTTCTCAATAACGATACAGAAGTAGATGCCGGATTTCTGGAACCTTTGGTTGAATTATTTGAACATAACCCCAAAGCAGGTGTAGCCTCTCCTAAAATTATTTATTATGGTACGGAAGGCATTATTCAATATGCCGGTTGCACTGGAATCAATCACTGGACAGGGAGGGGGAGTGCTATTGGTAGTAAAGAGAAAGATCAGGGGCAATACAATGATCTTCGTTTAACAGATCTGGCTAATGGTGCAGCAATGATGGTTCCTATGGAAGTAATTCATAAAGCCGGATTGATGCCAGAGCAATATTTTCTCTATTATGAAGAGCACGATTGGTGCGAGATGATCAAACGGGCAGGTTATTCCTGTCATTATGTGGGCACTTCAACGATTTATCACAAAGAATCCATGTCAGTGGGGAAGGGGTCGGTATTAAAAACGTATTACCTCAACAGAAACCGCCTACTATTTATGCGAAGAAATCTGAAAGGATGGCAGCAATGGGTAAGTATCCTATTTTTTCTTTTGGTAGCCATTCCTAAAAATTCCCTAATGTTTGGTTTGCAACGACAATGGAAGCATCTGGATGCCTTATGGCGTGGGGTAAAGTGGCATCTGAGCCGACAAAATATTCATCAGAATATATTTATCACACGATAGATATTTTTCTTCCCACAATCCACAAGAGTCTGATAGAAAGTGAAAGTAGTAAAATGCAATGATTTGCCTGTGATAGTAAACCTGCACTTTGTATGTATGCAATAGCAAATGTAAAAACAGTACTTAGCCAGCGTGCTGCTTTGATTCGGGAACAACATCCGGATCAGTCTGGCTTGCAACTGATGTTGCATATGGGGTTGGATTTGTTTGCTGGTATAGGAAAGATGTTAGCAGCCCGCTATTATCTGCGGGGATGCCAGATTGGAAAAATGGTGTCTGTAAAAGGAAAACCTATGTTCAAAAATGAAGGACAGGTTATTATTGGTAATCAGGTACGTATCTGGTCTGTTATCCAACAGGCAAAAATATTTGTTGGAAAAGGAGCAACTTTATCTATTGGTGATAATTCAAGAGTAAACGGCGTACATATCTCTGCCAGTGAACGGATTGAGATTGGCAAGAATGTCCGTATGGCTCCCTATACCATTATCATGGATGATGATTTTCATGATCCCTCCAATCATTTCTCATCTGGTAAGAAAGCCCCCATTATCATTGAAGACGATGTCTGGATTGCAACCAGAGCCATCATTCTAAAAGGTGTAACCATCGGGCGTGGATCGGTGATTGCGGCAGGTGCTGTGGTCAGCAAGGATGTAGAGCCTTATACAGTAGTAGCAGGAGTACCTGCAAAACCTATAAAAAAAATAAAACCATGAGTATACTGGAAACTGTGATTCAGGTAACATTGTATGTTACAGCTGGCTATCTGGCATTTCATACTGTATATCTACTGTTTTTCGCTGTCGCTGGACATTTTTATAAGGAAGTCATAAAAGCCAACAAGCCCATTTATAAAAACAGGCCTATTTGTGTATTGATACCTGCCTATAAAGAAGATGCTGTTATTCTTGAGACGGCCCGTAAAGCATTAAAACATAACTATGCAGGCGACTTTCGGGTTGTTATCATTGCTGATCAGTTGCAAGCATTTACTCTTCAGACATTGCGTAGTCTGGGTGCGGAAGTGATAGAGGTGCATTTCGAGAAAAGTACTAAAGGAAAAGCCCTCCGATATGCTATGAACCTGTTACCTGAGCATATTTATCCCATTGCTGTGATTCTGGATGCGGACAATATTATGGGTGATGGATTTCTGAATCAAGTGGACATTACATTTGACAATGGATATCGGGTGGTTCAGGGACATCGGACTGCCAAAAATGTGGATACATCTTTTGCCTTACTGGATGCCTGTAATGAAGAGGTCAATAATCACATATTTCGTAAGGGGCACCGTGCTGTAGGATTATCCTCTGCTCTGATTGGTTCAGGAATGGCTTTTGAGTTTACCTATCTTAAGAAGCTGCTTGCTGATATTGGTGAAACTGCTGGTGAAGATAAAGAGCTTGATATAAGAGTGCTACGTGACAAGGTGACCATTCACTATCTGGAAACAGGATGGGTGTATGATGAGAAAGTATCAAGTGCCCAGGTCTTTACTAAACAACGCACACGCTGGATTGCCACCCAGATTGATTTCGTTGGAGGACACTTATCAGCTGGTTTGTATCAACTTTTGTTTAAGGGAAATGTTGCCTTCTTTGATAAGATAGTACAGTCCCTGTTGCTACCTCGGGTATTGCTTATGGGTGTTTTAACAGGAATTACTTTTCTAAGTATATTCTTACCCTGGGGGCCTTCATTTCTATTCTGGTTTTCACTACTTATTCTTACAGGAAGTGCTTTACTGATTGCACTCCCTAAAAGATTCTATAATAAACAACTCTGGCGTGCCTTAATCAATCTGCCAGTTGCTCTGAAAGCTATGAGTATCGCTTTGATTCGCAGCCGGAAAGCTGGTAATACATTTATTCATACTCCTCATACATCAACATCTAACGCTAAACTGTAACAACTATGCCTTGGGATATTATTGCTATACCTGCTATTCTGGCACTTGTATTTGGATTTTTGAATGGGAAGAAAGTGAAAGAGAAACTAGCTGCTCAGCCCGTAAAAAAGGGACGATATGGAAAATAAAGATATTGTTATGCTGGTCCAGCAAAGCTGGGATCTGGAGATAGGGAGTAATGCCCGAAATCTTGCTATGGAGTTTGCCAGGAAAAACAGGGTATTGTATGTGAATCCTCCTCTGGATATCAAGACTGTGTTGAAGGGAAGAAAAGATCCTAAAGTGCGTCAGAGATTAAAATCTGTCTGGAATGTAGCACCATCTTTACAGCAGGTAGATACAAATATATGGGTCTATACACCTGATTGTATTTGTTTATCAATCAATTGGTTGACTTCAAAGTCGTTGTTTCGTCGGTTGAATGGATACAATAACAGATTACTGGCAAAATCCGTTTGGAAAGCTATCTGTCAGTTAGAATTTTCCGGATTTACTTTATTTAACGATAGCCAAATGTTTTTAGGGTTGAATCAGAAAGAACTGATACATCCTGAGAAATATATTTACTATGTACGGGATTATCTGATTACACAGGATTATTTTAAAAAACATGGTACCTGGACCGAAGCAGAACTGATGCAAAAAGCAGATCTGGTAGTAGCTAACTCTGCTTATCTGGCAGACTATGCGCGTAAAAGTAATCCCCAAAGTTATGATATAGGTCAGGGATGTGAACTGGACGCATTTGATCCTGCTGTTAAACATTCCGTTCCTATTGAATTAACCAACTTGCCAAGACCTATTATTGGATATACTGGATTTCTTACTGCTGCCCGGCTGGATATAGCCTTGCTTGAAAGTCTTGCTGATGCCCGACCTGACTGGAGTTTTGTGTTGGTAGGGCCGGAAGACCAGGTTTTTAAAGATTCCAGGCTTCATCAGAAGAAAAATGTCTACTTCACAGGAACTAAGCCACCATCTCAGTTGCCTGCTTATTTACAACATCTGGATGTTTGTATCAATCCGCAACTGGTAAATGAACTTACTATAGGCAATTATCCCCGTAAGATAGACGAGTATCTGGGAATGGGTAAACCTGTTGTTGCCACCAGTACACGTGCTATGGAGATGTTTGCAGACTATGTATACCTGGCAAAAAGTTCAGGTGAATATATTGTTTTACTTGAAAAAGCACTGGCCGAAGACAATCATGCACAGGCATTAGCCAGAACTTCCTTTGCGAAAGGGCATACATGGGAAGCATCTGCCCAGGCAATGTATGATGCATTGCCATCATCATTAGAACAAAAAGAACCTGTCTATGAGCCTTAAAACACAGACCTATTATCCTGGTCTGGATGCTATTCGTGGAGTACTTATTATTCTGGTAGTGCTTTCACATTGCCTTTCTCCAGGTACGCCCGTATTTATTCTGTATTCATTTCATATGCCTCTTTTTCTGGGTATCGGAGGATTTCTTATTAAACGAGACTATATCAGAAATACAAGTACATTCCAGATTTTGCACAAGTATCTGTATCGGATGATTATACCCTGGATACTGGCAGTATGTATTTATTATCTGTGGCGCAGGTTATTGAGTATTCCGGTTGACTCACAACATGAGATTTTGTATCCATACTATCATTTATGGTTTGTACCTGCCTTATTGGGTATGGTATTGTCTGTAAAGTTATTGGAATACTGGAACATTTCTTATAAGGTTGTTTTGGGTGCAAGTATGCTTCTTTGTCTGGGGTGGTATATCCTGTATAGAGAACATCCTGATAATATGATCTATCCGTGGTTGTATTATCTGGGAGATAAACGTATCTATGGCTATTTTGGATTCTTTTATCTAGGATATGTACTAAGGGCGTATCCAGATGTATTTCCAAAGGTTAAAATGCACTATGTATTGCTTGCTGCTGGTGTATCTTTAAGTTTATTGATAGTTTCTGTTTATTTTCCTGTTGACCGACTGGTTTCCTTTCTGCCTTATTGGGTATTAAATATAGGTCTGATCTATTGGGCAATAGTATATGCTTCGGAACAGACACTAACTAAAAATTCATTCATTCTCTTTTGTAACAAGCAGTCACTGGCTATTTATCTATATCATTACTCAGTAATTCTGCTTGCTAGCTCATTTCTGACCATCAAAGGACCTCTTACAGTCGCTCTCTTTTTAATTACAGTAATTGCCACTTATCTGACAGTCTATCTGACTTCGTCTTTGCCTTTCGTTAATAAATATTTCTTTGGGTATACAAAGGCCTGATTATGAATACACCTTTACGGATTGGTATCGAGGCCCAACGGCTTTTTCGTGCCCGAAAACATGGTATGGATATCTATGCACTGGAGTTGATAAAAGCTTTACAGGAAATAGATACCATAAACCAGTATTACATTTTTGCTCAACCGGGTGAAGATGAACAGTGCATAGATGAGACTAAGAACTTTCATATCATAACCCAGAAGACCTTATCCTATCCTCTTTGGGAACAATGGACTTTACCAGACTTGGCAAAAAAGTATTCTTTGGATCTATTGCATTGTACGGCTAATACAGCCCCTCTGAGATTAAAAACCAAATTGTTACTGACATTGCATGATGTGATTTTCATGCAAAAAGACCCGCAGGTTAAGGGAAAGAAAGGTAATTCCTATCAGCATTTTGGAAATATGTATAGAAAGTGGGTTGTTCCTTCTGTTGCCAGAAAAGCAGACGCGTTGCTTACTGTATCTAACTTTCAGAAACATGAGATTGCACGGGTGCTGAATGTTTCTGAACAAAAAATTCAGGTGACCTATAATGGAGTATCTCCACATTTCTTTGAAGAATTGGACGAAAGTTACCTGGCACAGATTCGGCATAAATACCATTTGCCAGAACATTTTTTCTTTTTTCTGGGTAATACGGAGCCTAGAAAAAACCTTACAGGCGTATTAAAGGCTTTCCATATTTTTCAGCAACAAAATCCTAACCTGGCTTCACTAGTCATCAAAGGCATAGATGAAACTTATCTGATGCAGAAATTGACAGAAGAGGGCATACAGGATATTCGAAAATATATACATCTGGTTTCCTATTTAACATCAGAGGAACTGGCTGCTCTGTATCATCTTTCAGATTGTTTTCTGTTTCCTTCTTTTAGTGAAGGATTTGGTATTCCTATTATTGAAGCCATGGCTTGTGGTACTCCTGTCATAACTTCACAAACAACCTCTATGCCTGAAATTAGTGGAGGCGCTACCTTATTGATTAATCCCGCAGATGCAGGAGAGATGGCAGTAGGTATGAAACAGATGCTATGTAATACGGCTCTGGCAGAACGATTCCGAAAAGCTGGTAAGAGCCGGGCCACTTCATTTTCATGGAAAGATACGGCAATTTCTACACTGGCCACTTATGAAAAGATAACTGGTCGAATCTCTACCTCTCACTCAAATATATATGCAAGTTATTGAAATCCTGTTCTGGATCTGTGTAAGTATAGTATTCTATACCTTTATAGGCTATGCCCTGCTGGTTGGTATTTGGGCAAAGGTTACCAAATTATGGACACAGAAGAATTTTGACCAATCATATGAGCCTGAAGTTACGCTGGTTATACCTGCATACAATGAAGCAGATATTCTTGCTCAAAAGGTAGAAAATTGCCTGGAGCTTGATTATCCGGCTGAGAAGCTCCAACTGATTGTGATTACAGATGGATCGAATGACCATTCGGCCTCTATACTGGAAAAATATCCTCGGGTACTGCATGTACACGAAGCAGCCCGTAAAGGTAAAGCAGCTGCAGAGAATCGGGTAATGCATTTTGTGAAACATCCTCTGGTGATTTTCACAGATAGTAATACACGGCTTAACAAAGAAGCTGTACGGGAAATTATCAAACATTACCATGATCCTAAGGTAGGAGCAGTGTCTGGAGAAAAGAAAGTACAACAGGATCAATCTGCAGCAGGAAATGGAGAAGGTCTTTATTGGAAATATGAATCTTTTCTGAAACGTTGTGACTCAGATATTTATAGCCTCATGGGAGCAGCCGGTGAATTGGTGTCGTTTCGGAAAGAGCTATTTGCTCCTCTGGAGGAGGATAGCATTCTGGACGATTTTGTCCAATCCCTAAGAATTGTAGAGAAAGGATATAAGGTAGTGTATGAGCCTAAAGCATTTGCTTCCGAATTACCTTCTGAGTCATTGAAAGATGAGATGAAACGCAAAATTCGCATTTGTGCAGGAGGCTGGCAATCTATGTCACGACTTACAAGCCTGCTGAATATATTTAAGCATCCGGTAATAACATTTCTTTATGTCTCACACCGGGTACTACGCTGGAGTCTGACACCATTGATGCTGGCAATCTTGTTGCCTGTAAGTGCTTATTTATCTTTTCAGTTAGGTGGTATCTATACTTTGTTCACAATTTCACAAATTCTGTTCTATGCAATGGCATACATTGGCTGGTATGCTGATGGCCGTGGCAGGAAAATAAAATTGCTTCTGATTCCGCTCTATTTTAGTATGATGAATGTTGCAGTATTTTTTGGGTTTTTGCGTTTTGTCCGTCAGTCGCAGCCTGCGGCTTGGGAAAAAGCAAAAAGATCTGCTTATGCCTGATGTTTCAAGCCTTCTAAAACAAAACAATTATTAAGCATTTGTATGCCTATTCAATCCGTTTTTTTCAAATCATGCTTTGGCATTGCATTAATTACCTCTCTTGTTGCCTGTGTAAAAGACCCGGGACTAGAGCCAGGAGATTCGCAAGAGCCAATACAGTTAGAAATACCCGAAAGTTTTAATCATAGTACTACTGCCAATGTTTCACTGGCACTTATCTTGAAAGATAACCAGAATACCGCGCTTTCCAGCGTACGTGTTTCCGTTGCGTCAACAGATGCTCCCGATAAAATTTTGTTTACAGGGGCGACTGATGTAAATGGTAGTCTGACTACTGATATGACATTGCCATCTTATATCGAAAAATTAGTAGTTTATACAAACTATGTAGGATTGCCTAATCAGATAGTATTACCTGTACAAGGTACAGTCAATGCTGTATTGGGTGGAAGTGATCCGATAACCTATGAAACAATGGAAGCTAGTTCCGCACGTACTGCCTATACATCAGGTGCCAGAACACAGGCTATTACCTATTCTTACCTGGGAACCTGGAACGGTCAGGGAGTACCCAACTACAAAGAAGCAAAAACAGATACAGTAAGTTCGGAACTGATGTCCTGGATAAATGCTTCATTGCCAGAGCAAAAGCCTGTGCCAACCTACCACCCTGATTATGTGGATGCTACCACAAAAACCAATATGGATGTATTAGCTACCTCAGATGTGTGGGTTACTTTCGTGCATGAAGGAGCTGGCTGGACCAATAGCCTTGGATTTTATACGTATCCTACAGGAAGTGCTCCTGCATCTGTCAATGATATTACCAATATCAAAATTATTTATCCCAATGTCTCTTATGCAGGAAGTGGCGGTGGACTGAAAACGGGTATGAAAGTAAAAATTGGCCGTTTTGAGCCAGGAACTAGTATCGGTTTTGTATTAGTTGCCCAAGGCTGGAATGGAAGTGGCGTCGGAAATGGAGCATATAAACTATTCTCTAATTCAAATCTGAATCCGGAATCCAATACAAACCTACAAAAGCACAATGTGTTGCTATATGACTCAAAATACAAAATAACGATTCTCGGATTTGAAGATTGGCGTAGAGATGATGTATCGGGTTGTGATAATGATTTTAATGATGCTGTTTTTTATATTTCTTCTAATCCGGTTGATGGACTGAATGTTAAAGACTTTCTACCTGTAGATAAACCTATAGATTCAGATAAAGACGGTATCAATGATACGTATGATGATTTTCCAAAGGATCCTACCAAAGCCTTTATCAATTATTATCCGGCAAAAGGAGTACCTGGCACGCTGGCATTTGAAGATATGTGGCCTACTGTAGGGGATTATGATATGAATGATTTGGTCGTTAAGTATTATCATACAACTATTGCCAATGCCCAGAATAAAGTAATCCAACTTAAAACAGATATTGTACCTACAGCAGTTGGAGCTACTTTTAAAAACGGTTTTGGTTTTGAAATGCCTATTGCTCAGTCAAAAATTAAATCAGTATCAGGTTCCCGACTTACAGAAAATATCGTTACACTGGCATCAAATGGCGTTGAGGCAAATCAGAACAAGAGTGTTGTGATTGCATTTGATAATGCATTCTCTTTATATTCATCCGGGTCAGGACAATATGAAAACGTTGTTTCTAATACCAGTGTAAATACTCCGGATACAGTGAAGCTGACTGTTGATTTTGCAACACCTGTAACATCAACTGAGTTGGGAGATATGACCTTTAATCCCTTTTTGATTGCTAATGCAACAAGAGGCAGAGAGATACACCTGGCTGGATATTCAAATACAAAGCTCGCAAATCCAACGTATTTTGGAACACATCAGGATAATACCAACACTGCCAGTGGTAAATACTATAAAACATCAGGTAATTTGCCTTGGGCAATTAGCTTTGTTCAACCATTTGATTACCCATCAGAAGGGAAAGCATTAACAAGTGCCTATGTGAATTACGCTGCATGGGCTAAATCGGGTGGAACATTGTATAAAGACTGGTATCTGAATAAATCGGGATACAGAAATACAGGTAATATTTATACAAAGAAGTAAATCTGCATTCATTTAGTAGTATAATTCTGACAAAGGTTGTTGTATCAGGCTCTCCTGAGATAACAACCTTTGTTGCTTTTGCACAGCTTCTTACAGTTGTTTTCTGGTTTTATGAAAAAAATAATTATTGTATGTTGTTGATTTACAGTGTGTAAGCGTTGGCGTGAAATCTTTTTTCGGGAATTGTTTACAAAAATAAAATCCAATTATTTGTAGGCAGACGTATGTATGAACAGACTATATGATGAAAGCTGTGTATTAGATAAATATCACACAATCAGGCATATATGATGTTTTATTTTTTAACCAAACCAACCTGAGTAAAGCTATGTCCAAACTCATCATTCCTGAAATACAGGAAAGCCACATGCAAACAAAGGGTATGCTTACGCCTATGGGCCGAGGTTCTTTTTTAAAGTACCTGGGTGCATCTGCAGCATTGACAGCCCTTGTCCTCACCGGATGTAAAGACGATGACGACGATATGACCATTCAAGGAGTAAACCTGGGCAGTGGAGATACAGGGATCTTAAACTATGCTTATGCATTAGAGCAACTGGAAGCTGCATTCTATTCACAAGTAATTACTTCCAAGTACTCTGGTATGAGTTCTGCGGAACAGGAAATTCTGACAGAAATTCGTGATCATGAATTAGTGCATCGTGACTTTTTTAAGGCCGCTCTGGGATCTAATGCTATTGGAAGCCTGCAGGTAGACTTTAGTTCTATTGACTTTACTTCCCGTACAGCTGTATTAGGCGCTGCCAAAGTATTTGAAGATTTAGGTGTCTCCGCTTATAATGGAGCTGGTAAGCTACTCCAGAGCGCAGATTATCTGTTGATAGCTGGAAAAATAGTTTCTGTGGAAGCACGTCATGCTGCTGCAATCCGGGATCTATTGAGTCCTAATTCTGCAGACTTTGCCGGAGATGATGTGGTAACTGCATCCAATGGTTTGGACGCTGCCAAAGCACCCGCTGATGTACTAATGGCTGCCAAGACATACATCAAGAATACAATCAATGCAAGTAATCTTCCTCAAAGCTAAACTTACAGACAACCATGAATTTATTCAAAATAATTAAAGATATAGAGAAAGTCGATGCAGAAGTATATGATCGACTGGATTCCCGACGTGGCATGTTTAAAAGTGTAGGAAAGTGGGGTGGACGTATAGCTGCTGCTTCTGTACCGTTTATGTTGGGAGGTATGCTTAAGAAAGCCTATGGGCAGACTTCTAATAATAATGCTATTATTGAGGTTTTGAATTATGCGTTGACTCTAGAGTATCTGGAAAATGAGTTTTACGCGATGGGGCTTGATGCCAGCGGACTAATTCCGGCAGATCGGAAAGCGATTTTCCAGCAGATTGGAGAACATGAAGCTGCTCACGTTACTTTTCTGAAAACTGCAATTCAAAGCTTACAAGGTACTCCTGCTCCTAAACCAACATTTGATTTTACAGCCAATGGTACCTATTCTGATGTATTCTCAAATTATCAGACTTTTCTGGCTTTATCACAAGCTTTTGAAGATACAGGGGTACGTGCTTATAAAGGACAGGCTGGCAACCTTATTTCCAATAATGATGTGTTAACTGCCGCCTTACAGATTCATTCAGTAGAAGCCCGCCATGCTGCAATGGTACGCAAGCTTCGTGCACAGAAAGGCTGGATAAACGGCAAAGATAGTGGAGGCACAGTAGATGCAATCTATACAGGAGAGGATAATACTACACAAGGTGGAGTAAATCTAACAACATTGGGATATTCAGCAGCTGCTATAAGTCAGGCGTTTGATGAACCATTAACAAAAGAGCAAGTACTTCCTGTTGCTTCAACATTTATTAAAAGTTAAAGAAATTGCCTGAATTGCAATACTGGTTACAGTGTATAGTAAAAGCCAAAAAAGCATCTGTCTCAGATGCTTTTTTGTTTAGTAAGGAAAGATCTTTTTTAAAGTTGCACATAAGCAACGAAACTATTTTGCAGGAATATCACCCCCTGACTGGTAATGATAAGACTGCGGCTTTCTTCAGATGCAGGGAGTATATCTGTTACTCCCATTGAATGAAAATCAGAGACTCCTGTTTCTAACTGATGTGTTTTTGTAAAACCATCATAAGCAATTGTCAGTGTAATAGTTTGATTTGTCGGCACAGATGCTTCATAAACGCCCAGCGTATTAGTTTCTATTTGTCTAGATCCATCCGGCCAATTCAGTTTTACAATAGCATTTTCTAGAGGAATGCTTTGCATACTCACTACGCCTGATACGATAGATTGAGCTCCTGTCAAATCGAATACACCAAGACTAATGGTAGTATTAGAGTCTTTGGTCGTAAAAAATTTGGTTACTTTCATACCAGATTCAGTTTGTACTGTCATTGCTACTGTAGAGTTTGGCGCAAATGTTGTCTGTATGTAAGTGCCTTTCATTAGTTTAAATACTACTCCCTGAATAGGATCTCCAGCTTTGGTTTTGAATGATGCCCGCACAGCACAGGAACTATCCTGAGAGGTTACTGTTTGATGCGTTTTTTCTGAAAGAAAATTTAATTCAGGAACAACCAGAATTCCTTCTGTTTCAGGATTATTTGTAATGAACGGAATTGAGAGAGAGGCCTTGTATAGCATAACAGGAATACCAACTTCGGAAACTTGTAATCCATTCTTGTCCTGTATAGAGGCAGTTATTGTAGTTATATTGATCGCTGATTTTGGCGACTCTGCATTCAAAAGCATTGTGTTTTTTCGGCAACTACCCATTACAATACCTGCTGTAGTCAGCAGGATTAATGGAGTAATTCTTTGAGAAAAACAGGAAAAGAGCATTTTCATAGTTGTAGTGTAGTGTATTTGTCAATTATTAATTCTGTTGTAATGCAGGAGTTTGTAATCAACTTGACTCTACAAAATTCAGCATAAACTAGATACTACACCATCCTGACGGATTATGATTTTTTTCTCCTCATTTATGAGGAGAAGATTCCAGGTAGAGTGTTTATGCTTGGTTTTGTCAGCTAAGCATTATCAATACAAAAGTGCTTTAAAGGCAAATGCTAGAAGTTGGTAATTACCAAGATCTTCTTTTCTGACATCATGAGTGCAAAACATGTAAGTAAGCCTTCATACTGCTGAATAAATTGTACTATTATATAGTATTTGAATTAAAGAGTTTATATTTACCGTTTAATAGTGTTTTGATGGTAAAAATAGGTTGCGGATTATTGCCATCAAAATTGTTTTTACTGGTAATGCAAGAATATGGAAAAAACAATTGAAACAATTGCTCTACATGGAGGAATACTGTGTCTGGATTTTGTAAATACAGTATACACTTGGACACCTGAACGGAAGGGTGAGTTTCTGCATGGGTTTGATGATCTGGTTCGTTTTGCAAAGCGCCACACTATTATTTCAGAAGAAGAGCAACGTATAATTCTGGAAAGGAAACAGGGAAGACAAGCTATGTATGATAAAGCTGTTGTATTACGAGATCTTATTTACGAACTGTTTAGCCAATATATAACTGAACGAAAGGTTTCTGAGTCTGTTCTGGAAAAGTTTAATCATTTTTTGACAGAGGCTCGTACTCATTTACAGCTGGAATATACGGAAACAGGTTTTCAACAGATTTTGGTCACCCAAAATAAGGAGAGTGAAAAAATAGTATGGGCCATTGTACTTTCAGTTGCAGATACTCTACTCTCTGACAAACTATCACGTGTTAAGCGTTGTGGTTCATGTGGATGGTTGTTTCTGGATACAAGTAAAAATAGTAGTCGACGGTGGTGTGATATGCAGGTGTGTGGCAGTCAGATTAAAGCCAAAAACTATTATCATCGTATGAAAGATAAACAGATGTAAGTCCTACACTTTTATTTTTGAAAATCAGATATATTCTTCAATTAGCTTCACTAGATGAAAATGTAAGCACTGAGGTTTTCTGCAAGTCCAATTTGTAGTAGCACTACAGATAATGGATCTTCAAAGTGCTTCTGGTCTTACCATTTCTCCTCATTTATGAGGAGAAATGGTATCCTTATATTATAGTATTTTCATTTCCAGCATTGTACGATTCAAAAGTATTATCAAACTTGTAGAAAAATTAAGTAATCATGATGCGAATCATTGTTTGTATAGGTCTAATTATAGGAGCATTTTCAGTACTTGCAGGACAGGTGGTTAATCAACCGGCTGACAGTTTGAGGAAGCAACTGCTGGTGGCCCGTGAAGATACAAATAAGGTATTGCTATATATAGCATTGGGGCAACAGTATGAAGATAGTAAAGTAGATTCTGCAATCCATTTTTTTCGAAAAGCAGGTGAATTAAGTGAGAAGATAAAGTTTGTAAAAGGAACACTGAAATATCTGGCTAACTATACTAATGTACTGAACAGGCAGGGGAAATACACTGAATCGCTGAGACTTAATCAGAAGGCAGTTGCTATTGCACAAAAAAACAATCTGAAACTGGAAACAGCCAAGGCTTATGCAAACCTTGCCGCTAACTATCAATATCAGGATGAAATAGATAAAAGCTTGGATTATTATCTAAAAGCTAGTTCTATTTTCGAAGATCTGAAATTTGATACAGGTTTATATGTGATGTATGCCAATCTATGTGCATTATATGGCGATAATCTCCATCAATATGAAAATGCACTCTTGTATGCAGATAAAGCTATTGTCCTTGCCAGAAAGCAGAATAATAAGCTTGGTATCGCTTCTGTACAGATTAATAAAAGTACAGTATTAAATAAGCAGCGAAAATTTGATGAAGCGTTAAAAGCGTTGGAAGAAGGATATGCTATTGGGAAAGAACAGAAAAATTTATATCTGCAATTGGTTTCGCTTTCAATAATGGGCGATATGCACTTAAAACAAAGACAATACACCAAAATTATTCCTGTTGCTGAAGAAATGTTGAAGCTGGCTAAGGAAATGGGAGATGTTGAAGGACAATCTCTTGCATTAGGTGGATTAGCCTCTGCCTATCTTCATGCCAAGGAATACCAAAAGGCAAAGCAATATGCTGTAAAGTCGCTGGAGTTGAGTCGGAATAATAATATGAGAGACATCTGGATGAAGAAAGCATGGTTACTTGCTGATATTGAATTAGCCTTAGGTAATGTGAAAGCCTATGAAGATCTTTCAGCAGAAGCCGATTCTTTGGATGAAGTAGTTCTGAATGAAAAGATGCGAAAGAATATCCAGGAGCTGGAGGCAAAATATGAAGCAACAAAGAAAGAAAACCGAATCAAACAATTGCAGAAAGAGAAGGAAATTCAGATTTTAAGTATTCGCCAAAAGAATATTCTAAACTATGTATTCATCGGTGCTATTAGTATACTGCTTGTCTTAGGATTTTTATTTTATAGAAATACCCGTACTCAAAAAATAATATCTCAACAAACTGAAAAACTGCAGGAACAACGTATTCGGGAATTAGAGCAAGCACAGCAATTGCTGGCTGTAAACTCGATGCTTCAAGGTCAGGAGGCAGAACGTAGCCGTCTGGCCAAAGATCTGCATGATGGATTGGGGGGAATGTTATCTAGTATTAAACTATCTCTCAGTGATATGAAAGGAGACATGATTCTTTCGGAACAGAATGCATCCAGCTTCTCCAGAGCTGTTGATCAGCTGGACGATACAATTCGAGAACTGCGACGCGTGGCACACAGCATGATGCCAGAAGCGTTGGTACGTTTTGGATTGGTACGTGCCTTACAGGGATTCTGCAATGATTTAGGCAGATCCGCACATTTATCAATTGACTTACAGACTATAGGCTTGGAAGATCGACTCGATTCCAGTACTGAAATCATTGTATATCGGATTGTACAGGAGTTATTAAACAATATTATAAAACATGCTGGTGCAACAGAAGTATTGGTACAAATTGCGCGAGCAGAAAACAATCTGAATCTGACTGTAGAAGATAATGGCAAAGGCTTTGATACCTCCGGATCTTATCAGGGAATTGGATTGTCCAATATCCGTTCACGGGTAGAATATCTGAATGGAAATCTGGAAATTCAGTCTTCTCCGGGAACCGGTACTTCTGTGAATATTGATTTTACATTGAAATCATAATTTTGATGTACATTCACCTCCTTAAATCAGAGAAGTTCATTCAACTCACTACAACTCATGGAAAAAATCAAAGTCTTTCTGATTGATGATCATCCAATGATTATTGAAGGACTGAAAAGTTCACTCAACAATACAGACACAGTAGATGTGGTTGGTGCTGCAATCAATGCGTTTGAAGGCATAACCTTTCTGAAAAATAATCAAGTTGAGGTTGTTTTACTTGATATCAATCTGCCAGATATCAATGGGGTAGAAGTATGTGGAAAAATCAGAAATGAGTTTCCTGATGTCAAAGTTATTGCTCTAACTACGTTCAATCAATATGATTATATAAGCGAAATGATGCAGAGCGGAGCATCCGGATATGTGCTCAAAAATGCTACACGAGAGGAATTGGTAGAAGCTATCCATGCTGTCAAAGCCAATAAAAAATACTTCAGTTCAGAAGTGACAGAAACATTGCTACAACGTTCTGGCGATACGGCAAACAAGATTCCTAAGCTGACACGGCGGGAAAAAGAAATTTTGGCATTGGTAGCACAGGGGCTAACCAACCAGGAGATTGCAGACAAGCTGTTTATCAGTATATTAACAGTAATTAGTCACCGAAAAAACCTGCTTACCAAATTTGAAGTAACCAATACAGCTGCTCTGATAAGTTTTGCCATGAAACATCAGTTATTGTAAAAGCTATTGCAATTCTGTCTATCGGATACATTTAACAATCCTCAGATTAAAGGATAAAAAAAATGCTCATAAAACTATGAGCATTTTTTTGTAACACCACACTCAATTAAACAGTACAGTAACTATTTAAGGATTACAGTAACTATTTAAGCTTTTACATAGATCGTATGGGTAAGAGTGTACCCATTCGTCGTATCTCCACTTAAAGTGGCAAGTTCGTTATCCAGGCTATCACTAAAGATATTATCTGAAGCATTGGATGTATCTGCTTGTCCATGAGCTGTATAATAAGTTGTTTTATATACTGCAGATGAAATGTCTTCCGGAAAGGCAATTTGTGTTACAAGCAATGAAGTTCCACTGCTGTTATAGATATGTACATGAATATGAGGCGCCCTGCCACTGTACCAACCAGGATAGATGCTGGTAAAAGCTGCTAATCCAGTGGTATCTGTTGTTTGACGTCCTCTCAGAAAGTGAACAGATGTATAATTGGTACTTTGCATGCTTGTTCCACCATATTCGGAATAGTTGCCAGCCGTATCACAATGCCAGATATCAACTATTGCATTTTCAAGTGTAGCACAGCTATTATTAACATTTTTGATATAAATGTTTACAGTAAGTGGCAAACCTGTTTTGCCGTCAGTTATGTCCTTACGTACATAACTGGATGGCGATTTGGTAGGGAAAGGCCCTTCTGTTTCACTATCAGTAACAGTACAGGTAGTACCCTCAGTAGAATCAGTGGGAGTTACTTCATCTTCTTTCTTGCATTGAGAAAACATTGTGAAGAGACCTGCCATTGCAAGAGAGTTTTTTAAAAATTCTTTACGTTCCATAAGTCTAAAATTGAATTGTCTTCAACTACCGATTTTGGAGATAAGACAATCAACTTTGAGCTTTATTTACGAAAAGATCAAAAATGAGGTAGAATGGAGAAATATTGAGACGAATGACGGAATTGTAGGTATATAATTCTTTAGCTGGAATAAAATAGTTGTCTCTTGTCAGGTAAGAAACAACTATTTCATAGTATAGGTTGTAATACTATTTATTCAGTTGTATCATTTTCATGACCTTCTTCAATCCATTCCAACTGTACCTGAACAATTTGATTTTGCTTCATCTGTACAACAGTAATTTTATAATTTTCTATGGTAAGAGTTTCTTCCTGTGCTGGTAATCGTTCTAGTTGTGAAATAATTAATCCACCGATACTTTCATATTCTTTGCTTTCTGGAAGGGCTTCTGGTATAAATTCATTCACATCACTGACAGAGGTATTACCTGCTACTATATACACATTGTCCCCTTTGTTCTCAACTATAGGTGTTTCTATATCGTATTCATCCTGAATATCTCCAACCAATTCTTCTACAATATCTTCCATAGATATAATACCATTGGTACCACCATATTCATTCAACACTACAACCAGATGAACATGTTGACGCTGAAGGTCACCAAGCAGATCACCAACCTTCTTGGATTCAGGGACAAAAATAGCGGGTCGTAGCAGGCTGCGGATGCTTACATGCGGATCTTTGCGCATTGCTATCAAGAGATCTTTAATATTGAGTACTCCAATAATGTTATCAATTGTTTCTTCATATACAGGAATTCGGGAGTAACCTTCATCAATGATCTTTTCAATTTCTTCGGCATCTGCATCAATATTTAAAGCACTTATCTGAGTACGGGGCACCATAATCTGGCGTGCTGTACGATCTGAGAAGTCGAATGCATTACGGATGATTTCATAGTTTGTTTTTTCAACCAGTCCTGTTTCTGTTCCCTGTTCAACAAGATACAATAGTTCTTCCGGGCTATGTACTTCTTGCTCTGCAGCAGGTTCAATACCAAATAGGCGTATGATAAAATTGGCGAAGCCATTTAGTAACCAGATGATGGGACGTCCTACCAGAAAAAAGCCATACAAAGGATAGGCAACTGCCAGAGTAGTGGCTTCAGACCGTTGAATAGCCATAGATTTTGGTGCTAGCTCTCCAAATACTATATGTAGAATGGTAATAAGTGTAAAAGAGGTTGGCACTGCAATACTATGAGCCATAGTTGGATTAACCTGAATCTGAAGTAAATCAAAACCTGCTAATACCATTTCTGCTACCACACTTTCTCCTACCCAACCGAGTGCCAGACTAGCTATGGTAATTCCTAGTTGAGTAGCTGAGAGATACGAGTCCATCTGGCTTATTATCTTCTTTGCCATTAAGGCTGTCTTACTACCTGATTCGGCCAGTACCTCAATGCGGGATGATCTGACTTTTACAATGGCAAATTCAGCAGCAACAAAAAAGCCATTTAACAGGACTAAAAATAATGTTAATAGTATATCAAGAAGCACAATATGTAGAATTAAGTGAACAAATATGCATCAAAAAGTTGATAGCATGGTATAAAAAATAAATATGCTGACCGAAAAATGAAGCAGTACTAAGCGGTAATGCATGAAAAGTACAAAGAATCTGCCTTTGCCCAAAGGGAGTTTGATTAAAAAAGAAAAAGCGATTCAGTAGAAGGATTGTAATTTGCAGGTAAGCGGAATAGAAATCTGGGATAAGAAATATTTCTATTCAATAGAAGATAAAAGTCTTTACTAAATCATTGTGTTATTTTAAAAAATAACACAATGCACTAACTAAAAGAGCAATACCAATGCGGACGGATGCCTGAACATACAAATGAGAAGTTGTTTTCATGATAGTTTTGTAGTAAATAGTCATAAGTTAGTATGAATTATTGCCAAAAAGTAATCTTGGAAAATGTTTTTTTTAGACTAAAAAAAGTTACTCACTCACAAGGTATTAGTAAGTATTGGACTGTGTTTTATTCGATGATCCGAAAAGAATATTACATAAGTTAGGAAATGCTTTTTTTCTTGTTGCTACTCTTCTGCGTGTATAGTTACTTTGCATCACTAAAATATAAAAGCAGCCGAAAGGTAGCTTTCTTGAGCATCAAGCTCCAAAGCCCGGTGGGAGTGCCGGGCTTTCGTCATTATATAGATTTTGTAAAGACACTATCTGTTTGGTAGAATAATCTCATATCCCCAGTACCATTTTTAGTTTCCCATAGCCAGTACGACTCACAGGAATTTTAGCCCCGGATTTAAGTATTGCTGTATATGTGTCCTTTTGATAAGGATCAATGCGGGTAATCTGCTGTACCTGCACAATGTATGAGCGATGTATACGCACAAATTGTTGGTTATCCAGCACATTTTCAAAGTGTTGCATTGTTTGGCTCTTTAGAAAAACTCCTGCATGAGTATGAATCTTTACATAGTCATCATCTGCTTCCAGATATAGGACTTCATGCGTAGGTATAATACGAATGTTATTACCCGTTTTTACAACCAGGCGATCCTGTTGATTAGGAAGCTGAGAGGCTGTTTCGAGTAATGCTGATGTACCTTGTATTTTTTCCGAAGTAGCAGGCTGCTCGATCCATTTTTGTAATGCTTTATCAAAACGTTCTTTGGAGAATGGTTTTAGCAGGTAATCTATAGCATGGGCATCGAAAGCTTTAATGGCATAGGAATCAAATGCTGTTGTGAAAATAATAGCGAGTGGTTGATCGATTAGTTCCAGCATCTCAAATCCGTTGATTTTAGGCATTTGTATATCCAGAAACAGTAAATCAGGACGATGTTGCTGAATTGCTTTTATACCTTCAAATCCATCATTGCATTCCTGAATAACTTCAATCTGTGGATAGTCCTGTAGATATTCCAGAATGATCATGCGGGCTAAAGGTTCATCATCTATAATAATGGCACGTTTCATGGTTGCGGAATACGAATAAGGGTTGTAAATATATTTTGTGTAATATGTGTTTGTAGAAGATCGTTTCGGGCAAATAACAGATACAATCGACGTTTTATGCTGCTCAGGCCAAACCCTGTACCTGACCTGGGAGGAGTTGTTTCCGGATCAAACGGATTTGAAACCTCAATTTCCAGAATAGTATTTACTACGTTGGCTTTTATTGTAATAGTTACAGTTCCAATAACATCATATAATCCGAATTTTATCGCATTTTCCACAATAGGTTGTAATAAGAGAGGGGGTAGTTGTAATGTTGAACATTCAGGTGTACACTCTATTTCTGTATTGAGCCGATGTCCAAACCGTACTTTCTCAATAGAAAGATACAATTGCAGATATTGTAGTTCTTCCGTTAAACTAACCCATTGATTCTCTTCTTTTTTTAATGTACCTCTCAAAAAGTCTGAAAGCTGATAAATCATCTGGCGGGCTTCTCCCGGCCGACTACCTATCAGTGCACTAATCGAATTCAGGCTGTTAAACAGAAAATGGGGCTGCAGTTGCTGGCGCAATTTGTATAATTCTGCTTCCCGAGCTAGTGTTTCTGTATCTGCTTTGCGTTTGTCTTCTTCCATTCGCTCTTGTAGTGATTGCCACAATACATTTACAAATGTCATCCAGCAAATAATAAGAAATGCGACTCCTGAACGAAGAGGAAATGTTTGAGAAACGAAAGTCAGATAGTCTGAATGATTATCCAGTAAATAAACAAGCAGATGATGGTTTATTAGTAATGCAATACTGGTATAAATCAAACATATGCTTAACAGATAAACGGTGGTTCTTGTGGCCGGACGATAATAGCGCAGGCTATTACTTACAATCAGGCAGGTTATAAAAAGTAGTATGTTTGTTGTAACAGCATCTGTCAGTGCATCCTTCCAGGTAAAACCTGCATTCAGGATAGAATAAACCTGTATAAAGGCCAGTAAAATCCAACTTATAAGAAATAAAACAGTAATACGACGGTCTGACAAAGGGACTAGTTGCATATAAATTTGGTAATAATCCGGATCATTTCCTGAAGAGCTTATATTTCCGTTGTTTTTTCTATAAAGTACTCAAACCAGATAGCGTACAATTTTTCTATTTAGAGATTGGCTAAGATAACGGAAGATACCTGAGACAGCCAGGATACATTTAATATAGGTCCGATACCAGAAAAAATATTGATTTGACTGGCTAATAACCTGACAGGAATGTGATGAATAATAATCATTTACTTGATTTTTTGTTGTAACATATGAAGACCATTGCCATGATGTTGCGAGCTTTCCTACTAAGGTTAGGTCTGCAACATGGCTAAATTGCCATTGTACCCACTTTTGCTTCAGATCCAGAAAGCAATCCTGCTGGGTATAACCAATCGAATTAGCTTTCTGGTGAGCTTCATGCTGATCAAAGGCAGGTATAATACACAGTTTTTTTGCCAACGAAGCCTGAGCATCCTGACCAATAATACGAAATACAATAGTTGCTTTATACCAGTTCATAAGACGATAGTCAAATAAATGAATGGTGGATAGTTGTAGTAGTATATAGGAAGAAGTAATCAGGCATAGGTGTGAATTTCTATGCCCCCAAAAATCGAAGTTCCCTGCAATACCAGCGTTTTATCAAAAGATCCATTAAGTCGGCTTCTTTTGTCTTCCATACCACCGAAGATGGTTACTACTTCTGATACAACTTCCCAATTGGAAGGAATAATCAGTTTTGTACCACCAAATATTTGTGTAATTTCAAGTTCCATCCGACTAGGAATTTCTGCATTGACCAAATTTAGTTCAACACCTCCAAAGATGGCAACAGCTTCCCCTCCTCTGAAATTTTTAGAAAGAATAGTCTTCTTTATTGAGCCAAAGACCACTACATCATCCAGTCTTTCTTCTGTACTACTAGTTGCATTATCCATTTCTTCATCTTCCATGGAAGAATAATAATATGGTTTGTCCTTTTTTTCTTTTCTGAAAGTTTGCTTGCCAAATATAATCCACACACCCGCAGTGATAATAGCTACAGGCCATATAAACCGAACTATATGTAAGTCAGGAAAAATATATTTGGTGAGAAAGATAAATCCTATTATGGTTATAATAATCCATCCCTGATCATAACGATATTGATGTTTTGCTCCTGTAATCAACCCTACAATAATCAGAATCATCGGCCATTTGAAAATCCAGTCTGGCAATATGGTTCCTAACTGTTTCAGGAAAAAAACAGATCCAAAAGCAACAAGAAAAGCTCCCAAAACAAACTTGCTTGACTGAGAATGTGAATTATAGAAATGATTTTTCATAGTGTTTGATAATTGTTTTGTAATTTTTAATCAAATCTATAGTTTCGGGGTGTTGGGAACAATGACAAAGAGGCAATATGTAGTCAGCTGTCGGTAAATGTGGTTTATATCTCGGTGAAATTTACTGTCGGTGTATTTTGTCAGGTAAATAGGGGATAGGGTTATTTTGTTCCACAAATTTGTATATTGCGACGGCGGAATTGCCTTCGTACAGAATATAATAGTAAGACAGTTGAGACTTTTTTGCCTAAAAACCATAATAGATTAATGATCCTGATAGTTGATGATAAGCCGGAAAATATTCTTTCATTAAAAAGTATTCTGGTGCTTAACTCTTTTGAGGTAGATACAGCTTTGTCTGGAGAAGAAGCATTGGTAAAGATTCTTAAAAATACTTATTCGTTGATTATTCTGGATGTTCAGATGCCTGGGATGGATGGATTTGAGGTAGCAGAGGCTATATCAGGACTTAGTCGTACTAAAGATACTCCTATTATCTTCTTATCTGCTGTTAGTATAGAGAAAAACTTTGTAACGAAGGGCTTCGAATCAGGGGCAATAGACTATATTACCAAGCCCGTAGATCCTGACATCTTTATGTTAAAGGTCAGGACTTTTTGTAAGTTATATGAACAAACCCGTGCTTTAAATAATGCCCATCTGGCTTTGCAGCAGGAAGTTGAAGTGAGAAAAGAAGCCGAAAGAGCATTACAGTCGACACTTACAGGATTACACCTTACATTAGAATCGCTTCCCCAGATTGCTTTTACCGCAACACCTGATGGTAAAATTGAATTTGTCAATCAGCGATGGTACCAATATTCTGATTCAAAAGATATATTTCCTAGTCTACATGCTGATGATGAATCCCTTACAGACCGATGGGATGAATGTATCCACACGGGAAAGCTACTGGAAATGGAGTTTCGGATCAGAGAACTTACTACGGGAGAATATCGGTATCATTTGCTTAGAGTAATGCCTGTAATAACCAACGGAATTATTGTAAAATGGGTAGGAACTTTTACAGACATCAATGAGCAAAAACGATTGAGCGAGTTTCTGGAGCAAAAAGTAAATGAAAGAACCCGTGCTTTGCAGGAAACAAATCAGCAACTGGAAGCCAGTAACCACGATTTACAACAATTTGCTTCTGTAGCCTCTCACGATTTACAAGAACCACTGCGCAAAATCAGGATTTTCAGTAGTATGATTAAAAGTAAGAAATACACTGACCCTGATTTACTGGAATATCTCAGTAAGATTACAGACTCTTCTGAGCGGATGAGTACACTGATTCAGGATTTACTCAACTTTGCCCGTTTATCCAAAGCGGATAGTTTTAAGTTAACAGACCTGAATGAGATTATTCGTGAAATACTAAGCGATCTGGAGTTGGTGGTTACTGAAAAGCAAGCCTTCGTTTCTGTTTCACCAATGCCGTCACTGGACGTTATTCCAGGTTTAATCAGACAAGCTCTTCAGAATATTATCAGTAATGCATTAAAGTTCTCCAAGCCTGATAATGTTCCTGTTGTCACTATTACAGCTGACTTTTGTGAAGAATTAAGTGTAGATAGTCCTTCTGTTGTGGAAGGGGAGTATTGCCGTATTTATATTCGTGACAATGGAATAGGATTTGAAGAAAAGTATTCAGATATCATTTTTACCCTTTTTCAACGGTTAAATTCCAGTGAGCAATATGAGGGTACAGGAATTGGATTAGCCATTGCTAAGAAGATTGTTGAAAAACATAATGGATTAATTATTGCTCAAAGTATACCTGAGCAAGGATCTGTCTTTACAATTATTTTACCTGTTCTCCAGCAGAAAGAATCTTTTTCAGATTCACATTCATTGAAAACCACTTTTTTAACAAAAAAGATTTAAACTGGGATGGAAAAAACTTCCAATACTATAATAACCAGAATTCGAACAGTATTTATCATTTCTGGTATATTATTACTACTAAGTTCTATTGCTTCTTATTACAGTATACAGCAACTTATTGAGAACTCAAAGTGGGTAAATCACACTTATCAGGTACTGCTTGAAGCCGATAATATTGTTGCCAATATTAAAGAAGCAGAGGCCAGTCATAGAGGGTATCTGCTTACACATGAAGAAGCTTTTCTAAATGCATTCAATGAATCGTATAAAAAAGTAATTGATCGTTTTAATACGGTACAGGAATTAACACAGGACAATTCACAACAGCAAAAGAATCTGGTTGATCTGAAAACATTAATTGAGAGAAGGTTTAATCAGTTTGAGAAATTGCTGGAAACAGATAAGTCCAGAGACAGAAGTATCATTACCAACGCACTGAATCCTGAACTTTTATATGGTAAGCGGATAATGGATCAATTGAGTGATGCCATAAGCCGAATCGAAAGAGAAGAAAATCGTTTGTTAGTCACTCGTACAGAAGCACAGAATCAGTACATCAGCTATGTGCCAGTTCTGGTGTTGATTACGGCTATAATTTCAATGACTATAACGGCCCTTGCCTATATACGGATTCGTTCTGATATGGAGCAGCGTCTGGTGAAAGAGAAAGAAGAACGGGCCAGATACCAGGAGACATTGCATCGGATAGGAGTAATGGAAACCGTAACACAGAAAATAGCTGCGGGAGACTATGCAGCCCGAAGTGCAGATACGAAAGATGACGAATTGGGGCGTATCTCAAAGGCGATGAATGTAATGTCAGATTCTCTGGAGGAGAGTTTCAAACAGATGAAGGAACACAGCTGGTTGCAGTCAGGTGCTGTGTTTATGAGTGATGCTACACGAGGCCAAACCAACATAGAAGAGTTGGTAACAAATGTTTGCAATGTAATCGCTTCCTATCTGGAAGTTCCATTGGCTGTTTTTTATGTCGTCACAGATAGTCGTTCCCTTTTTATGAAGGGTGGATATGGCGTATCAGATGCTCCCGAAGAAATTGGGTATGGTGAGGGTTTGTTAGGGCAAGCTGTTAAAAATAAACACATTATTACATTAGATGATCTGCCTTCCGATTATATCAGGATAAATTCTTCATTAGGTAATACTCTGCCTTCCTATCTCACCATTGTACCTATTACATTAAGAGATAATGTGCTTGGAGTGATTGAGATAGGCTCTTTACACAAACTATCTGATTTACAACTTCAGTTTCTGAAGGATAGCCGGGAAATTATTGCTATTAGTCTGGATGGTGTAAAAAATCTTATTCGACTACAAGAGTTATTTGAAGAGACACAGTCTCAGTCAGAGGAGTTGCAGGCCCAACACAATGAGCTGGAAAATATCAATGCTGAACTGGAAATGCAGGCTCAAAAGCTTCAGGCATCGGAAGAAGAAATGAAAGTGCAGCAAGAAGAGCTGCTACAAGCCAATCAGGAATTGGAAGAAAGATCCCGTTTATTGGAAGAAAGAAACCAGGTGATTGTAGAAAGGAACCTGGAAATTCAGCAAAAGGCAGAGGAGTTGGCATTGAGTACAAAGTATAAGTCTGAGTTTCTGGCTAATATGTCACATGAATTGCGTACACCGCTAAACTCTATATTACTATTATCTCGATTGCTAGCAGAAAATAATGATGCTAATCTTTCCGGAGAGCAGATTGAGTATGCTCGTGTAATCCAGAGTTCGGGCAATGGACTTCTTGCTTTGATTGATGAGATTCTGGATTTATCAAAAATAGAGTCTGGAAAAATGGATCTGGATTATGCTATGATTGCTGTGGAAGACGTTGCAACATCTATTCGGTCCCTATTCACTCCGATAGCCAGAGAAAAAGGACTCGATTTTAAGGTGCAAATAGATCCTGGCGTGGTACCACAGATAGAAACAGACAAAATGCGTCTGGAGCAGATCCTTAAAAATTTACTTTCCAATGCATTGAAGTTTACATCCAAAGGCAGTGTAGAGCTATTAGTTTCTCCTTCTCCTGAAAAGCCTACTAATATCCTGTTTATAGTAAAAGATACGGGAATAGGTATTTCAAAAGAGAAGCAGCAAATCATCTTTGAAGCTTTTCAACAGGCAGATGGATCGACGCGGCGTAAATATGGGGGAACAGGATTGGGATTGTCCATTAGCAGAGAGTTAACCCGTTTGTTAGGAGGTGATATTAAGGTTACAAGTGAACCAGGTCAGGGAAGTATATTTACATTCTACCTACCTGTAAAACAAGCTTACAAGGAGCAGGCTGTTTCACTACCTAAAGCATCTGTAACTCCTAAAGCTGAAGCGTTGCCTAGTGAAGAGACAAAAGAAGTTAAGCAACTTGTTGCAGAGAATACATTTACTTCTGAATTTATTCCTGAGAATATTCCGGATGATCGGTTGTCTGTATTACCTACAGATAAGGTTATTTTGATTGTAGAAGATGATATTTCATTTGCAAAAGCTTTGTTGCAGTATACACAGAAGCAAGGATATAAAGCGATTGTAGCTGTACGTGGAGATGAAGGAATTATACTGGCTCAACAATACAAGCCAACAGGTATTCTACTGGATATTCAGTTGCCAGTGAAAAGTGGTTGGGAGGTAATGGAAGTATTAAAAGCCAGTCCAAAGACCCGTCATATTCCAGTACACATAATGTCCTCTCATTATGCTAAAAAGGAAAGTTTATTAAAAGGAGCTGTTGACTTTATCAATAAGCCAGTTGCATTTGAACAAATGCATGAGGTCTTTAAGAAAATAGAACATGTATTGACAAAGGAAAGTAAGAAAGTATTGATTGTTGAAGAAAATACCAAACATGCCAAAGCTCTTGCTTATTTTCTTGAAACCTTCAATGTCCATTCTGAAATATCAGAAAGCATACCTGCTGGCCTGAAAGCATTGAATCGGGATGAAGTAGAGTGTGTAATTCTGGATATGGGTATTCCTGATCAGAAAAGTTACGAAGCGCTGGAGTCAATCAAACGAAATCCTGGCCTCGAAAGTTTGCCTATCATTATCTTTACTGGTAAAAGTTTGTCAAAGGCAGAAGAATCCCGATTAAAACAATATGCGGATTCTATTGTAGTAAAGACAGCCCACTCGTATCAGCGTATTCTGGATGAGGTTTCTTTGTTCCTGCATCTAATGGAAGAAAGTCGTTCCAATGAAAAGCCAAGTAGTAAATATCCTAGACTAGGAGGCATGAGTGAAGTCTTGGCAAACAAAAAAGTATTGATTGCAGATGACGACGTACGAAACATCTTTTCGCTCACTAAAGCTTTGGAGGCACATCAGATGATTGTTTTACCTGCTATGGATGGTAAGGAAGCCGTTCGGATGCTGGAAGAAAATCCTGATATAAATCTGGTATTAATGGATATTATGATGCCTGAGATGGATGGCTATGAAGCCATGCAGCGTATACGACAACAGATCCGATTCAGAAACCTCCCTATTATTGCTGTAACGGCTAAGGCTATGACTGGTGATCGGGAACGTTGTATTCAGGCTGGAGCTTCAGACTATATTTCCAAACCTGTAGATATTGATCAGCTGATTTCTCTATTACGTGTCTGGTTATATGACAAAGCCCTATAAACGAATTACTTTAAGAAATGACTGCCATGTAGGAATAGCTACTATGTGAGTTGATACTTTATATGGAACAAACAGAAAAGAAAATATTAATTATTGATGATGATAGCCGGAATATTTTTGCTTTGACGGCCATCTTAAAATCCAGAGGCTTCATTGTTTTTTCGGCTGCCAGTGCTCAGGAAGGTATAGAGATGCTTTTACAAAATAAAAGTATAAAAGCTGTTCTGATGGATATGATGATGCCTGAAATGGACGGGTATGAAGCAATAGATTATATTCGGAATAAGGAGGAGATAGCTCATATTCCCATTATTGCTGTGACCGCACAGGCGATGGTTGGTGATAAAGAAAAATGTCTGGAGGCAGGTGCCAATGACTATATTTCAAAGCCTATCGATGTAGATGCTTTATTAAAAGTATTAGCAAACTATTAACTATTACAGATTGTCCAGATGATTACAGATGAAGAAGTAGACTGGTTGTTGAGCGATCTGTTGGAAGTGTATGGCTATGATTTTACAGATTATTCAAGAGCATCTATAAAAAGACGCATGAGCCGGCTCTTCTCTCTAGACCGGTTTCCCAGCTTTGCCGAATTTCGATTCAAACTTAGAAATGATGAAGAGTATCTGAAACGCTTTGTAGAAGAGATCACTGTGAACGTCACTGAGATGTTTAGGGATCCTACATTTTACAAAGTGCTTCGTACAGAAATACTTTCTGTACTGGCAACCTATCCTTTGATTCGGATCTGGCATGCTGGGTGTTCGACAGGCGAAGAAGTATATTCGATGGCGATTTTGCTGTCAGAAGCCAATCTATTACATAAATCATTGTTGTATGCAACAGACATTAACCCCAGTGTGCTGGAAAAGGCTAGCCGGGGAATATTTCCGTTGAGCCAGATGAAGCAATATTCTGAAAATTACATTCAATCAGGAGGGAAGCGAGATTTTTCATCTTATTATACCGCTAAATACGAATATGTGAAGTTTCATGAAGATCTGAAGCAGAAAATGATATTTGCTACTCATAATCTGGTGTCTGACCGATCTTTCAATGAGTTTCAATTGATTCTTTGTCGAAATGTACTCATTTACTTTGATCAGAACCTTCAGGAGAGAGTGTTTTCACTTTTTGATTATAGTTTGGAATCACTTGGATTTCTGGCATTAGGGTCCAAAGAGACTTTGCGCTTTTCCACTATCTCTACAAACTACCGTCAACATAGTTCCAAAGAAAAGATATGGCGGAAAATATCCTAAGTAAAAAATACAAATTAGTAGTGATTGGTGGTTCGGCGGGGAGTATGGAAGTAATTCTTGGAATACTAGCAGAATTAAAGCGAACTCTTTCACTAGCTATTGTTATTGTACTGCATCGAAAAAAAAATGGAGAATCTTTATTAGTTGACCTTTTCTATTCCAGAACCTCTCTGGTAGTAAAAGAGGCAGAAGAAAAAGAAAAGATACTGCCCGGGCATATTTATATAGCACCAGCAGATTATCATTTGCTGATTGAGAAAGACTTTACCTTTTCACTGGATTTCTCTGAAAAGGTGCACTACAGCAGACCAAGTATTGATGTTACTTTTGAAACGGCGGTAGATGCATATGGAGAGTCTCTGATTTGTATACTCTTGTCTGGTGCAAATGCGGATGGGGCACTTGGCGTAAAAAAAGCAAAGGCAGCAAAGGGGTTGACAATGGTTCAGAATCCTGAAGACGCAGAAGTATCTTTTATGCCCACACAGGCCATTGCTATAGCGCAAGTAGATTTGATTGTGGATGGGGCAGAGATGGGAGCCATTATTAATAATTTATCTGCTCAGTAAATTTCAGTGAGATTGTGTATTTTTGATAGACTGGGAACTTTGTCAACTGAAAAATGATTTTTCAGAAATAAACTTTATAAATAATCTTTGCATCATGAAATTGATATGTATCGATGATACCTGCAAGCCTAATGAGGTACAGCAGAAAAACTGGATCAAAAAAGGAGTAGAGTATACTGCATTGCGTCTGTATCGTAATCCATTGTCAGGAGATCAGTTTTTTGCTTTGGAAGAAGTGCAGCCAGATGCACCTTATGCAGGATATAAAGTGCAACGCTTTTCGTTTGATATCGATGAATTTATGAAAACATTTGTAGAACAGAAGGAAACAGTAGAAGAGCCTGAACTTGTGTAGTTGTTTTTATAAATGCTTCAAAAGAAATTGGGATCTCCGTGTTTTTATATAACACGGAGATTTTTTTATATATATGGTCCGGTAAATAATTAATTCCCAACGAAGAGTGTGATATGTTTTTCGCTATATAACTTGGTATTTGCTCTCTGCACTTTATTTTTACCGTATGAGTATTACATTACTTGTCACTCTTTTTATAGTGGGTTATGCAGCTATCACCCTTGAGCATCAGATTAATCTCAACAAAACAGCAACAGCGTTACTAACTGGGGTATTGTGCTGGACAATCTATGCACTTTTTCATGCTTCCAATACAAACCATGTTGTGGAAGAACTCTCCCGGCATTTATCTTCTATTGCTGAGATTCTTATCTTTTTATTGGGGGCTATGACTGTAGTAGAGCTGATTGACGCACATGAAGGTTTTCGTATTATCACAGATCATGTCACTTCCCGAAATACACTTCGGCTTCTTTGGATATTGTCTTTGTTGACTTTTTTCCTCTCAGCATTATTGGACAATCTTACTACTGCCATTGTCATGGTTTCATTGTTACGCAAACTGGTGACAGAAAAGGAACAACGTAAATTTTTTGCGGGAATCATTATTATTGCAGCAAATGCCGGAGGTGCTTGGTCTCCTTTGGGGGATGTAACTACTACTATGTTATGGATTGGCGGACAAATTTCTGCCATACCGATTATGAAAGGAGTTTTCCTCCCTGCATTGGTTTCGCTGCTTATTCCCCTGATCTATCTGTCATTTAAACTGAAAGGAAATAATATAGCTCCAAAAGTTGAAGATACAGGTACCCAAAATATCCAAGGTGGGCGCTTGATGTTGTATTGTGGATTAGGGAGTCTGCTTTTTGTCCCTGTCTTTAAAGCCATTACACAATTACCTCCTTATATAGGTATGTTACTGGGATTAGGTCTTGTATGGGTCGCTTCTGAGATTATACACAAAGATAAAGATGAGGAAGAACGGAAGCCTTTTACTGCCGTGTATGCTTTGCAACGAATAGATACTTCAAGCATACTTTTCTTTTTAGGCATTCTGCTCGCTATCAGTTGCCTGGAATCTGCTCATGTATTGCAAGGCTTAGCTATCTGGATGGGCAATACTATCGGAAATCTGGATGTGATAGTAGTATTGATTGGGTTAGTATCTGCTGTCATTGATAATGTGCCACTTGTGGCTGCAACAATGGGTATGTATGATTTGGCAAATTATCCTATGGACCATAAGCTATGGGAGTTTTTAGCCTATGCAGCTGGTACAGGTGGCAGTATCCTTATCATTGGTTCAGCAGCGGGAGTCGCTGTAATGGGAATGGAAAAAATAAATTTTATGTGGTATTTGAAACGTATTGGAATACTGGCTTTTATAGGCTATCTGGGAGGTGCGGTTACATACCTCCTCATCTATCAGATTCTACATTAAGAAGGATGAGTAACAGAAATTTTAAGGTATTTTTAAGGTATTTTCTTCTTTGTTACATAGTAGATTTTGTAAACTTGCTATCATCATTTCCCTTACGCATTAGGAAATATGATTTATTCATAGACAGGCACTGCTGACTGGAGTTTTCAGTTAGCAGTCTTTTTTTAGGGTTGTGGGTAGTACTTATGAGGTATACCAGACATGAGAACTATGGCCCGGGTAGGATCTCGGCAAGGTGTAAACCGAGATCTTTTGTATGGAACCAATCCAGCTGTCTGTCCCCGGTAACAGTGAGTAGGAGTGTTTCTATAAAATGTTGAATGTAGGTTTAGTGGTCTGCATTAGGTTATGCTATTACGATGTTTAAAAGTAACGATCTGAAAGTAAATGCCAACCTAAATGAGATAGACAGAATAAATATGTAGATATATACTTTGACTTCCTCGACATAATTGTTGGGGAAACTATTAGCTGTCAGGAAGTTGGCTTAGACTAGTACAAGAAAAATTTCTTTTCTCCTTTATAAATGGTTGATTGTATCTATTTTGGCAAACTCAAACTATAGATAGATTCACTAGCCAAATGCCATATACTATTAGCTTATACAATGTGAAGAGTTTTATAACTCTTTTATTTTCTCCTTATGCCAAACGTATTTTACTGCTTTTTATCCTTTCTCTTAAAGCGGGTGCTGGTATTGTATACGGTCAGAAAACCGAGCCCGAAGTAACTATTCTTCCTGTAGGAAAAGGTTGGGCATCCAATTCTGTAAATACTGTTATATTCCGCAGGAATGCCTTAGTCACCCATGGTAACTATCAATACATTGCATTTTATGATAGTACCCGGCATGTAGTTTTAGGTAAACGAAAGCTGAAAAGCAAGAAATGGGAATTGGTGCAAACCATTTTTAAGGGTAATGCCTATGATGCACATAATTGTATAAGCATTATGGTAGATGGTGAAGGATATTTGCATCTGTCCTGGGATCATCATGATAATCAGTTGCGGTATGCTAAAAGTATTACTCCCGGTTCTTTAATTATGACCTATAAGCTTCCAATGACAGGTATATTGGAAGAAAAAGTTTCTTATCCGCAGTTCTATAGGTTCCCAGACGGAAACCTATTGTTCTCTTATAGAAATGGAGCCTCTGGAAGGGGAAATCTGGTAATTAACAAATACAACACTACTAATAAGAAGTGGCAGCAAATCACTCCAAATTTGATTGATGGTGAAGGAAAGCGAAATGCATATAGTCAGACTTATGTCGATCCAAAGGGAATAATTCATATTAGCTGGGTATGGCGTGAATCTCCCAATGTCGCCAGCAACCATGATATGTGTTATGCACGATCCACCGATGGAGGCTTAACATGGGAAAAATCTACCGGAGAGAAGTATCAACTGCCGATTAACGCTGCTTCGGCTGAATATGTTATGCAAATCCCGCAAAATAGTGAGTTGATCAATCAAACCTCTATGTTTGCAGGAGTTGATGGGTATCCATTTATTGCCAGTTATTGGCGTGATCAAAATGAAAAAGTGCCTCAATTTCGTGTGATATATTATGATGGAAACAGATGGAATCACCTGAATACGAATTTCAGAAAAACGCCTTTTAGCTTAAGTGGTGGTGGCACCAAACGTATACCTATTTCCCGTCCCTATCTGGTTTCCTGGAAGAACAAAGGTCAAACATCAGTGGCTGTCATTTTTCGAGACGAAGAACGAGGTAGTAAGGTTTCTGTGGCCATCTGTCAGAATATTACTAGTCCTACTTGGGTAGTGAAAGACCTTAGTGTAGAATCAGTAGGGTCATGGGAACCTACCTATGATACAGAGTTATGGAAATACAAAGGCATTCTGGATTTATTTATACAAAAGGTAGAACAAACCGATGCAGAAGGCGTGTCTGCTATTCCTGCACAGGAAGTACAAGTGATGGAAGTAAAATTTAACCGATGACCTGAAGAAAATTATGGGTCTATTATATCATAGTTATCAACAGTATGAAGAAAAATTAATTTCTATTTCATATTGCTCTTAACTTGGTTAGGTAGTTTTGTATCAATTCAATTACAATTCACATTTAACCAGAGTAATTACTATGAAAACCTCAATGAAAAAAATACTGATAGCCATTGCTGCCTTAATCATTTGTGCTCCTGTATTTGCGCAACAAACCGAAGACGACCACCGTCGGGGCCCGCATGGAGAAGGACGTCCTCCTCATGAAAAAGGTGACAGACCTCACGGTCGCGGAAAAGGTGGTTTACGTGTATTAAGTGAGTACAAAGGCACATTGGTCGACTTTACTTATAATGAAGAGAAAGCATACAATGGTTTTACCTTAAGTTCAGAGGGAAAAAATACGGAGGTACGCTTTGCCCCTCATTTAGCCAAAGAAATTATGAGTGCTGCTAAAAAAGGCGGAAATGTAACGATTATAGGCTTTAAACGATCTGGCAAAGACGGAGCAGAAGTAATTGTATTGAACAGTATTACTTCCGGATCAAAAACAGTGTATGAACACAGACCTGAGAGAGATGGTCGTCCGAAAGAAGAATTCACAAAAGCAGATGGAAAGATTACAGCTCTTGCCAAGGATAAAGAAGGACGTGTAAACGGTGTGTATCTGGATAAATCTCTGGTACGATTTGCTCCACATGTAGCTTTTCAGCTAGGTGATAAACTATCTGTTGGAAAAGCAATAGCTATAACAGGGTATGTACGTGGCAATAGAGAAGGAGAAGTATTTGTCGAAAACACCAAAGTGGTAATGGCACAGACTCTGGCTGTAGATGGTACTACGTATGCTGTACGTTAATAAGCATATCTCAAGTCTATTTATTTAGGCTTGGGATATTTTTTGCATGTAGTAAGCTGGTATTAAAAAGTGTATGTTAAAAAATCTGTTGTGTTATGAAGATCCTGTTGGTAGAAGATGAAGTTCGCTTGGCTGAACATGTTTCTAAAGGTTTGGAGCAGGCTGGACATATAGTAGATACTGCTTCTAATGGCTCTATAGCGCTTGAATACGCTTCTACCACAGCGTTCGATCTGATCTTGCTTGATTTGATGTTGCCGGGACAAAATGGGTTCGAAGTATTAAAAAACTTACGAGATTTCAATATTCGTATTCCTGTCATCATTCTAAGTGCATTAAGTAATACAGAACATGTAATCAAAGCTTTGAATGATGGAGCTTTGGATTATATCCGAAAACCGTTTGATTTTGAAGAGCTTCTCGCCCGAATTGGAGTGATTGGAAGAAAGACGATGACACAACAGAGTACAAAACTGATAGTGGCAGGGTTGGAAATGGATAAAATGAAACATGAAGTAAGTCGGGATGGTAAAAAAATAGAACTGACCAATCGTGAGTTTGCTTTGTTAGAATTATTTATGTCTAATCCAGACAAGCTGATTTCCCGAACACAGATTGCTGAGAAAGTTTGGGAGGTTGATTTTGATATGGGGAGTAATGTGATTGAAGTCCATATTTACCAGCTTCGAAAGAAGATCAATAAAGGATTTGAGACAGAGCTAATACGCACAGTTGTTGGACGAGGATATGTCCTGGAAAGTAATCCACTCTAACAAGTAGTATGGCTGTGATTTTTTACAAGACTATTCGGTTCCGGATCGCACTGATAAGTGCCGTTATATTCATTATTATTTCCACTATTGGAGCGGTTGTTTGTTATATACTAATCCGCAAAACGGTAGAGCGGGCAGCATTTCGCCAGACAGAATCTCAGGCGTATGCCTTACTGGATCGTATAGAAATTGACCCGGTTCTCATTCCCTTACCACAGGCTGATGAGGCTGCCCGTATAGAGTTGATCAGTTTGGATTCTGTACAGGTATTGTTTGAATCTCCCCAACTTAAACAGTTTAAAATTACCAATCGTCTGAACTTTCGTCATAATCCAGTGGTACATGTGACGAAGTTTGTAGATGCAGAAACTGTTCTATCTGTATTTTTTACCAGTACCCGGCCTGAAATAGCTGAGACGTTAAATCGTATAGCCTGGGTTTTGGGAATTACTATCGTATTCAGTGGTAGCATAGCTGCATGGCTTGCGTACCTGGCCGGAAATATATTTTTACAGCCAATCAGACATATAACAGAGGTTGCCAGAAAGATACATCTGAGTGAACGCCCCCAACAGGTAGTAGAAGTAACTCAAACTTATGATGAAGTTCAGCAACTGGCTGAAACTTTCAATCAGATGCTGATACGTATTGGTAGTGAAGTTGAAAAGCAAAATCATTTCTTTGCTTCAGCCTCCCATGAGTTACGAACTCCACTTGCTATTCTACAGACGGAAATACAGGTAAGATTAAAAGGCGGGAATTTACCAGATGATATACAAAAGCTACTGGAAAACCAATTGGCAGAAACGCATCGACTTCGGAATCTGGTAGAAGATTTTCTGATGGTCAGTTCTCTAAAGAATCCTGACCTGTTATTATTACCTACTACAGTAAAGATGGACGAATTGGTGTTGGAAGTTGCGGATCGGTTTACATTGTTATTACATCAGAGACAACTTCGTTTGAGCATAGATCTGGATGCCAACACCGATTTATTTGATGTACAGGGAGATGCTTCAAAACTAAAAACAGTTGTAAGTAATCTTTTTGATAATGCAATCAAATATGCCCCCGAAAATGATCTGTTACATATAAAGCTTTTTCGGAATGAGAAAAAACAGGTAACACTGATTTTTGAAAATCACTACTATGGAAGTGGGATAGATCTGAAAGCCTTAACACAGGCATTTTATCAGACGGATACACTAGCCAGTGGATTTGGAATGGGTTTATGGATAAGTCGAAGGATTCTGGAACTTCATCAGGCGACATTATCTTTAACGAATGAAAATGAAATGTTTGGTGTGCAGATTCAATTTCCTTTCTTTCCAATTACAGAAGATTAGCAACCTACAGATTTACTTCAATTTCCATCTCCAATAAAGCAAAACTAAGACTTTTGCCATGAGTATCCATCGACAAAGAGGTAGTAACACCTCCTAGTAATGCCTGTTTACAAACAAAGTGTAATGCAGGTAGATTAGGGAGTTCATAGCGTATAATTTCTCCAGACACAATATCTTTGAGATGTTGTTTTACAGAGTCCGCAGTCACCTGGCTACAAAGAATCGGATAATATTCGGGTTTATAGGGAATCAGCGATAAGGTAAGTGTATTTCCCTTGTCTCCTGCACGACTGTGGGCTATCTCGTAGAGTTTGGTTTTCATGACTGATATAAAGAAATTGTTGATTGAACCTGGGTACGAGGAATTAGTGTAGAAACAATACCTACCACTTCATGGATGTATTTGCGCACTCCACCACCTCCAGCTGGACCATTGGTATACAGTGCTTCTACTTCTTCACCTACCAGAGCTGCCTGTGTTGAGGTTGACGCCATTGCTGCTACCCGCAGGCGTATTTCGTAAGGGTCTGGATGGTGTCCAAAGCTGGTTCGGTGTACAGAAGTACTGCCTATGTAATCAATGCGAATATCTGAAAATGAAGAACTAAGCCGTTGCCGGATAGTTTCACCTGCGAGTTGTGCCCGTTGCAACACATTGCTACCTGCATAGGAAATTTCTCCTTCTCCAATAAAACCTGCTGCATATCCTACACTTACTTTCAAAGTTTCAGGTCTTTGTTTACCTCTACCACCTACTGCCTGCACCTGGTTCTCCTCAAGTTGTCTTAAGTGTACTTCTGTAAAGTCAGCTACTACATCCGGTGTAAAGTATTGACTTGGGTCCATGACTTCGTATAAAAGTTGTTCTTTGGTCGTTGCAAGAGTAATGGTACCACCTGTTCCTGGTACCTTACTAAATATGGCTGTTCCATCTTCCCACACATCAACAAAAGGATGTCCCAGATTGGCAAAATCTGGAATATCTTTTTTACCTGGATCAGCAAAATAGCCACCTGTTAGCTGGCCTGCACATTCCATTAAATGTCCAATTACCGTTGCCTGCCCAATTCGTTCTGTGTCATCTAAAGACCATCCAAAACTATGCACTAATGGCGCAACGAAAAGCGATGGGTCTGCTACACGTCCGGTGATGATGATGTGAGCATCGGTTGCCAGGGCAGGTAACAAGGCATCTGCCCCCAGATAGGCATTGGCAGAAATTAATTTTCCGTAAGTGTGTAAGGGTTCTCCTGTTTCAATAGAGTTTTCAATGCCTGATAACAATGGCAATACATCATCCCCTGTAACAACAGCTACAATGATATTCAGATGTAATTGACGAGCTATTTGACAGATAGTTTCTGCTGCAGCTATCGGGTTGGCTGCTCCCATATTAGTGATAAGCCGAATGTTACTTTTCCTGATCAGAGGCAACAAACCGTGTATCCTACGTTCCAGTAAAGGATCATAGCCTTTGGTTGCATCCTGTAATTTACGTTTCTGAGCCAAAGCAATTGTACGTTCTGCAAGACATTCCAACACCAGATAGTCCAGTTCTCCTTTTTCTGCCAGAATAAGAGCCGGTTCTAGCCGATCTCCGGAAAATCCTGCTCCACAACCTATTCGTATCTTGTGTTTCATGATAAGGTAGTTTTTAAACTTAGATTTGTATAGATCCGGTTGCTAAGGCAATAAGTGTCATAACCAGGGTAGTTCCGAATGCCCATTTAAAAATAAACCGTTGATGGTCTCCCAATTCTACTTCTGCAAGTCCAACCAGTAAGAAAGTGGACGCGGTAAGAGGACTCAAAGGAAATCCTACAGTCATTTGACCTAGTAAGGCTGCTCTTCCTATTTGTAACGGATCTATAGCATAATGTTGTGCTGCCTGACTTAAAATAGGTACTACTCCAAAATAATAGGCATCTGGTGTGAATAACATACTTGCAGGCATACTGGTAAGAGCTGCGAAGACTGGCAATAAATTGCCATGCTCTTGTGGGATAAGAGATACCAGTGTGTGGGCCATCGCATCAATCATTTTGGAGCCCGTCAGAATACCTGAAAATACACCTGCCGCGAATATCATACCTGAAACTAAAAAGATATTGGAGCCATGTGCCTTGAGTACCAATTGCTGTTCTTTCAGTTTGGGGAAATTTATGAGAAGAGCTAGGGTACTTGCTACCACAAACAATACTGGCGTTGGTAGCCATCCCTTCATAAGTATCACTATCAGTGCAATGGTTGTAATAGCATTGAACCAAAGTAAGGACGGACGACGGAATCCTTTTTTTTCTTCACTCAAGTTTGTTTTGGGATCATAGTCTAACGATACAATACCCAGACGCTTCCGTTCTTTTTTACCAAAGTAGTAAGCAACAAACAATACCCATACAATCCCACCAATTATCGCAGGAATATTGGGATTGAACATGTGAACAGCATCAGAATTAAGTGTTGCCATAGCTCTGGCAGATGTGCCAGACCAGGGAACCAGATGCATAGGGCCTACACTTAAGGCAACAATACCTGTTAATATTAATTTATTTATTTGAAGCTGGGTATACAAAGGAAGGAATGCTGATATCACTATCATAAATGTGGCTGTACCATCTCCATCCAGATGTACTATCATTGTTAGTACTGCCGTGCCCATAATTATTTTGAGTGGATCGCCTTGGGCATATCGGATAATTAGTGCAATGACAGGGTCAAACAAACCAACATCCAGCATAATGCTGAAGTAAAGTACTGCAAACATCAGCAAAATTCCGGTTGGGGCTACCTGTTTGATTCCGGTAAGCATCATATCTGACAGTTCTTTGACTGAAAAGCCTGCAATAATCCCAAATACAACCGGAACAATGACTAACGCAGTTAGAACAGACAACCGTTTGAAAATAATAAGCAGTAAAAAAACGAGGATAGTGGAAAAGCCAAGAAATGCGAGCACAGGATTATCTGGAGTTTAGAGTTTCACTTTGTTCAGCCTTTGTAATTTCAATCTGGGCGTCTTCTGGTAATAGGAAGCCTGATTTAACCAGTTCCTCTGCTGCTTTTCTGACTGCTGAAACATATCCTTCGTGACTACCATAACGTTCTTCCAGGGATAGTCGTGGATCTCCTGACGTTATACGTTCTTGTTTTGTCTTGGCAAATGGAATGAACATGCCATTTAATGAAGCAAGATCTCCTTCTCCAAACCCTTTTTGACGAATACTCCAGCCTGTATAGGTGCCTAGAGGAACACGTATGGTAACGTTTCGGATACCGTCTAGTTCATTACCATCTGGGTCTACTTTGGGAACCAGAACTGTATAATTTTTTCCTGGAATAATTTTGGGCGGTTCCCGCAAGATGCCTGTGGTATATTTGGTTGTAAATCCAGGGCCAAAATCCAGTAAAGGAATTTTGTTGACCAATCCACTATAAGGCACTTTGGGAATTTTGGGCCAGCCTGTGCTTTTTTGATCAGGAGAAACAAGTGTTCCTTTGGCTATAGTAGAATAAACACTTTCTGGAGGAGTTTTTCCTGTTACTATCCATTCTTCCAGAGAAATAAGAATAGCCCGCAGATATGGAATATAAGAGTTGGGATTAGTTATAAATCCACTACTCTTATCTGTTATACCATATGGCGTATGTTGGGTACCTGCAAAATGATAGATACGAACATTAGGAGGGAGTACCAGATCTTTCTTTCCATAGGAGTCCGTGGTGGGAAGAGAGGCTCTGAGCTGCCAGTACTCGGATGAGCTTAGTGTCTGTATAACTTTAGGACAGGTACCTGTCTGAATACATTTTTCCAGTATGCCACTTGTAATACCAGAAACAGGATCATAGTGTACGTCCCAGGTAAAGGGAGGTTCATTACTGGGAAATAAGTGATCCTCATGTTGCAATCCGCCTCCTCCAGGACGTCCAAACCGGACATTCAGTGAAATGCGACGAGGGGCAATATGGGCATTAACACCATCAAAAACCTGTTTTAAATTTTCATCCTGGTTAAACCCCAGATGTAGAAATGTTCGTGCAAAGTTACTGCATTGGGATACACCCTGTAAAATGGTTGCTCGTATGGGAATAGATGTACCTGTAATCAGAGGATTACTATTTCCAGATTGATCCTGGGTCTGATATCGGAGAAATGAGACTATATCACGTATAGCGGCAAATCCAAGCCCCATTATCAATGGATTTTTAGCGATATATATCAGTTCATAGATATAATTGGGGTCAAATTTTTCTTTTAGGGAAATTTGGGTGGTACTGGGTGTACCAGGAAAAGGGACTACGCTACAATCCGAAAAAGCCCATTCTGTATTGGGGATTGAAACACGAGTATCAGCTTCATGTATACGTTTTGTGAGGACTAGTCCTCTGTTATCCAGACTAATAGTTTCATAGCTGTGATGGGTGTTTCCACTGAATGCACCACTACTCAGATTAAGTGTCTGAGTCGGTTCCAGTACCTGATACTCAGTTCGTAGCATACCCGTAATCTCTTTGCCGTTTTCTGTTGCAACAGGGACTTTCATTGTCAGTCGGTTGTTTCCTGCTAATACATCTCCCTGCCAGGCACACCAGAGATATACATACCCTCTTTTCAGGAGAGTAGTATCTGGAGGAAATACATTTCCCCGATTGGGCAAGCTTAAAAATAAGATTCCATTATTTCGGTTGTTATCCTTTGGGTGAAGCAGAATAAATTCAGATATATATTCAACTTTTCCCCTAGCATTTTTCGGTGCCAGATCTATATCCTGAATAATTCTATTGAGCGTATGTTTGGGATCTACCTCTCCAATTATCTGACCATATACTTTCTCATATGACCCTATGTTTCCGAATAACCTGGCATTTTCATAAGGCTCTGTTTTCGTAATAAGAATTTTTACTATTTCTGCTCTGAGTGTAATAGAGAGAATGAAGAAAAATGACGTATAAACGAGTTTTTTCATGCTAATTTTACTAACAAGAGACGGTAATAGAGAAACATACACTCGCAGGTATTAGGATATAAAAAACAGACCTGTGAAATCAGTTTTCACAGGTCTGTTGTAAGTCAGAAGTTTATTTGGTAGTTGCTTGTTCTAAAAACAGATAGCGAGCTCTATTTTTATCAGTTTGTACGCCACTGGTTACATCTATATACATAACCTGATCTCCTTTCGCATTTTTCATAACAGGCCACTCTGGAAGACCTTTGCCATTGGGGTTACCAGTTTTGATAAAGTTGGCAAAATAGTTTTGCATAGTTTCTGAAACCTTGTAATCGTCCGCACTCCATTCATATACCTGGTTATGAGGAAGATTTCCCATTGCATACTCAATTTCTGCTGAGTGTACTGCACCCGTTGCCGGAGGCATCTTAATTGCGTTCGCATCCGTATTTTTTACTACACCACCTGCAAGACCAGGGGCTGCATTACCCATTGCTGCTTTCATTTGAGGTCTGGGACGTGTATAATAATAGCGATACACAGGTTTTCCTCCTGTTTGGTTATGTACATCCAACCATTTCCAGGTACTATATCCAATAAACCGATCACCGGCAAGATCTGTAGCGGATTGAGTTACTTCGTTTTCTGAAGATGCAGGATAAAGTTTCAGTGCTTCGGTTGCTTTGTCGCCATATAGTTTCTGTACTGCTTTAGTATAGTTTTCAGCAGTAGGCGACTCTTGTCCCATAATAAACCGATAATTCATCTCTTCTGAGTTCCATCCACCTAACAGAGGCACATGTGCTTGCTGGCCTGCCTTAAAAATGTCAGCAGGGGAAGTAGGGAAGAAATAGCCATCTACAATAGCTGAAAACCATGGTGTACCTGGTTTTGCTGTTGCTTCTAATAGTTGTTCTGCTGGTATAGCCCGTAATGCTGCTAATGAGTTAGCACCTGCGTCTGCTGCAAATTTTACACCTGTCTGCTCTGCTTGGCTAAGAGGCATTAAAGGTTGCAGAGATAATAAAGATCCACTTTCTCCAATGGCACCAGCAATCAGATTTTTAGAATGAGGTGACGCCATCTGTGCACTCACTGCGAAAGATCCTGCTGATTCACCTGCAATTGTAACTCTTTTGGGGTCACCACCAAAGGCTGCAATGTTTTGTTGTACCCAACGCAATGCAGCAGTCTGGTCCATTAATCCATAGTTGCCAGAGGCTTTGTTGGGTGATTCCTTTGTAAGTTCAGGATGAGCCATGAAGCCAAATACACCTAAACGATAATTTACGGTAAGCGCAACAATACCTTTCTGTGCCATGCTTTCTCCATCATAACGGGCTTCAGAACCATCGCCAGCTACGAAGCCGCCACCATAGAAGTATACCAGCACAGGTAGTTTTTCATTTCCGGATTTAGCGGGAGTCCATACATTCAGATACAAACAATCTTCACTCATTCCATTGGAACGGAAACCCATATCACCAAAAATTGGACGTTGCATAGCTCTGGGACCAAATTTGTCTGTTTTAAGTACCCCTGTCCAATTCTTTACAGGCTGCGGTTCTCTCCAGCGCAGATCACCTACAGGTGGAGCCGCAAATGGGATACCTTTAAATGAACGGATGCCACTTTTTTCTGCTGTACCCTCTACAAGACCATTGGCTGTCTTAACCTGATTGGCCTTGTCTGAAATAGTTTTGGGGGCCTGCGCTATAGCCATTGAGATAAACTGAGTAGTCGCAGCCAGTAATAATAGGAGTGTTTTCATAAAGGTGAATGGTATTAAACAATTCGATTATTGAAATAATTTTTTATATTGTCGCAATAGTGAACAATAGTAAAAAACAAATTGGGAACTTCCAAAAATAATGTTGCAAATTGCGACAATAAAAATTTGAAAGGTAGTATACGTTTTTGTGCACCCTATCTGGTTGTTAATTTTGTCTATAGATGAATAACTCTCCCTCGCTTCTTCCTCCCGGTGGTGAAGGCTTTTTACCAGGACTGGCAATAGATCTGGTCATTTTTGGATTTCATGAAAACCAGTTGAAGATTCTTCTGTTGGAATATAAGAACACAGGCTTATTTGCCCTTCCTGCTGGTTTTATTAAAAATGATGAGAATCTGAATGATGCTGCTCGTAGAGCTTTGACAGAACGTACAGGATTACATGATATTTATCTGGAACAATACTATGTATTTGGTGATGTAACACGCCATGATCCTACCCCTTTGGAAGCCATCATGTTAGGAAAGGGACATGTGCCTTCTCACGATCATTGGTTATTACGGCGGTTTGTTTCAGTAGGATATTATGCATTGGTTGATTTCACACAAGCAGTACCTATTCCGGATTTGTTGTCAGATCAATGTGAGTGGCATGATTTGAATAACCTGCCTTCACTGATGTTAGATCATACCACTATGGTAAACAAAGCGTTACAGACATTAAGAGATAATCTGGATCATAAGCTCATTGGGACTAACCTTTTGCCTGAGACTTTTACAATGGGGGACTTACAAACCCTGTACGAAACAATACTTGGTGAAAAATTAAATCGAACCAGTTTTCAACGTAAAATGCTGGATTTAAATATCCTGGAAAGATTAGATAAGAAATGGACTGGTGGTGCACATAAGGCACCTTATCTCTATCGATTCAAAGGCTGAATAGCTCAGAAAATAGTTAAACAAGTCTATCGGTACTATCCATAAATCTACTCAGATTAAGAGGAAGTATACTATAGACAAGGTTAGTTTGTACTTACTATACATTCTTCTGAAGTCTGGTTACTCCTTTTACCAACGTTTTAGTGGGAGTTTTATATAAAAATGCTAAAAGACTGCAGGTTCTCCTATATGTAATTAGTTGGTCAGTTTAAGATAGAATCCTACCTACAAACAAGGATATAGTGCATTTGTTTGTGGTATAGATAGGGTATGAAAAACAGGACAATATAGTTGGAGCCCAAAATTGTCTACTAGTTTTAAAAGAAATGAAAAGTATAGGTTCAGCGCAAGGGAAACCTATTTGTTTATTGATAGACAGCATATATGGAGATCAGTAAATAGGTGAAATCGTAACTTAAAATCTAGCTTCACAACCTTATAAAATTACACAACTACTTCCATCACGGAGTATACATGAAGATGTAATATCTGAAAGTATTTCTCTGCATTGTAAGATCAGGTTGTCATTATTTATAATATCCCCTGACTGGTAATAATCCCCTCAAAATAGCAACCATTCTGCATTTCTTTTCTTTCTACTTTTGGCTATCCACTATATATAAACAGCCAGCATTGACTTCATATATTTATAATCAGGAATTTGCAGAGAATAGATAACTCGTACAACTATCTCCGGATTATAAAGAAATTTTCTATGTCCTTCATTAAACAGGAGAAGTAGAGATCATGATAAGATCAAAGTGAAATATCTTATGTGAGCTTAATTTCTAAATTATCGGCAGGGTGTACTCATATAAATACGATTTGTCTATTTTAAATTTCAGTTAAGCATGCAATTTTCAATAAAGGCCAAATTAATACTTGCTTTCTCGGTATTACTTTTTTTGTCAGCAACAATCTTCTTCTTGGGTAATCGCAATACTAGTACTATCAATACAAGGGTGAATGAGATTGTTGATGTAAATGCCCGGTTAATCACTCTATCAGCAAAGATTGCAGAAGATGTACAATTCATTACCAAACGAGAAAAAGACATCATTATTACTCGTGACCGGGACCAGATGCAGGACTGGATTGATGATAGTGAAGCGCGCAATGCAGATATGAATAAACGAATTGAAGAATTGCAGTCACTTTCCAGTAAGGAAGATAAAGAACTAATAGAGCAGTTTTTAGGTGTATGGAAAGATTATAACAAGAACTTCACTAAAATAAAACATCTGGCATTTACTGTTAATACAGATTCAAGCAATCAAGCAGCTTATACACTTTCTTCTACTGTTACCCGAAAAGTTACAATAGATGCGACTACTATCATGAGTAAGATAGTGAAACGTAATGAGGAATCTTTATCAAAGGCCAAAGAAGAAACTGCTGCAATTTATGGACATGGACAAACAAATATGTTCATTTTAATTATTGCAGGTGCTCTGATATCTGCCGGTATTATCTTTTGGATTATTACTTCGCTGAAAAAATCGCTTCAACAGGCACAAAATGCTATTACTTCACTAGCTGCTGGTAATTTCTCAATCACCATTGATAATTACAATCAGGATGAAATAGGAGCCTTACTGGATCAGATACGATACATGGTTGGTAAACTCAATAATAGTGTTTCATTGGCTAAACGTGTGTCAGAAGGGGATCTCTCATTAGATCAGAACCATAAGATAGAAGGTGAGTTAGACAGTGCACTTAATGAGATGGTAGTTCGTCTAAGAGATATTATGGGTATTATTATGCAGGGAGCCGATAACATCGCTTCTGCCAGCTTGCAGATGAGTGCGTCAGCTCAACAGGTATCACAAGGTGCAACTGAACAGGCTGCCTCTATTGAAGAGGTTTCTTCATCTATTGAACAGATGACGTCCAATATCAATCAGAATACAGATAATGCACAACAAACGGAAAAAATAGCCTTACAGGCTGCAGATGATATTAATAAGGGCAATCAATCAGTAGGAAATACAGTTTCATCAATGAAGACCATTGCTGAGAAGATTACCATTGTTGGAGAAATATCCCGCCAGACCAATCTGCTTGCATTGAATGCCGCTGTAGAGGCAGCTCGTGCGGGTGAACATGGAAAAGGATTTGCTGTTGTGGCGGCTGAAGTACGTAAACTAGCAGAAAGGAGTCAGTTGGCAGCACTGGAAATTGACGAACTTTCCAAAGCCAGCGTTGTAACAGCTGAAATGTCAGGTAACATATTGGAACAACTGGTGCCTAATATTCAGAAGACATCTCGTCTGGTACAGGAAATATCAGCTGCAAGTATAGAGCAGAATTCTGGAGCAGAACAGATCAGCACAGCCATACAGCAGCTTAATCAGGTAATTCAACAAAATGCGGCTTCTTCTGAAGAGATGGCAACCAGCGCTGAAGAATTATCCGCTCAGGCAGAACAACTGAAGGATGCCATTGCTTTCTTTAGAATTGAGAAAAATAGCTATCAGAAGATTCAGAAAATCACGGAGAAGAATAATAAATCTACACGTACTAGTTTTAATCCAGTTCAGACAAAATACACTGCCAATGTACCCAAAGCATCAACAAAAGGGGTAACGATTCACATGGGAGACGATAATCTGGATGAAGAATATGAAAAATATTAACCAAGTTCTTATTTAAAAACAACTACCTGCTATAAACGGATTATGAGTAAGGGTGTCGATATTATTTGTAATGATCAGGCTGAAGGAGTAGCTCAACTTACTATCAGTGGTAATCTCACATTACGAAATGCAACAACAGTGAAACAGGCATTGATTGAAGCACAAGATAAGTATAAGCATTTGTCTGTTCTACTATCAGAAGTTAATGCATTGGATGTATCAGTCATTCAGATTATCATGGCTGCCAAAAGCTCGAATCCGGCGATACAATGGAATATAACCTTATCAGATGATATTCAAACTTTATTGGTTCGGGCTGGGCTGACACTGTAATCTATTAAACCCTGCAATTTTAGATACTATATAGTGTGATGAAAAAAACAATTCTACTGGTTGAGGATACAGGAAGTATACGTTCACTTGTTCAGTTAACCCTGCAAGGGGAAGGATATCATGTATTAGCTGGGGTAGATGGTGCAGATGCACTCAAATACCTGGATGGTACAAACATAGATTTGATAATCACGGATCTGAATATGCCTAATATGAACGGCATTGCTTTTATCCGGGAAGTTCGTATCAGAGAAGATTATAAATATATTCCTATTGTGCTTTTTACAACAGAAGCAGAATCTATAAAGAAAAAAGCCAGAGAGGCTGGGGCTACCGGAGCAATTGCTAAGCCTTTTCAAAAGGACGAACTCCTTGGAACTATAAAAAAATTGATACGATAATTAACCGTCCTTAGTATAACATGGGAAAAACTATACTCATAGTAGATGATTTTGAAAGTTCATTAAATATACTGGAGAAGTCTCTTGAAAAGGCAGGCTATCAGGTTTTGAAAAGTGGTGATGGGCAGGAAGCTCTGACACACTTTGATGGACGTGATATAGACCTGGTAATCACAGATTTGAATATGCCCAACATGGATGGAATTAGCTTAGTGAAGGCGATTCGGGCAAATACAGAATATAAATTTACGCCGGTGATTCTGTTGACTACCAAATCCAATCAACAGGAGCAGGCAAAAGAAGCAGGGGTTACCTCCTTTATGCAAAAGCCTTTTCAGGTAGAGGCATTGTTGGCAAACGTACGGAAAATAGTCAGATAACGCAGCTTTTGTATGGATTCACTACATGAAAAGTTTCTGGAGGAGGTAACAGAATTTGTTACTGATCTGGAAAATGCTCTGCTGGAGCTTGAAAAAAATCCTGAAAACCAGAAACTGATTGAGAAGGTATTTCGGATTATGCATACACTGAAAGGAACCAGTGCTATGTTTGGATTTGATAAGATTGGCAACCTTACACACGATCTGGAAACTATCTATGAATTTATCAGAGAGCAGAAAACTGTTCTTTCAGAGGAAATTCTGAGTCTTACATTTGCCTCGATTGATTTTATAAAAATCCTGGTAGAGACAAATAATGAGCTTCCTACAGAAGAATATAAACTCAAATATGAGACCCTGCTTTTTAGCATAAAAAGGAAGGTTGATATATTGGAAGGCAATCATTCTGCTACATCTGAGACCGCAAATAGCTCTGCCTTAGGAGAGGATACTCCTGAAATTGTATCAGATGAAAAGAAAATAGTTACCTATTATATACAGTTTATTCCTGCCGGACATCTCCTGACAACAGGTGTCAATCCTCTATATATGATTGATGATTTGTATGCATTAGGAGAGTGTAAAGTATTTTTGCGTAATAAGAATATCCCTGATTTATCACAGATTCAGGAAGAGAGTTGTTATCTGTCCTGGGATATCTTTTTGAGTACGTCTGAGGAAAAAAGCGCAATTGCAGATGTCTTTCTGTTTGCCGAAGATGCGTGCACTCTAAAGATTCATAAAATCGCAGATAAGTCTTTGTTGCAGGATGATGCATTTATTCATAAGATGAAAGAACTTTCTGTTGTCACAGAAGGTATTTCATTGGGTAGTATTACAGCCTATCTGCATAGCGCATCTAAAGAATCTGTTCGTAAAGAACAGAAGGCAGAACCCCAAAAAGAAGTAGTAGTGGAAGATGAACCTAAAGTATCTTTATCTAAGATTGCTTCTTCTAAAAATAACTCGCTGACCAGTATTCGTGTTGCATCACGCAAGCTGGATGAAATGATGAATGTAGTCAGTGAATTGATTACAATGCAGGCAAGATTAACGTTGTTGGCAGAGAAGAACAATTCTACCGAACTAACATCCATCGCTGAAAACTTTGATAAGCTGTTACGTCAGTTACGAGATAACTCACTAAAGATATGTCTGGTTCCAATGGAGACTATCTTTTCCCGCTTCCAACGATTGGTAAGAGATCTTTCCAAAGACCTGCAGAAGAATATTATTTTTAGTACAGAAGGAGGAGAAACAGAGGTTGACAAGACTATTATTGAAAACCTGAGTGATCCGATTCTGCATTTGCTTCGCAATAGCATTGATCATGGTATTGAGGATGCTGAGACACGAATCCGGAACGGAAAGTCTGCACAGGGAAAGATACACCTGAAAGCTTTCTACTCTGAGGGAATGGTACAGATTGTCATTGAAGATGATGGAAAGGGAATAGATCCAAAACGGATTCGTGAAAAGGCAATAGAAAAAGGAATTCTAAGTGAGACTACTCCATTAACAGATAAAGAAGCCATCAATCTTATCTTCTTGCCTGGTTTCAGTACTGCTCAGAAAGTAAGTGAAATCTCTGGAAGAGGTGTTGGGATGGATGTAGTCCGACAGCGGATTGAAGAACTTAGAGGTGAGATATATATTGACTCAAAAGTGAATAAAGGAACAACCATGACTATTAAACTTCCTTTGTCACTTTCCATCATTGATGGTATTCTGGTAAAAGCAGATGATACCTGTTTTGTAATACCTCTATCCGCTGTAGACAAGTGCTACGAAATCAGACATGATGAGATACATGCAGGATTTAATGATCTTGTAATTATAGATGGAGAACAAGTGCCATTCTATTATCTGAGAGAGGAGTTTGCAATAAGTGGGGAGGCTCCTGCTATTGAACAGATTGTTACTATAACCTACGAGGGTCAGAAAATAGCGTTAATTGTAGACAAGATTGTGGGAGAGTATCAGTCGGTATTGAAGCCATTGGGGGCTATGGGTATTTCCAAAGGACAGGAACTCTTGCTGGGAGCAACCATTATGGGAGATGGCACTGTAGCTCTGGTGCTGGACAGTGGTAAAATTGTTAAACAACTATTACATAAAGTTTTCATTTAAATAGTTAATCACGTGAGTACAGAATCTGTATCTATTCAGTCCTATTTGTCATTTAAGCTTGGACAAGAGATATTTGCCGCCAATGTATTGACGGTAAACGAAGTGTTGGAAGTCGGTAAAATTACCAAAGTACCTCATGCTCCTGCGTTTATGAGAGGAGTAACAAATCTAAGAGGAACCGTACTTCCAGTGATTGATACACGCGTCAAGTTTGGCATGACGCCTGTAGCTGAGACTCAGGACAGCTGCATTATTGTATTGACCATAGCACAAAATGTAGAGGCAAATGGAGATGCCGGAAAGCATATTGTAATTGGAGCATTGGTAGATTCCGTTGTAGAAGTATTTGAAGCATCACCGGAGCAGATCAAACCATTGCCTGCTATGGGAGTTCGCTACAATGCTAACTTTATTAAAGGCACTTTTAAGGTTGGAGAAGACTTTATTATGTTTCTGGATATAGACAAAGTATTTTCTTCTGAAGAACTAGTCGTATTGAATAATTCTGAAGAAGTGGCTAGTGCCTGAATGTGATGTTTGCTGCTGATGAACCTTCTGTTAAAATGTCTGATGCTGATTTTAAACGGATCAGCACTTACATTTATCAGTCTTGTGGGATAAAGTTACCTGTTGCAAAGAGAAATATGGTTGAAAGCAGATTGAAGAAACGGCTTAAAATTACCCGTCAATCTTCTTTCAAGACTTACTTTGATTTTGTATTTACTACTGCAGGAAAGCAGGAAGAACTGCAATACATGGTAAATGCAATCACAACCAATAAGACGGATTTCTTCAGAGAGTACAATCATTTTGAATTTCTTCGGTCAACCGTACTCCCTGAGTTACTTGATCGAAGCCATAACGTATTGAATGTCTGGAGTGCAGGTTGTTCCAGTGGGGAAGAGCCTTACTCTCTGGCTATGGCATTGAGTGAGTATATGACTGATCATGTCCCGTTCACATTCCGTATACTGGGAACCGATCTTTCTACTGAAGTCCTTAGTAAAGCTATTCGGGCAGTTTATACAGAAGATAGAATTACAGACATTCCTCTTCACCTACGTAAAAAATACCTGTTGCGAAATAAATCACACGAACAGCATGATGTTCGTATAATACCTGATCTTCGGGAAAAGGTTACTTTCCAGCAACTGAATTTTCTGGAGGAAGATCATAGAAAGTTAGGCAACTTCCATATTATTTTTTGCCGCAATGTATTAATATACTTTGATAAGCCTACTCAGGAAATGGTATTGAGTAAACTCATTTCTAAACTTGTAAAAGGTGGTTATCTGTTCATTGGCCATTCCGAATCACTGGCCCATATGAATCTGCCTGTTCAGCAACTTCGTCCCTCTGTATTTAGAAAGTTATAACACAGAATAAATGCACTAATTCTTCCAATTACCTGTTAAGCATGCAGGGAGAGCTATTTTCTCTAGTACAAAATCGGGAGAATGTCTATCTTTATTCCTGATAATGTTTGGGATATGAATCTTACAGAGATTATTTTTTATAAATAAAGCCTGTAAGAACTGGCTCACTTTCATCCTTCTAAATACTGCATAAATCTTTGCAATGATAAAGCAAATGGAAGTCAGAAGTATTGATACTTTTTACAAGGAATTGGCCGAGTCAACACAAAAAGGTCGATACACTTTATTGCCTGAAGGAATCACAAAAGAAACAGGTCATTTTAATGTATTCAATATAGCCAATTTCTTCAATAGATTTAAAGAAACAGGAGAAGCTTTAATGCCTTATAATAGGAGAGCTTATTACAAAATAAGCTTCATCAAAGGACATAACAGAGCAGAGTATGCGGATAAAGTTATAGACATTCAAAAAAGTGCATTACTATTTGCTACTCCTAAAATTCCTTACCATTGGCTTCCTCAGGATCTGGAGCAATCTGGATACTTTTGCATTTTTACAGAGGATTTTCTGATTAAGTCCAAGAGTGGAGTAGCTATTGATGAACTTCCTATTTTTAAATCAGGAGGCTATCCTGTCTTTGAGCTTTCAGATGAAGATATGAATAGGATTGAGGCGATATTTCTGAAAATGAACGAAGAACTATCCTCTGACTATATATATAAATACGATTTGCTTCGAAACTATGTATTAGAGTTGATCCATTTTGGGCAAAAGCTTCAGCCTGCTATGGCATTGACTACCAAACATAATGGAACTGCGCGAGTTTCATCCTTATTTACAGAATTACTCGAACGACAATTTCCTATTGAATCTCCTCAGCAGACTATTGGTCTACGGACTGCAAAAGACTACGCAGAACGATTATCTGTACATGTAAACTACCTTAATAGAGCCCTCAAAGAACAAACAGGGAAAACTACAACAGAGATCATTACTAACCGGATCACACAGGAGGCTAAAATGTTGTTGCGTCAGACTAACTGGAACATTTCAGAAATTGCCTATTGCCTGGGTTTTGAAGAGGTAGCACATTTTTCTAATTTTTTCAGAAAGCAGACCTCTTTCTCTCCCTTAAGTTTTCGTAATTAACCAAGGTTTGAATTTTGCAAACATCGGTTTGTCTGATGCAAACTGCACACCTGCTTTTATCGCCAACTTTGTGTCATACATTTAAACAAATAGTAAACTATATGACACAGAAAACTAAAATCGCATTGGTGACAGGAGGTAGTCGTGGATTGGGAAAAGACATGGCAATAAAGATTGCCCGGAAAGGTATTGATGTAATACTAACCTACAATAACCGAAAAGAAGATGCCTTAGCTGTAGTGGCAGAAATTGAGAAACTTGGACAAAAAGCTTCAACCCTGCAATTAAATGTAGGAGATATAAAAAGTTTTCCCGCATTCATCACTAGCCTTAAAGAAATTCTGGAAAGCGTCTTTCATACACAGAAGCTGGATTTTCTGATTAATAATGGAGGGGCTAATCTGATTATTCCTTCATTTGCTGATACAACAGAGGAAAATTTTGATGAGTTGATGAATATGCATTTTAAAGGTGTATTCTTTTTCACGCAAAAGCTGCTTCCCTTTTTGAATGACGAAGGAGGTATTATCAACATTTCTACGGGTTTAACTCGCGTTTCTTTTCCCGGTTCAGGTACTTATGCCAGTATGAAAGGAGCAATTGAGGTGCTCACCAAATATCTGGCAAAGGAATTAGGCCCTCGTTATATCAATGTAAATGTAGTTGCTCCCGGAGCAATTGCGACAGACTTTAGTGGAGGACGGCTAAAGAATTCTGTGCAAATGCAGGAACATATAAAAAGTGTAACAGCCATTCCTCGTATCGGACAGGCAGAAGATATCGGTGGAATTGTCGCATTTCTCTGTACACCAGAATCCAAATGGATTAATGCTCAGAGAATTGAAGCTTCTGGTGGATTACTTATCTAATATTGATACACAATCTTATAAATCGCCTGCAGGGGATGGTCTGCTTCCAATCCATAATCATTTATGGTAAAGGTACTTTGACTCGTATAAATTATAGTTTTAGAACTGGGTTGATCAGTTTTATCTACAGCTTTCTGTATTCCTCTTTCAATTTTTTCAAATCACTACTCTTTAGCAAATCCAGTACTTTTGTTATATCAGTTCTGGAAAGCGAATAGATAGAGTCTTTATATGCTGGATTATAGTACCATTTCTTGCAGGAACTTGTATCGTTTTGAAAATCAATGATTACATCAATTGAAGGAAAGTCGTCTGATTCTACTCCAAAAGCACTAAGATGCATTTCAACTTTGCTGATTGAATTAGTGTTGGTTGTTTGAGAATTTGTACAGCCTATAAGCCCTGATAAGGCTATTCCCAGAAGACAAAACGTAAGTTTCCTTGCCATTGATATTAACCTGAGAATTGATTGATTATTACCGTCCTTCGAAGTTTACTATGCTGGTGGGCAATTCATAAATGAGCCATGCTTTCTTTCTGATCAGATTCGACTTTTGTTTAATCATCTGTATAAAGTCTTGCAGTCCCACAGGTTCGTTGCCATTGGCATGGACAAGTACGAGGCTACCTTGTTTGGGTTGCTGTTTTTTTGCCAGCCATGCATCACTTCCAATAGGAAGTAAGCCAAAGGCCAGTACCTGATCAAAGATGGCTTTATCAGAGATTAGGCCGGGGAACCGGAAAAATATGGAAGGCGTTAAACCATTTTCAAGCATATACTGCTCATTTAGGAGCACTTCATCTGAGATCTTGGTATTTGGTGCAAGCAGGAAATTAACAGGAAGAGGTTTGGAAGGACTATAATAATGATGATAGGAGTGGTTAACCCAGGTGATATCCAGCTCGCCTTTGTTTACAAGATTTTTTAGATAAGCTAAGTCCTGCATATGTTTTTGTATCCATATACCTGTGATTGTGATAGTGATAGGAATAGGCTTTTCTTCGGGTTCAAACGCAGTAATGAGCTGCTCAAAAAATGAACGGGCAAGAGGCTTGGAGGATGGACAAAGATCTATCGTTAGGCTAAATCCACGTTCTGTGGTATCTGTGCGTTGTATACCTGCATCCTGGAGATTAGAATCTCTTCCTTTTTCCTGATGAAGGGCTTTTATATACGGGGTGTGCTGAAATAAATTTTCGATCTCATTCCATGATTCTTTCTGAATAGCATTGAGGGGTAACTGTCGGGTAGATGTTTCGAGGGTATATGGATTGAGAAGAAGATACATCTGCTGATTGTTTTGTTGCCATTCACGCAAAATGATTTGTTGTGGTTCCGAAATAGTTACTCCATAAAATACCTGATAGGCAGTAATCTGTCCATAACTATGAATAGATACGCCGATAAATAGAAGAGCGGTGATAAAGATGCGAAACATCGAAAAGAGTAGAGATAAAGTGTTGTAAACCAGTAGTACACCAAATATAGCTGAGACAGATAAACTAGTACAGGAGATGTAGAATTATCTCCTTGACTATGTAGAAGCTTTCGGACATATTATTTTGTGTTTGTTTGTTAAGTGTCTGATAGTCTGTGATTTATTTGAGTGGTATGTAATTCTATACTATCTGTACAACAAAGATGTAAAAGAAAATATTTTTACATGTTGAGAATATATAAAACTTAAATTAAAGAACATGGCACATACTGTAGTTGGCATTTTTGATACTGCCTCAGAGGCGCAAAATGCCGTGGAAGAATTGGTTGAAAATGGTTTTGACCGTCATAATATAGATATTTCGTATGGATCTGAGCAAAATAGTAGTTCGGATTGGAGTGAAAATGAAAATACTGGTTTCGGTGAGACTGTCAGCAACTTCTTTAAATCATTGTTTAACGGAAAAGATGAAGCCTATAAATATTCAGAGGTTGCGAAGAATACATCAATGGTAACTGTGTATACTTCTTCTGAAGACCAGGCTGAAGATGTGGCGGACATTCTGGATGATTGTGGTGCAATTGATGTAGATGATCGGGCTATCGTAACCAATACCATCACTACAGGAGGAACTACTATCGGTCGGACAGATACTGCAGGTTCTGAAAATCAGCTAGGCACTGTGACTGATTCTGTGACTCAATATGGGGATAGAGCGAATGAAGACCGTATAAAAACCGGAACATTCCAAGACCCAGTGGGAGGTGATCTGGATGATAGAATTGGTTCATTTGCAGATACAACTCGTACGATTAATAATAGTGAAGATTCAGATAATAATACTATAGATCAACCAGCACAAAGTGACACAACTATACAGCGTCGTTCACGTAGTCGTATTATAGAACGTCCAGTGGGAGATGAACTTCGTTTATGGAAGAATAAGGATCGGGAAACGGATGTATAGTACCAAATTCTAAACAAAAACAGCTGCTTGTCCATCAGGTAGCTGTTTTTGTTTATAGACTATATTATTCTATAAGTCCACTCAGATAAAGTACTAAGCCTGCCAGAGCGCTGATACCAATCCAGGAAATCATTCCCAATAGCTTTTTGGATAATACTACAAATGACAAAATAGCCCAACCCAAGGCAAACCAATTGATAACTGAGATCTTGAATCCCTCCGGGAAGATGACAGATTGAGAAAATGTGAGAGTTAGATTTAAGATGACACCTACCACTGCTGCGGTGACCAATGCCAACATAGATTTGACTTTGGGATTTTGACGTGTTTTTTCTACTAGTGGGGCTCCTATAAGTATGAATAAGAAACAGGGTAGGAAAGTGTAATAAGTGGTTAATACTAACCCATTGGTAGCTGTAAGCAAAGATCCATCAGAATGATTATACCCAGCCAGAAAACCCACAAATGATAAAACCATGATCAAAGGTCCCGGAGTGGTTTCCCCTAGAGCAAGTCCATCAATCATCTGGTTACTGGATAGCCAGTGGAACTGCTCAACTGTGATCTGAGCTATATAGGGAAGTACAGCATAGGCACCCCCGAATGTGATCAATGCTGCCTTCGTAAAAAATACAGCTATCTGCCAATAGAAAGGAAAATCTTCACTTGTGTAATAGAGAATAATTATCGGCAACCCCCATAAGAATATACCAGTTAGTGTCTGAGATAAAAAATGTTTAACGCGAAAAGAAGTAACAGTTGAAGTTGTATTTTGATTGATCAAATATTGATCCTCTTCTTTATCCAAATGAATCTCGTCCTGATAAGACTTCAGGAGATATGGAAACCATCTCTGGCATATCCATGCTATCAGTATGGCCGTAAGAATGAGATAGGGGAAGGAGATAGTAAGAAAAAATATACAAATAAAGCTGCAAATAGCTATAGCATAATATAACGGTCCTACTAGTGATTTGTGAGCAATTTTAACAAGGGCAACTACTATGATAGCTATTACTGCAGGCTTCAATCCATAAAAGAGAGCATAGACCCAAGGGATAGTTCCATAGACAACATACAATAGGCTAAGTCCTAACAGAAAAAAGACTGAAGGAAGGACAAACAGAATTCCTGCTGCTAATCCACCTCGTGTACCATGAAGTAACCAACCAATATAGGTTGCCAGTTGCTGAGCTTCAGGGCCGGGTAATACCATACAATAGTTAAGTGCATGTAAAAAGCGGCCTTCTGAAATCCATTTCTTGTGTGTTACAACAAAATTATGCATGATAGCGATTTGTCCTACGGGTCCACCAAAGCTGATAAAGCCAAGTTTGAGCCAGAACAAAAATGCTTCGTGAAACGAGGGATAAGATATTGGCGTAGATAGTTTGGGCATTGATACAAATGAATTAATACATAGAAATAAGCAAAACAGGGAGGTTGTTGCATCCCTGTTTTAAACTTAGTGATTTCCATATTTTTTTCTCAGGCTATTACTGCCAATATATTTTTATTTTGAAGTTGATTATGAAAGGATGAAAAGACAGTTTTTTGATTATGCTTTATCCTGTTAATTGGTCTAAACGTTTTATGCCAAATCTGTTAGAGAGTCATTAAAATTAAGTGTATTAATTTGTTGCAAGGCCCTTACGTTGTTTATAACGTATCATATGACTGTCATCTGCCGGCATTCGCTGAACAAGGGTAGGAGCTGCTGTCACTTTGGATTTATGTATTGAAAAAGATTTGAGCAAGTCAGCTACCTTCTCAGGATGTACTTTAAACTGATCTGCTTTCTCTCCAATATCTTCTTTCAGATTAAAGAGCAGCGTATCATGTGGGGCGACATCTTTTACACCCTGAATCCCTTTATTTCCTTTGTACGGAAATTTTATCTTCCAGTCTCCTTTTCTGTAAGCTTGTATCTGACCATTGTAATAATAGAGAAATTCGTTCCCTTTGCGATTTGCTTTACCTGCCAGTACAGAAGTAATATCCTCTCCATCTAGCGGATTGGGTGATTTATAATCCGGTGACCCAGCCAGGCTTAAAAAGGTAGGAAAGAGGTCAAACATAGTGGCAAGCTGATCATTTACTTGTCCGGCTTTGATCAATGGAGGATAATAGGCTACAAAAGGAACGCGTTGTCCTCCCTCAAAAGTAGTTTGCTTCCCTTCTCGTAAAACACCAGGCGACCCTCCATCTACATCAAAGGCTAGCCAAGGTCCATTGTCACTAGTAAAGATTACCAGCGTGTTCTGATCCAGATTGTTTTTCTTTAATGTTTTCACCACTTCTCCAACACTCCAGTCCAGTTCTTCAATCACATCTCCATATAGGCCTCGTTTCGACTTCCCACTAAATTCAGAAGAAGCATATAGTGGCACATGAGGCATATTGTGAGCCAGATACAAAAAGAACGGTTTGGATTTATTCTTTTCAATGAACTGAATTGCTTCCTGGGTATACGTTTTTGTTGTCAAATGCTGATCAACTTTAAATTCAGCTACCTCATTGTTTCGCAGGTATACCACTCCCTGCATATCATTGCTGTACGGAATGCCAAAATAATAATCAAAGCCATTCTGTAAAGGCAAGAACTGACGATGATGTCCTAAGTGCCATTTTCCAACTATTCCTGTTGAATAACCTTTTTGTTTCAGAGCCTCTGCAATAGTAACTTCCGAAGCTGGAATGCCTGTATAGCTTTCTGGGAAAAATACTCCATCAATCCCCATGCGACATGGATAGCGACCTGTAAGCAAACCTGCCCTTGTAGGAGAACATACCGGTGAAGGTGTATAGAATGAAGTAAATTTAATCCCTTGAGTAGCTAACTGGTCAATATGCGGAGTACGAACATCTGTAGCTCCATAAGCCCCTATGTCTCCATACCCCAGATCATCTGCCAGAATGAGAACAATATTGGGTTGAGCAGCTTTTTGTGCACTCTCAACTATGTTAGCTTTGGGTCTCTCCTTATATATAGAAAGAAAAATGCCTGTGAAAAACAAAGCTATACTGGTATAAGAAGAGATCAGAATAATTCGTGAACTCATATAAAGTTTGGTCTAAAAGGGAGTAAATGAATTTATTAGAGATGAGGTTGCTTGCTATAAATGTTTCAACTCAGAAAGTCTTTAATCACATACAAAGTGTTTACAATTGTCTGTGCTGAGTCATGGTCTCTGATTTAGTGGTGGTATATAAATCAAAGTTTATTATAATCTATACTAGATCTATAGACAAATATTTAAATTTGTTATTTAACTTCCAAACGTTTTACATTTTTTCTCTATTTGGTTGGATGTTTAAGAAATGTATTTTAGTGAAAGCTATAAAATAGTGAAGAATCACAGAATGCTAGTTTTCATAGCTGGCATGACATTTTATCCTATTGAATCAGATCATGTAATTCATTTACTCTAACTCAATATATTTATGAAATTGTTTGGATGGAATATTGTTTGGGTGTTTGCCTTTGTGTTGCTTATGAGCAGTTGCTCTGTAATTGGAGGAATCTTTAAAGCAGGTTTCTGGACTGGAATTATACTGGTAGCTTTAGTTATTGGTATTGTTATTTATCTTTTTACCCGTAGATCTAATCCATAATATCCATAATAAAAGACATTAGAGGATCACACTATTTATTCAGATAAATAGTGTGATCCTGTGCTCACCAACCTCCGTCAAGCCCTTCTTGCAAAGCTTGTTTGTATTTTTCTGTATCAAAGCTGTAAAAATAAGGGGCTTTGTGGGCTACACCACTTCTGCGTTCTTCCCATCGTTTGAGTATGCCATATCCGGTTATTTTTCGCTGAAAGTTTCTTCTGTCTAGCTTTTTGCCCAGAATAGTTTCATAGAGCTTCTGTAATTCCGGCATGGTGAATTTGTCTGGAAGCAGTGTATAGCCAATGGGTTGATAATTCAAATGTAGTCGCAGGGTTTCGAGTGCTTTGTCTAAAATCAGATTATGATCCAGCATTAACGATTTGATCTCATGTAAATCCCACCAGGTACAGTCATCGGATATTGCGTCAGCAGTAGGTTTTACCTGCGAAAATTCTACGAGTGCATAAAATCCTATACTTATAAACCGTTGAGCAAACCAATTGTCCTCTGTAACTTCAATGCCTGTTTTCCTAGCTGACTCAATTAAGTCTTTGTTATTTGACCTATCAGGATCGCTGAATACATGAAATTGTTGTAAGAAGATGTTGTCTAGTCCGGTTCTTTCTTTTAAAACACGATTTGCTGCTAACTCTACGGATTCTTCTTTACGCACAAATCCACCTGGTAAACCCCACTTATCTCTGTCTTTCATTTTCAGAAGCAGTACTTTGAGCTGGTTTTCATGAAATCCAAATACAACACAGTCGAGAGAAATATGGCTTAAATAGTAGGTAGCTCCTGTTTCTAACAAATTCATCAGAGATTGTTTTTGTTCACTCATAGCATTGGGAATCAATATGCAAAGAAAATAAATTCTTTCGGTATTTGTTTTTCAGATGAAAAAGCCTGTCATTGCGTTGTTGTAACATAATGCAAGATAATATAAAAAAAGTACCAGTATTAGTTTCCTCATTGATCTTGCAAACAGATTGTTAATACTTATAAATTGGCAAAGAATTTCATAACAATGAATAGGTAGAATCGACTAATAAACGAACGTCTTCTCTATGATAATCTGTACAAAATATCTGCTATATCTCTTCATATTTGTGAGTTTGGTTACATATGGACAAACATCTAAACTAACGACTGTTACACTAAAATATGGGAAGATTTCAGGAACAAAGAACCAAAAGGGCAATATATACATGTTCAAGGGTATTCCTTTTGCTGCACCTCCAGTAGGAAATTTACGATGGAAAGAGCCGCAGCCTGTTACACCTTGGAAAGGAGTCCGTAAGTGTGATACTTTTTCTGCCAGTGCTATGCAGACCAAACCTGTTCCTTTTATGATGTATACACAGGAGTTTCTGGCACCCGCTGAACCTTTGAATGAAGATTGCCTGTATCTGAATGTGTGGACTCCCACTAAATCCGGAAATGAAAAGTTGCCAGTAATAGTATGGATTCATGGAGGTGCATTTGTAAGTGGTTCCGGATCTGTTCCTATTTATGATGGCGAAGAGATAGCTGGAAAAGGAATTGTATTTGTTACCGTAAATTATCGTTTGGGTGTATTAGGCTTTTTGGCTCATCCCGAACTTACCAAAGAATCTGCTCATCAGGTATCCGGAAACTACGGATTATTAGATCAGATTACTGCTCTTCGATGGGTAAAAGAAAACATAGCTGGATTCGGAGGAAATCCCAATCTGGTTACTATAGCGGGACAATCTGCCGGAGCATTTAGTGTTAATGCTTTGATGGCTTCTCCTTTGGCTAAAGGGTTATTTCATCGGGTAATTGCTGAGAGTGGAGGGATGTTTAATGGGAATACTGCTGGGCAAAAGTTGGAGGACGGAGAGAAAAATGGACTAGAGTTGGCACAAAAGATGGGGACTGCTTCCATGGCAGAACTACGTGCCAGGTCAGCAGAAGAACTTATAAAAACAGGAGGAATATTTCGGCCTGTTATTGATAACTACGTATTACCTGCTATTTATACAACATTTGCTGCAGGTAAACAAAATGATGTACCAGTATTAACAGGCTGGAATGCCGGCGATGGATTTGCTTCCCCTAATCCATTAAGTGCTACAGCTTATAGAGAAGATGCAGAAAAGAAATACGGTAGTAAAACAGCTGATTTTTTGAAAGCCTATCCGGGAAATACAGATGAAGAAGCCAAACAATCTCAGTTTGCACTTGCACGGGATCAAATATTTGGCTGGCAAAACTACACCTGGGCTAGTCTACAATCCAGATCAGGTAAAAATAAAACCTTTCTTTATTATTTCAGTCAGGTTCCTCCTGATAAGCCTGATGGTATATCCTATGGTGCTTTTCATTCTGCTGAAATTTCGTATGCCCTACATACTCTTCATAAATGGGATCGTCCATGGAGAGAATCAGACCGAAAGTTGGAAGATGTAATGTCCTCTTATTGGGTAAACTTCGCTGCAACAGGTGATCCAAACGGAAAAGGGTTACCTGTCTGGCCTGCCTTTACTACTGATTCCAAACAAGTAATGGAGCTGTCTGACACAGGCAAAGTGCGTGAATTGCCTTCCCGTACTCAGTTTGAGTTCTGGGATATGTACCAGACTTCATTACAGAGATAAAATAGCTTAGTCACGAGACATTTATAGACTTAATTCTTTATTCATAAATAAGTATATGACTTCTAGCCGTACGCTTTCTCTTATTATCCTTAGCTTGTTCATCATACGAGGTACATATGCACAAACACTACCGTCTGGCCCTCAGGTGTTAACATTCTTCTCTAATGCGGATGACACAGAACAACCTTATGGATTGTATCTGCCTAAGAATTACAATCCGCAAAAGAAATATCCTTTGGTAGTGATGCTACATGGCGCCGGATCGAATCACCGTCTTGAATTACGGAGGGTATTTGGAAAAAGTAATGCTCCCGGTGAGACAGATGTAGAAGCAAGCCTTTCTTTTCCGGAATGGAAAGATGTTGAGTATATTGTAGTATCACCTTTTGCAAGAGGTACAGCGGGTTATCAGGGTATTCCCGAAAATGATGTGTATGATGTTCTGGCAGATGCAAAGAAAAGATTCAGCATTGATGAAGACCGTGTTTATCTGACGGGCTTGTCTATGGGAGGAGGAGGAACACTTTGGATTGGACTTAGTCGTCCGGATATCTGGGCTGCGATTGCTCCGGTTTGTCCTGCACCACCCAAAGGAACGCAAGATTTAGCTATGAATGCGCTGAACTTTCCAGTCCATTTCTTTCATGGAGATGCTGATCCGGTAGTGCCAGTGGCAGGAACTCGTGACTGGGTAAAAAAGTTAACTGAACTGGGTACAAAAGTGGAATACAAAGAGTTTCCGGATGTCCAACACGATAGCTGGGTTGGAGCATATAAGGATGAGTTTATTTTTGGCTGGTTTGATCAGTTTAAACGCAATCGTTTTCCAGACCAGGTTCGTTTTGCTACCAGACAATACAAGTACAATCGTGCCTATTGGGTACAGCTAGATCAGTTTACTCCAGGATTATTAGCTAGTATTGACACTAAGTTTACTGCTATAAATGAATTGACGATTAAAACATCTGCACTGGATGCTTTTACTCTTATATTGACAGGTCATCCTAAATTTGTAAAAGCTGCCAAGCCATTAATGATTACTATTAATGACAAAAAAATAAAAGTGCCTGCCTTATCATCTGAGTCTATTTCTTTACAATTACAGGGGGGGAAATGGAGTATTGTCACTACACCTGTGGCAAATGCAAAGAGGACAGCTGAAGAAGGTCCACTGAGTGAAGCTTTTGCTGCCCGACATATCTATGTATATGGTACTGGGGGCAATCCCACACCTGAAGAATTGAAAGCACGACAGGATATCGCTTTACAGGCAGCAAACTGGTCTACTTATCGGGGTGAATTTTTGGGAAGAATTATGTTTTTTCCACGTGTCTTATCAGATAAAGAAGTTCGTCCCAGTGATTTGGAAAGTTCTAATCTGATTTTGTTTGGAACGAAGGAAACCAATCTGCTGATAGAAAAGTATAGTGATCGTTTACCCTTGCAATTGAATGCAACTGCAACCAAAGATCATGGATTGTTTTATGTTTTCCCAGTTGATAAACACTATGTAGCTGTTAACTCCGGATTACCTTGGTGGACTGGACTAAAACCTGAAGGGTATCCGTTTCTTCCTCCTGCTCAACGCATTTTGGGTGATTTCAAGGATTTTATTTTATTCAAAGACTCTGTACGAAATGTAGTAGCAGAAGGATATTTTGGTACTAACTGGAAACCATCAGAGTTAGAAGCAAAAAAGATAGCTGCCCTAGGAGTAGTCTCATTACGCTAGAAACATAACGAAGTGAAAAATATGCCTTGTGTATTGAGTTGGAATGAGTAATGAATCAAGAGGTGGATACTATCCACCTCTTTTCATTGTTAGATGCGTTACAGTATTTGAGAGATTATAAACTCCTATAGGCTTACAACAATCTTACCCTGAGTTTTTCCTGTAGCAATTTGCTGATGAGCTTTTGGCATTTCCTGAAACACATAGTTGTGCGAAATGTGTGATTTCAATGCCGCTGATGCAAGTAGAGTGGCTATCTGTTGCATATCATCTCCGTTTGATACAACTCCCAATCGATGAGTAAATACTTCTTTTGCTTTGGCCTTGTCTGCAATAGTCCCTTCAAAAAAAGTAAGAAGCGTAATCACTCTGCCTCCCTTTTTAACTGTGTCCAGCGATCGTAGTACATGATCTCCATAGATAGAGTCAATAACTATGTCTGCATCCTGTACCCGATCTTCAAACTTTTCCTGTGTGTAGTCAATAAACTCGTCTGCTCCCAAACTTAGTACAAATTCTTTGTTGGAAGTAGAGGCAGTTCCGATCACATAGGCTCCAAAGTGTTTAGCAATCTGAACAGCATAGTGTCCCACTCCACCAGCTGCAGCATGGATCAATACTTTATCACCTTTTTTTACCTTTGCATAAGTCATCAGTGCTTGCCAGGCGGTTAATGCTGCCAATGTAGCAGCTGCCGCTTCTGCATGGTTGATAGTTTGTGGCTTCAATGCCAGATGGGAGGCTGGTGCCGCCACGTATTCAGCATAGGCATTTCCATGTCCTGGAAAGTTTACCATACCAAAAACCTCATCTCCTTTTTTAAATTGAGTGACCTGGTCTCCCGTTGCTACCACAATACCTGATATATCCCAACCCAGAATAAAGGCATCTTCATCTGGTTTAGGTTGAAGATAGGAAATGAGTGCTTGTTGATGTTGCCTTACAAAGGCATCAACAGGATTGATACTAATAGCTTTTACTTGTACTAAAACTTCATCTTTCTTGATAGTTGGAGTTGAGACTTCAGCAAACTGCAATTTTTCAATATCTCCGGTTTCTTTTAATGTGATTGCTTTCATGATAGTATAGTTAGATGTTCATGAAGCAAATTTCAGGAAAATAGCAGTGTGGAGTCTTGTAAAAATTCAGGTTAATCTGGTATCTTTATAGGTATGCAGATACAAAATCTATTTCAGCCCTTTGATATTGAGTTTGTGCGGGTAGATGAATGCCCTATCAAAATGCACAAAAACACTTTTTTCGAACTTGCCTATATTGTAGAAGGAGAAGGTATCTATCATATTGATCAGAATAAATTTAACTATAATGCTGACAATCTGTTTCTTCTGATGCCTTTTGAGGTACAGTTTACCAAGGTGAAACGTACTACCACATTTTTGTTCATTCGCTTTAATAATATCTATTTCAGAGCACAAAAACCCAGTGAACAGCATAGTAATCTGAATGGGTGGATACAGAAACTAGAATATATTTTTCAGAATAATAACTATCAGCAGGGATGTATTATACGAAATGTACCTGACAAACCCCTGGTTCGGTCACTAGTTGCTGCTATTATACAGGAATATGTAAATCAGGGCACGTTGCAGCAAGAGTTGGTACAGCAGTTGGTAAATACACTGATTATAGTGGTCGCCCGCAATATTTCCATGCATGTGGCCGATAAAACCCAGGTAAATAATTCAGCTTTGCTGGATATACTACACTACATACACCTGAATATTTACAATTCTGAAAGGTTAAAGGCTGAAACGATTGCTGCTCACTTTAATATATCTCTCAACTATATAGGCGAATACTTTAAAAAGCATACAGGGCAAAATCTGCAGCAATATATTATCAACTACAAGCTTTCATTGGTTGAGGTAAGACTTCTGCATAGTGATATGCGATTAAATGAAATTGCCTATGAGTTTGGATTTACGGATGAAAGCCACCTCACAAAAACTTTTAAAAAAAACAAAGGAATAACTCCTACCGAATATAGAAAAGGGAGTATAGCTGCTATTTTTTGACAGTAGATTTGCTTTCTATCTGTTAAAAAAGAGGCTATCCCCAATTCTCTAACGAAGTCAGATACTTCAAGAATTGGAGATGACTCTTATTCAAATATAGCTGATGGCAAACACTATATATCCTCTGCACTAGCTTTGTGCACCTGCATCTCTCCAGCCTTTGTGACTACCACAAAATGATTGCGTTTTGCTGCTGGCAAGATGGAGACAATAGGCTGCTTAACCTCAAACGTATGGCAGCATTTAGGATTATCCTGAGTAATGGTATATACCTCTACAATTTGTGAATCTGCTACTATAACAAAGTTATCCGGAATGTAACACAGATGCTGAACGTCCTTTCCTCTGGCAAAAAACTCATTGGATTTCTGCATCTTCCACATTGAATGTCGTATCAGTACACAACCTTCTTCTGTACTCACGATAAAACGAATGGCAGTGTGATGATTGGTCGCAGTCATTTTACGAATAGGTGAACCTAAATCAATTCGTAAATGTCTGTCAGGAATCAACTGGATCAGCGACTCACCATCTGCTGTATGATACATCTCCTTTCTGTAAATCATTTCTCTTACCGGTTGAATAAGTGCAAGAGGTTGTTGATCGGTCTGATGGGTATTGTTGGTAGACAACAAGGTTCCATCTATAGAATATGTACTTAGTACTTCATTGCTGTGTATCGTATGCAATACGACTACCTCTCCATTGTCATTGAAAGAGATACCATGTACAGCATTTGGCAGAAATGACGGATGTAACACACTAATTTCATCCCGAAAATGCATGGACGTAGAGAGCACCTTTTGTTTCTGAGTAAGAGTACAATCCGTATGAAGGATAATGTATTTTGAAAATGCCGGATCATAAATCAGATTAAAATAGGTTGGAGAACCGGAAATAGTACTCCATACAATGTACTCAATATCAAATTCTGAGCTGATGCGGGCTATATAGAGAATGTTCTGTTTAATACCAAAGGCCAGAAACTGATCTTGATAGGCGATTGCCTGAATCCATAAAATATCACTTACCAGTTTGAATGTAGAAACTAATGTATCCTTCTGAACAGTTGGTGCAGTTTGTATAGGCTTGTGTATAACAGGCTGTGTTCTAATCTGATGGATATATCGATTAGCATCTGGAATCAGTAACTGGTCATCCGGAACAAATGTTTTCAGTTTCTGCAGAGACGTTATATTCCCTGCTGAAGCTTGTTCGCTGATAATCGTAAACGCAATATTTTTAGAAATGTCAGAGCTGTCCTGATCGTTATACTGAGGATAGGTCTGGGTCAGCACATTAAGCAAACTGTTCCTTTTACTAGAATGTGTCTGCTGATAGATTCCTTCCATGTATTTGCCCCACTGATCTTTTTCCGTTTTGGCAACCAGATCTGTATACTGGAGCAGACAAGTTTCAGCCTGAGTAGAATCCTGCCACCCATCCAGTAAGATCTGTTTTGTCCGTTGAGGAGATTCCAGCTTATGAAGCGCAAGTCGGGAGGCATCCAGATAGTCTTTCTGTTGTAAAGATCGCTCCAGACATTGTTCATATAATGGATCGGCTTTATCTTTTTGTTCCAGAACTGTATACAGATCTCCTGCTTTTTCAAATCGATTCATTTCTACATAGAGATCAATTGCCTCATGAAACAGGCCGCCTTCTTCGAGACATTCAGCTGCCGCTGCAGTATTTCTCAAATGATCTTTGTACAGCACAGCCGCTTCACGGAAGTGTTTACCCTGTTTAAGGGTGTTGGCTGCACTATGGTAATCACCCAATAAATGTGCATAGATATAGGCTGCCTTTTTGAAGTCACCAGCTTCTATTTCTTTATTAGCCGCATTCTGGTATTTTCTACGTAAATCCTGATAGTAGTTATCTACATTCCATCCGTCCACAGGACCACCTCCGCCCAAACCAGACAGACTGAAGTTGGTATCTCTGCGACTAAGGGTGGTGGAAGGAGGGGCCATTCCTCTATTCTGATAGTTTCCATCCAGCGGAATAGCATATTTTAATGCTTCTTCCATATTTTCGTCAAACATCCGCAGTAATCGTTGTAATTCGCTTTCTCTTTTTTTCTGGAGATCTTCCAGCTTTTCGGATGCCCAGTTTTGTATACCTCCTATCAGCTTGCTAATCGAAGCGCCTATACCACCTCCTGCTCCACCAGAACTACCTGCTCCACTTGATCCTGATCGTGTTTTGGTTGGAGATGGTTTAGTTGATTGGTTCGGATCTGCTTGTGAGAGTTTGCGGAATAAACTCAAAATGGCATTTATAATAGCCCAAATAATACCCATAATCACTCCCAGAATACCAATGAGGAGCTTTAGTAAGAAACTGGTAGTTTGTGAAATAGGGGTTTGAGCTGAAGGTGCCAACTCTTGAATAGGTTTACTTCCTACAGATTCTTGAACAGACTCTTTAAAGGACTGCATAAGTTCCTCCAGCTGCATTTGCTGCAATCCGATTCGTTGCAATCGGGGAGAAGTGGAGATACCAGTATGGGCGAAGCTCCATTCCTTTTCTATGGGAAAGGAATAGGCTATCAGATCTGTCAAATCAATCTGATCTGTTTTCTCAAAGCCAATGAAGCCAATACCTGGATGAAATACCTGATAATCCCATACCAGCAGGGAACGGAGTTCTTCTGGTGTGATAGCAGGACTCAAGTCTGATTGAATGGGAATAAACAGTTTCTCTGCTAATACACCATACGGATTTCGGATATATGGCAGTTTAGCAGATTGATTGCCTCGGAATACTACAAAAAGTCCCGCAGGATGTACAGATCGTATACTTTCGGGTATGATAAAACATACCAGTTGATCAGGATCTATCTTCCAGTGGTTTATTTCTGTCAGCCATTCTTCCGGAGTGGTTCCACGGACAAACGCTCCACCCAGCGTATGCTGACTATGTTCGTTATAGGTTAGAGAAAGTATCATCCAATGGTATCAATAAAAGTTTGAATGTATTTTATATAAAACTCATTAGAGTTTATAGCTTTTGTAGAATCAGGTAAAAATTCAACATTGCCACACCATTGCCCATCAGACGACCAACAGGCTACGGGTCGGTTAATAATCAATAAAATTGTCACATTGGGGATACTACGATCAGAGCTTTGTAAGTGAAGGAGGCCCCGCGAATCAAAGACTACAGAACTTCCATCAGGCCATGTATATCTGGTAAACTTCAGATTCGGATTGGAGATCTTTGGAGGTTTGATTTCTATCCCCTCATCTACAGGATGATATCCTTTAAAGTCAACCCACTTCAGTGTAGAGTGAACTTGATGCCTGACCAGTTTGTGACTCCCTACACACAAGCTTCCTTCAGAGATATACACCTGTTGTACACGACTTAATACATGGTAGCCTGACTGATTGCTTTGATGTATATTTTTCAGATAAGGTTCTTTTGCTACACTTTTTAACTTTTTTATTTTCTGGATGACATCCAGCATAGGTTTTTGGTAAACGATTGTTCCATCAAAGGCATTAATGCAAAACGCGCTGGTATCTAATGTAACGTAAAAATTAGATAACGTTTCTGAATCAAAAATCACTTCATCTGCTTTTTGGATTGTATGTGAAAAGTCAAAACGGATAACCTGATTTCCATTAATAGAATATAGCTGTACACCAGAAGATTTATCTACCATAATATATACATTGCCATCTCCTTGACCAAAGGTGTACCTTCCGGATTCAATAAACTCTACTAATTCATGAGCTCCTGTCTTTTCTTTTGACCAATATAACAATCGCTGATCGGTGGTAACACACAACAATCCTTTAGGATCAACATCAAACGCATGAGATTGAGATACTCTTACTTTTAAAGAGGGATAGAGAAGTGGTGCGGTTTCTTCCTGAAGGAATGCCGGAAATTCAGATGATATATGCTTTGATTTCGGTTTTGTTTTTTTGACAGAGGGAAATAATATTTCTTCCAGATCCAGCTTTGCCTTACTTAGTAACTTCATTCTGCCTTCGATCAACTCAAAAAACTGAAGTTCTCCACTTCTGTTTACAGTAATCAGAAAATTGAGCAATGGTCGTATGGTTGCCAGATGAGCTATAAAGGTATGATCATTTAGTGTTTCTTCTGTTGTAATAAAGAAATTCTCTGTTTCCTGACTAAAGGTTTGTGTAGTAAGAAAAGAAGTTAATGCTTCTCCACAATGTAAAGAAGGATCAAGATGCTCCAACGCAGTGGTAACTCCTTCTTTTGTCGTTAAGTCGATAGGTACAGAAGATTTACCTTTTAATGCAAAACCTTCTATAGTAGCATTTGCTTTATTATTAACCACACAGGCCAAAGCAGCTGACATAGCAAAAATACGTGGAGTACCCCATAGTTTCAAAGTTGTATCCAGTAATATGATCCGCTCAGGATTTTGATGTGTAGGTGGTTGTTCCCGTCTAAGGTATAATGCTTCATTGTTGGCTAACCGGGCCATGAGTACAATATCATCATTGGCTAGTTCACTTAAAAGAAGACGATCAAAATTTCCACGATTGGTAATGTCTGCTACCCCACCTACAGGCTGGTCACTGCTATCTTGTGAATGCATAGGTATATGCAATACAGCAAGCAGGCGTTTGATAAGCCGGCTCAGACTTTCTGTTTCCGGATCATCAGCCAGTTGTTCCAGTAGAGTACGGGTTTCTTCCAATGGAGGAAGAACCTCAGGAGGCATCGGAAGCGTCGATATTCCTGTCCGAAGTTTCTGTCTGAGCTGATCTGTGGTTTCATACACCTTTGAAACCGCATACAAATTTTTTAGGTCAGCAATAAAATGCTGACAAGTGATAGATTTGGTTGTCTGAAAAAGTATTAATCCATCTAACCGTCCGCTTTCCCACTCACTGATTAGTGATTTAGCTTGTTGCTGGGTTGTTTTGTGTTGAGATGTTTCAAAGATGACCTGGAGCAGATGTGTACGTGCCGTGCCACTGCGAAATTCTTTGGGTAGTTCACTGATTCTGTCCAATAGATTGGTTACCCCCGTCAGAAGTGGATCAATATCTTTGAGTAAAGGATTGTGCTTTTCTTTTTCCAGTAAGGCATTTTTTACGGCATACAACATTTCCAAATTAGCCGTTGACGCAAACCAGGTGTCCTGACAAGCTGCCAGCACAAGCAATATCGAACCTAATGGAGGTAGTCCCAGCAACTGTATGTCAGTCATAATAGTGGACAGATCTTCCCGATAGCAAATCGTAGTTCCATTTTGCCACTCCATGATCTGGCCATTCTCTGCCCAGTGCCAGAAATATTGCTGGGGAGGACAGAAATAATCCTGAAAGGCAATAATCTGGTTATTTAGTTTCATGGGATACTTGTGTTAATCGGATGGCACTACGGGTTGCTGGTACAAAACAGGATAGCGGAATAAGTTCCCACTCGTCACTTGAATGAAATACAAGTAAATTTCCTTTTTGGGGATTGAGTTTCTTCTCAATAATATCAGTTATCAGTGGAGGATCAAAATCATATCCGGAGGGTACTAGTAAGGTATTGTGCCTCCAGTATTCCTTACCCGGAATAGAAGGTAATAGGTCACCTATAATAAATACTTCCTCTTTTTCTGAGACAGCAAATCGTACCTGTTGAAGACGAATCTCAGGTGCTGTTTCAGCATAGGCTTTCCAGGTGGCTAAAGAAACAAGTAGGGCAGCCCCTGGTTTCTCCTGTTCAGAGGGAACAAGCTGGGCAATGTATGGTCTTTGAAACTTCCCTGGTAATACAGACACGGGCAACTCTACTGAAATAAATGTAGTAAGAGGCTGCCAGGATAAAGATGGTAAGGTACCTGTTGGCGTTAACCCACCAGCAGGAAACAAACGATTCCGTTCATCCAGAAAATAGCTATGTAAAGCCGGAAGTTGTCGGATGCGTATGTCTATCTTCTCACTTACAGCTATACCACGGAGCCATATGTGATCTCCATTTTCTGCTGCGCGTAAGCCGGGAATACACCGGACTGCTCCCAGAGTTTGTTTGTCTGTATGGTTAAAGACCAGGATTTTCTCTTTCATAGTTTAACGAATAGGCATTGTTATCTGCACTTGTTGCTGAATCAAAAAATCAGTTTATGCTTTTTCCCCGGTATGCAGAATCTTTTTCCATAGTTCGTCCATTTTTTGCTGGACATATTTTCGTTGTTCTTCATTGGTAAGCCATTCACAACGTCCATTCAGATAACGAAGCCTGTCCTTAATTACTGTCCGATCAGGTAACGAGGTTTCTGGTTTATCCCACTTTTCCATTAGTATTACTACTTCCTGATACAACTCATCTGCATTGGGAATGGCATTGATGTGTGCCTGAGGATGAGATTCTGATTTTTCAGGATCTGCCTCTACTACAGAATTAACAATACCAGCTATAATTTCCTGCTGTTCTTCTGTGTCCCAGATATAACGTAACACCCAGAAGTCAGATGGTTGTGCTTTGGTGCGTTTACACAATAATGCACTGGCAGCTATAAGCCGCTGTAGTTTTACTGCCCGTCTGTCAGATACAGAAAGTCCTGCATTTCGTAGTTTCTGAATAAGGTCGATATACAAAGGACGAATCTCATGTAAGTCTACCTGTGCTGTCATAGCTTGAAGCTGTGCTACTTCGTCGGTAGTGATTCTGGGAGGATTATCTACCGATTTACGTTCCAGTTGCCAGCCTGCCAGCAATACTTCGTTTAATAATTTAGGATCTACATAATCACACCGAACCCGGATCAGAAAACGGTCAAAGAGAGCCTGTAAGGCTTCATCTTCTGGTAAATGGTTACTGGCACCTACAAACATTAGAGCAGGTAAATGTTTGGTTTCCCGTCCCCGACGAAATATTTTTTCGTTCAGTGCCATCAGCAAGCTATTAAGAATGGCACTGTTGGCGTTCAATAACTCATCGAGGAAGACTAGTGATGCTTCCGGAAGCATCCCTTCTGTATTGGTTACCAGATCTCCGTCGCGAAGTTTGCGGATATCAAATGGCCCAAAAAGTTCATTAGGTTCTGTAAACCGGGTAAGTAGATATTCAAATGTTTTACCATCCAGCAGCTTGGCTAATTCACGCACCATGGCACTTTTTGCCGTGCCTGGAGGGCCTAATAAGAATAAGTTTTCACGTCCAGCCAGGCAGATTCCCATCAGATCAATGATGTTATCTTTTCCAACAAAGGTGTTCTTAACGTGTTGCAATACCTGATTTAGTTTATCAATGAGCAGAAGGTCTTTTTCTGTACTGGTTTCCATGAAGTTTTGTAGGATGATAATGTTTGGAATAAATAGTGCAGGGATTGTATAGATACGAATGCCCTGTTTGTGTTAATATTCAATATGGGTCAGATCTTTTGTTACATGTTTGAGTTCTGGCCAGAAACGGTCTGCGTGTATACCCAATGCCGCCTTTACCAGATCATACAATTCAGGATGTGTGAGTCGTTTGTGATCACGTTTCTGAATGATACGATCCACATAGGCATATTTTAAGGAAGGGTGTAGTCGGATAAACGTAGTATGATCTGAATTTTCCTCAATATCAACTCCTACAGAAGAAAACGGCCAGGATTGTGCCGTATTTCGCAGAAGTTGTACAAGTACATCATCAGGCGACAGACCTTTGGCAAAATGCATGAGGTCTGGCAGGAAACGCAATGTCAGATCAATAGAGTAGATAGCCTCTGGGGAAGGAGGGCCTGAATAAGGTAAGAGATAGGTTCTAACCTGACTCTCTGTAAGATGGCGCAACAAAATAGACTGACATGCCCGATAAATAAACATAGCTCCCCACAAGGCAGCTTCAGGCAAGAAGGCTGGTGCTGTATGTGGTATGTCTACCAGTGTTGTTGCATAGTATTGCTCCAAAACCTGACAGGATTCCTGTTTTTCTATTTCACTAAAAGGCTCTATCGTTGCATTTACAGTAACATTTCCCTGTTGGGTGAGGTCTGTAATAAAGTTTGTTAATGTTACTGTTTTCATAAATTCATAGTCACTAATAGCAGTTAGTCTGACAACGTCTTAAGAAAGTTAAAAATATATCAGCTTTGCTACTTGTATGGTGTGATGCCCTTAATATACAAAAATAATAGGATTTGTTTAGGAAAAGGAGATAATGGCTTCTGAAATAAAACCTTTGTAAGATGTAACAGAGAAACACTACTTCTGAGAAGATATGAAGCAATGAAAAAGATTTGGGAGCCTGATAGTTGGACGAATAAAATTTTCGGAATAAATTACCACTAGCCGCAATCCCTGCCCTTTCTGTTTTAATCAGAGCTGGCACCGTTTTATCCATTTATCTGTTACTATTGCCTCATGATCATTTACGAAACAAACCAGAACTTTTGGCGTGACATTTCCCATTTAACACGCAGCTGGACCATGCGACGCATCCTAAGGGGTGCTGCTGGTGTAGCAGCTTTTACAAGTGTTTTTTGTGTTCTTTTTATTGAAGTATGGCCTAAAGAGTTTACCATCCCATCCACTATCTTTTCGCTATTAGGTATTGTACTCAGTGTATTGATGGTATTCAGGACCAATAGTGCCTATGACCGCTGGTATGAAGGACGTCGGTTATGGGGAACTTTGGTGAACAACAGTCGAAACCTGGCTATCATGATTCAGGCTACGTTTCCTAAAGAGGATATACAAAGCAGGAGAGAACTGGCTATTCTGATTTCTAATTTTGCCATTGCCCTTAAGGAACATCTGCGGAAAGGGGTGATATGGAGTGAAATGATTCATTTTACCCCTGAAGATCAGGCTTCGTATCAAACCAAAAAACATATTCCCAATCACATAGCCTCACTGATTCACCAGAAGGTGCAGGTTGTTTACCGGAGTGGTGCTCTTGGGGACGCCGATATGATCAATTTCAAACCACATATGCAGGTATTTATGGATGTGGCAGGTGCTTGTGAAAGGATCAAGAAAACACCTATTCCGTTTTCATACAGTGTATACATCAAATTACTGATTCTGGGCTATTCGGTTATGCTTCCTTTTGGTCTGATTCAGGACTTTGGGTATTTTACTATTCCGCTGGTCACGTTTATTTTCTTTACATTTATCGGTATTGAAATAATGGCGGCAGAGATAGAGGAGCCATTTGGACTGGATTGTAATGACTTGCCCACAGGAGATATTGCAAAAACAATTACAACCAATGTTTTTGAGATACTATCTGTCGACCAGTCTGCTCCAGTAACTCAGCCAGCAACTACTGATTTATATACCAAGGTATTCTAGCAATGTCTCAGACCCTGTATGTTATAAACCATTCACTAGATAATAACCAGGGTAGGTAGCGGAATTGCTGAGAATGGAACATGTAATTGTATGTGAACACTATGAATGTAGTGCTATAAAAGCGGCAATTGAAATACTAAAAGAGGTATGTGAATTTGAAGCAGGTAGTATTGATCACTAAGCATTAACCTAAAAATATCTGATCCATTGTTTGTTCTCAGAAGAGACTATACAATGGATCAGTTGCTTTCTATCGTCCAGTGTATTTCATCTTTGAGTGCAGGTAAACTTTTCCAGTTTAGTGCCCTCCCCTGAATAATATAGAGTTTATCCTGAATCTTATAATGAAAAGTTAACAGACTATCCTGTTTGTTATACTCATATCTGATCTGAGTTTGGCGCATGGTATAATCTGTCAATAAAAACACATGAGTTGTACTGTCAATCTGCAATTTGAAATCTTTCATCTGGTCAGCCTGATCCTGAAAAATAATGTATCCATTGCGATGAATAAAAAAGCGTTTTATGGAAGAGAAAGGATTTTGCATAACAGAATCCCTAGATGTGGTTTGTACCTGGTAGGCTCCGTGTAAAAATGGTCTTGCTACCAGATCATCATTAAAAGTCTTACTCTGCCTATAAGGATAAAAAGCTTCCAGTAAAAAGAGGCCAACAATGAATAGTTTGAGTGTACGTTGAATAAGAGCCTGATGACGAAACGTTAAAGTTGAAGTTTCAATGGTTAAAGCTGCTGGTTTCTGCAGAATGAAAAACTGATAGAGTAGACTGACTTGTGGAGATAAGGCAATTAGAGCCAGCAGTAAAAGAAAACAGGAATAGAGCTTAACTGAAATATCAAATCCTATATTGATGGCAACAATATGGATCATGACACCAATTGAAAGGAGCAATCCTACTACACGTGTTCTCTGAAAGAGCAAGAATGAAGCTGCCAGGACCTCAACACAACCTGTAATTACATTATACAGATACGAGGTACCCATTGTGCTCCAATATAAAATATCCTTGCTTAACTGACCGAAAGGGGTATAGAGAATATTGGGCTCTGGCAGATAAAACTGTGCTTTAAAGATTTTATCCACTCCATATTTTAAAAGCTGCAAAGCTAAATAGTAAGAAAAAACTTTTCGCAACAGAATGAATATAGATTCTTTATGAACTCTCCATTTTTTGGATGCTTCAAACAAAAAAGACAGACCTCCTGATAGGATAAGTAAGAGCAGAAGCAGGAAATATAATGAGGTTGAGTCAGAAGAAATCTCTGAATGGACTTCCTCAATACCCACTATAGGTGCAATGACTTGGATCAAATCTCCAAAAAGGAATTGAGTATACCTTTCCTGGAGAGGAAAAAAGATGAAGGGAAAGGGGATGAACAGAACACACAGAAATGCGAAAAGATAAATTCCTGTCTGTAAACAATGACTCAGACGCATTGGTGGTTCGTATAGTCAGAGCAATATATTTACTCTGTTATAAAAAACTGAAGATCAATTCTATAAACGCAGAAGTGAAGCTTAAAATAAATATAATCCTTTCCTTCTACTTATAACACTACTAACTGCATAACTATTGGTAAAGATAACTGTTTTCAACACCATTGATAGAACTAAAAAATTAAATCACACCATTTACATCCCATTGTATTATCAAAACTACAACTTAAACATATAATAATACTGTCATTTTTTACCAACTATTAAATTCGTGAAATTTTATTTCTTTCTCTAACAGTGAATTTTCATATGCAATCACTTCTTTAAAAGCCTGATCAACAATATCTTTATTATCATACCAGATATTGTCCGCCGGGTAGCTGCAAACACCATCTGTTAATTCTGCTAATATAGCACTGGCCATAGATGCAAAACGAAGTTCAAAGCTGTCTAATACATGCCAAACGAACGAAACAGCTTTTTTACATTCTTGTAAGCGACTTTCTATGTTAGGTGGTGCAAATGCAACATCAACTTGTTTTTTTCCACGTAATTTGTCAAAGAGACTGCGTTTGGACTTCAGATTCGCTTTCTCTTCATTTAGATCAAAATTACTGATGTATAGTTCAAAGCCACTTTTAAGTTCCTTGTCTTTCAATATATCCCAATTCGGATTCTTTAATCTAAATTTAAATGGCAAAAAACCTATATCTTTTTGTTGGTCAAACTTAAAGGCAGGATAAACTTCCACAATCATATCATATTCGTTCAAGCGCCTCATAATTTGGGGAATCAAGTCTGGAGAAACTTGCTTGCAATACACTGTGATATTTAAACTCATTATGCCATTTTTGTTAATTCAAGCTAACATACCACATAATGGTGTACTAACTTGATTACTAAATTCAAGAGAACTACAAATGTTCATTGTGACAGGAATGCTTCATATAAGCATCTGGCGCTATATTTAAGACAGCCGTTTTTTTAGTTGTCCCCACTTTAAAGATACAAATGCTGTAAGTACAGCAAATGCACCAGCCAAGCCAACAAGTAGTAGCTTTGAGCTATCGAGAGGATGATGATTTGTGTTTTGAGGTATCAAAGAAAAAGAGCCTTCTTTCTTTTTGTTTTTGGGCAACTTGGTAGTTGATTCTTTGTATTCTATAAATGGGACTGAATCAAGAGAATTCTGAAAGTTATATTCTTCCTGAAGGAAGGTCTTTATTTTCTTTTTGGAATGTTTTTTGGATACAATAGGGTGATTGCTAAGAGTAATGGCATACTTTTCAGACTGATTGCTAGGGCTATTAGATTTATTACTGCAGACTAACACTGTAATCGTATCTGAAACAAACACCACACTGTCAAGGATATGTTTAGGGCGTTTATGGAAAGGGACCTCTCCAAAGTTGGAGCTTTCCAAATCAAAGAAATCATTCTTCAGAGCAGTTCCGAAAGTTTCGGCGCTACCACTATGGCTTTTATGGGCAATAAGTTTGGTTTGCCCATTGGCGAATACACAGATAAAAGTGAAGATACCTGCCAGAACAAGTTTCGTATTCATAGTGATAGGGTATAAAGACGATGATCTTTTCAGAAACAGATAAAGATAAGAATATTTATCCGTTTCTGAAAAAAGTATTGTATCAGTTCTGAATAAGAGAAAGATAATAGGTCATATCTTCTGAATAAAATGTGTTTCCATTGCGTTGATCCAGCTTTTGCACATTCTGCTGACATTGCCCTTCGATCCATGTGATCAGGGAGGCTACTTCATACGTATCTTCTTCGATTGGCTGTATCTCTGCCATTGGCACCTTAAGCTTGATCGTTTTTTTTCCTGCCTTCTGTAGTGCTTTCATAAAAAGAAGAAAACCCAAAAGAAATTGATAGAGATAGGCTTCAGGTTGGGTATTAGTGCAAAATCCGATTTGTTTTTCAATGACCACCCGACCTTTTATGAAATCTTCTGTGAGTGCATAGTATGTCAGTAGATACCCCATTTCTTTCAGTACTGCACTGGTAAGTGGAATTTTCTTTCGGGCCAGAATGGCATGGTCTTTCGCTACCTCTGTATTGCCAGATAGAAAATTTACCATCGCAGTTTTGGAATAGGTATAATCGGGCACTTCCTTGCACTTTTTTGTACCATTTAACAATGGTTGAGACGTATGCAGGAATGCAGGATAATCCCGTAAACTCAAATAGATATCCAGTACATTGTTTGGTTGACAGGCGTCACAATCATCCAGCAGACAGCTACTAGTATCCTGAAGATAGTTTTTCAGGTGCTCCTGGGCTTTAGAAAGGTTCCCGAGATGAGCATAGACAATCATCCGGAAGTAATCTATTATGCGTGTGCCTGTACCATAGTCCAGAAAACGTCTTTCCATATCCTGTTGCAAGTCTTCTATTTGCTGTAAGGAGACAGATGCATAACATGGCAGCTTTATAATGACCCACTTATACATCCATAAAACAGAATACTGATGATTCTTGTTATGACCTTCATCCATTCGTTTTAGCAACCACGGAAAAATGGCTATGGTCTTATCTGGTTTGTGTAGCCAGGTCACTTGTCTGATATACGCAACACGAGCCTCAAATTCGAGATCTTTGTCTTTGAAGAACTGTGCTTTTTGAATGCATTTCTGAAGAATTTTTTCATTTTCTTCAGACTCTTTACCATAGGACAGAATATCAACTACCTCTTGTACTTCCTCAAGAGTTTCCAGTGAGTAACTCATTGTTTATAGATTGGTGTTAAGTAGTATCATGATGTTTTCATTCATGCGATCCAGTTCTTTGCCGGACAATGGATAGTGACCCATCATCAGGGCATTGAAATACAGCATTTGTATATAAGGATCTATTTTCTTTGATGCTTCCGTATACAAAAGTTTCTTGACGATTTCATTTCTATAGTTCAGGAATAGTTTAGCCCGAAATCCTGGGTCAAAGTCAAGTATGGCATCAGAGACACCAGCCCACAAACTATCTGATTCGTCACGAATACTCTTAAAATCTCTTTTCTGAATGGAGTCCTGTGACATATGTAACATGGCTGGAACATGCTCCGGTGAAAATGCTTTAATATCCAGTTCTACGTCAAACTCAATCAGAATGGCTTGAAGTATATCCATGCGTTTACGTATAAGATCATACGTCTCAATATCAATGTCGTTGAGAATATTGCCAAAGTATTCCGGATTGATCTGGCGAGTCTTTCCTGTATGATCCCGATCCTGTAACTTTAAAAGAATTGGGGTATCATAAATATATCCAGCGTTGATTACCAGTTGGTTGTTAGCTCTGGCAATAGGAGCAATCTGCCGGAATTCGTCCAGATCAGAAACAAAAAGAATAGAGCTGGATTGTTGCTGGATCTGTTTTAGGGAAAGATCACCTTGTGTGGTCGGAAATATGAACCAGTTTTTGATAAAAGCAAAGAAATCATCATCTTCCAATGCCAGTGACTTCAATGCCTGTGCATGGGTAACGATAATTTCCTGCATAGCTTCCGGATCTGAATCGCCTAATTTCTTTAGGTACTTTTTGATACTGATACCCAACGATTCTCGTACTTCTTCAAGGATTTCGTTATGGTAAATATCTTCACGGGAAGCTGTTGTACTTAAGTTATCTGAATTGAGGATGGCCCTTACAAAAAAGGCCCAGTCAGGCAAAATATCTCCGCAAGAGTCAGAAATAAACATGCGTTTGACATACAATACATGTTTGCTGACACTGGTTGTATGAGTAGGATGAGGCAAGACATAGGCTAAACCCTGTGTTTGTCCTTTGCTATCCTGAATAGGAAAATAATGAGAAAACCTTTCTCCAAATACACGGTTACCTAGCATGAGCGCCTCACTACCCGTAGAACGGGTAAGCCATGGAAATTCCTTTTGAAAAGTAATCTCAGAGCCGGCATTGTATGAATATTTTATAGGTACAGGTAAATAATCTCCGTACTTATGAAGTAGAAAGGTTAGCTTGTCAGACGTAAGTGCGATGTCTTTCTTGATTGCAAGACGTACTTTGGTACCTGTATATCCGTTGTACTCTGTTGGTTCTATTGCATAGGTGCCATCCGTATTGCCAATCCAGCGCATCGTTGAAGTGCTATTCCAGGCTGTGCTTTCTACTTCGATTTTTTCAGAAACCATGAAGCAGGAGAGAAGCCCAATACCAAACTGACCAATAAACGATTGTTGTTCACGATCAAACATATCAGATGTATTTCTTTTGGAGCTGGAGCCGATTTTAGACAGAAACTCTGTCATCTCATCTGCTGTAAGGCCAATACCATTGTCTTTGATCTGCAACACTCTGGATGTTCCTGTTTCAAAGAAGTCGATTTGAATGATTGGATTAAAACTTTCTTTCAGGCCTCTGGCTGTAATAGCATCATTGGCATTTTGTAATAATTCCCGGATAAATACCTCCCAGCTACTGTATAAACTGTCAGATAAGACTTTTAAGATTCCGGATAAATTGACCTGAAAAATAGAGTTTTCCATAATAAGCGTGTGGCAGAAAAATTTACTGAATGTAATTATAGTGTTAGTATAGCTGAGACATGCAAAATACGCATCACTCTCTGAAATGTTACAAACATACCTATTCTGTTAGGCAAATAAATACCCTGCATGGTAGGTTGGTAACCACGTGAATGATAGAGATTATGTAATAAATAGGATAGTTGTAGATTTACCTTTTTCGGAAAGCGGTATATCGGGATGCTAGAAGAACACGCTGGATTGCAACTGCCCGAATAAGCCAATACTTTATTAGTTCTTCATTGTGTGAAGAGGACTGTAAAACAGAAGTTAACGCTGAAGCAAGAGTTGTATTATCTGTAACTGATTCTGTAATGGATTGAGCTTCTTTACTTAGCTTCAGATTGATTTGTTGCTGAGCCTGTTCCAGTTGCATCCAGGTATCATAGGCAATCTGGATACGGATGGAAACCTGATCCCGTTTGTTTTCCTTCAAAATATATTTCGCTGCATTGTCTTTGTCCTTCTTTTTCTCCAACACAGCCAGATGATACTCATTGCGTTTATACCTGGCATCGACTTCTTTAAACTCTTTTTCTGCTTTTTTGAGTTGCTTATTGCGTTCTTTGGAATCGGGTTGGGCCTCCAGTTCGGCTTTTTGCAGGGTTGCCTGAGCTAGTAAATAGGTAAGAAGCTTTTGATTGGCTAATGACAGCTTCTCATTTTCCTCAATCTGTTTGATTCGTTTGAGCATATGGTGCAGTTGTTCATTGAGACGTGCTTCATAGGCTCTCAAACGATAATATTCTGATCTGTTTTTACGAATAGCGGTTGAATTTGTATGGTATCTGGACATAAATAGACTATATCTGTAAGGGAATAAACACTGATTTAATTTCCCTCAAGATACGAAAAAAAAGCCTATCTATTTGGTATTACAGGAGTTTTATTGTGGCAATTTTGAGTGTATTATAGATACTTTGAAATACCCTAATCTGACTGCAAATGATTACGTTCAATAAACTCTTTAAATGATTTCCGGTAGGTGTCGCCAATAGGAATAAGAGCATTGCCAATCTGAACTTTCTCTTTCATAATTGCATCAATTCCTTCCAGTGCTACAATATAGGAATGGTGTACACGAAGAAAACGATCCTGTGGTAGCTGCTCTTCCAGTGACTTTAGTCTTTGCAGACTTACTACTTTCTGATGATGAGTATGGATGGTTACATAATCTTTTAACCCTTCTACATATAAAATATCTTGTAGGCGGATTTTGACCAGCTTTGTCCCATCTTTTACAAAGATAAAAGGTGAGGCCGGTTCGGTAGGTGGCTTATCAGGTAAAGTTTCTGTTTGCTGTTGTTGACCAGGTGTTGTTAGACGACCCGCCGCTTTTTCTGCGGCTTTTAGAAAACGTTCAAAGGTGATGGGTTTAAGAAGATAATCTGCCACATCCAGTTCGTATCCTTCCAATGCATATTCTGAATAGGCAGTAGTGAGAATCACCAGTGGCTTAACCTGCAGAATTTTCAAAAGAGAAATACCTGTTATTTCTGGCATCTGAATATCCAGAAATAATATGTCTACTTTATTATCTCTCAGAAATTCAAGTGCTTCCATGGGGTTGGAGCAGGTATGTACCAGTGTCAGATACGAAACCTTATGAATATATTGAGTCAGGAGATTGCGAGCCAGGGGTTCATCTTCAACTATAACACAAGTCAGGTTCATGCAGCATTCAGTTTAAGTTCAATCCGGTAGCGATCAGATGTGTCTGTTATTTTCAGACTGTAATTTTCCGGATAGCTAAGGTCTAATCGTCGCTGGACGTTTTGCAGGCCTATCCCGGATTTCTCTGGCTTCAGCGTTTTGTCAGGTAATTTACTGTTCTCTACAATATAAACGCATTCTGTACCCTGAAGTTCCAGTTTTACATTGATCCAGGCCTCAGGGTTGTTATTGCTGACACCATGTTTGAATGCATTTTCCAGAAATGTAATCAGAATCAAGGGCACAATCAGTACATGGCCTGTGGTACCATGTACTTCAAAATGAATAGGAATCTGATTGTTTAATCTGAGTTTCTCCAGACTAATATAATTCTCCATATACTCAATCTCTTTACTTAACATCACACGTGGGTGATTGGAATCGTAGATCATATACCGCATCATTTGTGAAAGTTTGGCAATGACTTCTGTTGTATTAGGAGATTGAGTAAAAGCAAGATAATAGAGGTTATTGAGTGTATTAAAGAGAAAGTGAGGATTAATCTGGGCTTTTAAAAAGCGTAATTCGGCGGATAATTTCTCATTTTCAATAGATTTCTTTTTGGAGTCCAGCTCAAACCACTCAATGGCAAAACGTAGCATAGCCACAAAAACAGTAATAAAAAGCGTGACTACAATAGTCTGGATTATGAACCGGGGACCATACAGATACTCATATTTGTGGGTAAATCCGTCCAGTAAATAACGTTCTGTATACATCCTGATGATATATAATAAGGCAAACGGCAGCAAAAATCCCAGCAAATACTTCCCTGCTTTTTTCTGTTCCAGAAACCTCGGAAGAAAAAAGAAATAGTTTATATAGGCTGGAATAGAAGTAAATATCAGTTGTATAGCTACAATGGTTAGAAATCGTGGCCAGTTAATATTGTCTTTCTGGTAAAAGCTAAGCTGATAACTAAAAAATGAAAGATACATGCACCAGAATGATAAGTGCATTAAGAGGACACGTTTGTGTTGATTCAATGATTGCATAGACCCAGGCAATTCTATCTGTCAGATATCAGATAGATACTCAATGATAGTAAGGACAATGTATACGTTAGATGAAAAGTATGGTTGTAGCGGTAAAGCACCTTACTCAAATAACGTGAAAAAGTGTGAATTAACTAAGTCATCTTTACCGTTCATCCTTAATCTGTGCCATTATTATACAATCAGACATTTTTGATCGATAATCGCCGTAGTTTTCTCGTCAGACTCGTTTGTCGAATAATTAGCCGAACGGTAGAATATAACAAACAGATAGTCTAATGAGGTTTCTTCCATCTTAACATTGTGTATTTCTTTGTGTTTATTCTGACAAAACTGATGAGTGAATTTCTAGCTGATATGAAGTATTTTCAAACCAAAAATGCTATGTATAAAATCTTAGTGTTAACCTTAACACTTTTAACTATGGGGACCCGTGCTGTTTGGGCCCAAACTCAAGTAACAGCATCTGCACCTCGAGGCACTGTACGCATTACAGGTACTGTCATTGATTCGACTACCAAAGAACCTGTTCCTTTCGCTACTGTAGCACTGATCAATCCTGCCACTAAAAAGCCAGTAGATGGAGCTGTATGTGATGACAAAGGAAAATTTACATTGGCTAAAGTATCTGAAGGAAGCTTTGCTTTGCAGATTAGCTTTATTGGCTACAATACAGTTGAAATCAAGCTGCCCACTATAACAGATAAAAGCTCTGATGTGAATATGGGTCAGATTTATCTGTCTTCACAGACACAAAAACTACAGGAAGTAGAGATTGTAGGACAACGCAACCTGATTGAAGAAAAAGTTGACCGTACTGTGTATAACGCAGAGAATGATGCAACTGCCAAAGGGGGAGATGCTACAGATGTATTGAGACGTGTACCTATGCTATCAGTAGATATGGATGGAAACGTTTCGATGCGGGGAAGCCAGAATATCAGAGTGTTGATTAACAACAAACCCTCTACTATCACTGCAGGAAGTATCGCTGATGCATTGAAACAAATCCCTGCTGACCAGATTAAATCTGTTGAAGTAATTACCTCTCCATCTGCCAAATATGATGCGGAAGGTTCTGGAGGTATTATCAATATCATTACCAAAAAGAACAATATGCAGGGTATATCTCTGAACATAGATGGTAGTGCAGGATTAAGAGGGGCAAACCTGGGTCTGAATGGAAGTTATCGTAAAGGTAAGATGGGCTTTTCACTAGGAGGTTTTGGTCGTGGCAACTACAATGTGAACGGGAAGTATGAAAATAGCCAGGAAACTAAAACTGGTTTAAATACACAAAAAGCAAATACCCGTAACAATGGTATGTTTGGCCGTTATACACTTGGATGGGACTATGATATTAATAAATATAACGCGTTATCTGCCTCTGTGCAATATGGCGTTAGAAATAATACATCCTATCAGGATGATTTAACAACATTAGCTACCAGATATGATCTGAGTAATCCACCAACAAGTAATGTAAGTGACGTAAAGGTGAAAGATCTGTCAGGAACGATAGATTTAAATTTAACGTATACTCATTTGTTTGAAAAGCCTCAGAAAGAATTGAGTATTCTTGCATTGTATAGCCGTAATAATCGTACTAACGACTTTCTAGGTATTTCACAAACAGCAGATACTGCTTCTCAGAAAAATATAAATGATAGCCATAACCAGGAGGTGACGCTACAACTGGACTATCAAAATCCGATTGCAAAGAATCAAATGTTAGAAATGGGTGCAAAGAACATAATGCGACAAGTAACCAGCGATTTTCAAACATTTAAAGCACTGGAAGGTGGATCATTTCAACTTATAACAGATGATGTCTATTCCAATAATCTGACATATAATCAGAATGTTACTTCAGGATATGCTTCTTATACCTTTAGTACACAGAATAATTATAGCTTCAAAGTGGGAGGCCGTTATGAATATACTACAATCCGTGCATATTTGCAGGACGAGGCAGATATAGATATTCCATCTTATGGAGTATTAGTACCTAGCCTGAATATTTCCAAGAAACTGAAAAAAGGAAATATGATCAAATTCTCATATAATCGTAGGATTCAACGTCCTTCTATTCAGTTTCTAAACCCTAATATTCAACGAACTAACCAGTTGAATATAACAGAAGGTAACCCAAGATTACAACCTGAATATACCAATAACTTTGAAGTAGGTTATAATACTACTATCAAGACTACATCTTTGAATTTTGCTGCTTTTGTTAGAAATACCAATGATGCGATACAAAGTGTACGGGATTTGTTTGTCAATCCTACAGATTCTCTCACTGGAATTCGTACTACATATCAGAATATTGGAAGTGAGAACTCTTATGGTGTAAACTTATTTGTCAACATTAATCTTTCCAATAAACTATCTCTGAACGGTGGAACAGATGTGTATTATTCAGTATTGGATAATAATAATCCAAATCCTATTTACCGGGCGAGTAATGAAGGTTGGGTATATAACTTCCGTTTCTTTGGAAACTACACTATTAAGAATGGGTGGGGTATACAGGCATTCTCCTTTTACAGAGGCCGTCAGGTACAACTCCAAGGTATACAGGGTGGATTTGGAATTTATAGCTTAGGAATTCGCAAAGAATTCAAGAACAAGAAAGGAAGTATTGGATTTGGAGCAGAAAACTTCTTCACAACAGCTATGCGTATTCGTACAGAATTGAACTCTCCTATTCTTACACAACGTAGTGTAAACGAGATGCATAACATGAACTTTAAAATTACCTTCAGCTATCGTATTGGTAAGATGAGTTTTGATTCAGCACCAAGACGGAGAAAATCTATTAATAATGATGATATGAAAGAAGGTGGTGACAATGGTGGTGGAGGTATGGGAGGAGGCGAAGGACAAGGTCAGGGAGGCCGTCAGCAAATGCAGGGGCAAGGCCGTCCTCCAGGACAAGGAGCACCTCAGCAGGGAGGACAGAGACCAGGCGGTCAATATCCGGGACAAAAGGATGGAATTAAACGGGACAGTACACAATTCAAGAGAGATTCTTTCAAGAAAGATTCAACGATAAAAGACAGTTCCGGAAGCATACAGCCATTCAAAAAGCAACTTCATTCGGAAATATTGGAAGGACAACCAGCCAATAAACCTGCTCCTGAACAAAATGCAAAAAGGATTCAGGATAAAGAAATCATTGCTCCAGCCAAAAAAGATAGTTAACTAGAAAAAAGGCCTGACATACAGTCAGGCCTTTTTTTATTCCTCAAAACCAGACATTCCTCAACCTGCCTACCTTTTTATCCATTCCTACAGGAACAATTATAAGGGGCCAGGAAGAATTAGAATAATACCAGCTGATTGTGTGAATATTTATATTTTTGTTTACCTTGTCCAATACAAAGCTCAGCAGCTTTTGCCCATTAGTTGCTGATACATAGAGCAGAAAATAAATAGGAGGATTGTAAAATTTGTTTTTATCTGTATCACCTAATCTGTGTTAAATTATGAAAAAAATCTTTTTTACCATTGCTCTCATGAGTAGTACCATTGTTACTTTCGGTCAGACCTGGACTTTGGATAAAGCTCATGCAAAATTAGGTTTTAATGTTACCCATATGATGGTTTCGGAAGTAGATGGCTCATTTAAAAATTTTGATCTCAAAGTTACTTCTTCCAAAGACGATTTTTCCGATGCTGTAGTGGAATTGACTGCGGACGTAAACAGTATAGATACAGATAATGATAATCGTGATAAAGACTTAAAAAGTGATAAGTTTTTTGACGCAGCTAAATATCCAACCCTTACCTTTAAAAGTACTTCTATTAAAAAAGCAGAAGGAAAAAAATACAAACTGGCTGGAGATCTGACTTTACATGGAGTAACCAAACCGGTTGTTCTGGATCTAATACTCAATGGCACTACTACAAATCCTATGAACAAGAAAACCATAGCCGGATTTAAAGCCTTGGGAAGTATCAAGCGATCTGATTTCAATCTTGGTTCTGCACCTGCTGCAGTGATTAGTGATGAAGTAAATATTGTAGCAAATATTGAGATTAATAAGTAATGGATTGAAATTCAATAAGCACAGGGTTGTCTTCTTATTTGATGCAACCCTGTGCTGTATACAGTACTAGTGCACCGTTTTATAAGATAATAGTAAAAATATAAGCCTTGGTTTATTTTCATAGTAATTATTTCCCCACTCTTCTCTTACAGGTATAGTTATACCTGATGATTTTCAGTCAAGTAAACGTATGAAGAAAAAAATCTTACTTATTTTTATTGCCATTTTGGTTCTGATTCAGTTTATCCGCCCGGAACGGAATCTAGGGACTGCTGAATCTGAAAAAGATTACACTCACTTTGTTCAGGTAACTCCGGAAGTTGCCGGACTATTAAAAACAGCCTGTTTTGATTGTCATTCTAATCATACGGAATATCCCTGGTATGCAAACATAAATCCTATTGGTTTGTGGTTGAGTCATCATGTGGATGAAGGAAAGAGAGAACTGAATTTTTCAGACTTTGCTCAGTACGAACCCAAAAGAATGGATCACAAGTTGGAAGAAATAGCAGAGGAAGTAGAAGAAGGCCATATGCCTATATCCTCTTATACTTTATTGCACAAGGATGCCAAACTCCATGAAACACAAATAAAAACAATAGTAGATTGGGTAAAGGGAGAAAGGCAAAAAATCAAACTGCCTTGACATATACAATTGAATATAACTGATAAGTAATATAATCGGGTATACATATAAGTAAAATGGTTTACTGAGATCCTGTAAATCATTTTACTTATAGCTACATTTGATACGTTAGTCTACATATTTTACCTTTCTTTCTATTTTCGGATAAATACCTGAGTATTATCACTAAACTTGTGTGGGTTTTTAAGATTTTGCATGGTGTCTATTCGGTCTAAATCGGTTCTTTCTTCTACTCTTTTTGTTATACTTCATGTATGCTTCTGGGTTTTATTTCTGGCAACGCCGCTGGTCTTTAGAAATCATCCTCCTCCAAATCCTGGCCCGCGACCCCCATCATTACCTGACTATTATTTCCTGATATTTAATTTGTTGGATATTCCCTTTTTTTATATCAATGCCTACTATCTGATTCCGAAAGTATTGCGGAAGAAGGGTATAGTCTCGTATATATTTATTGTGTTAGGAGTTGTGGTTGTGGCACTGATTATCAATCATTTTGTTCGTGAATATCTGTTTCATCTACATAATCCTGCAGGAGGAGGTTTTAGACGGCCTTTTCATATAGGTAATCTATTTCCTTTGTTTTTTACGTGGGCATTTAGTACCAGCTTCCGGATTGTTTCTGATAACCTTGTTATGGAACAAAACAGAAAAGAACAGGAAACGGAAAGACTCAAATCGGAGTTATCGTTCTTGCGGTCACAGGTGAGTCCTCATTTTATGTTTAATGTCTTAAATAGCCTGGCAGCTTTAGCTCGCAAGAAATCCGAATTGGTTGAACCTGTTATTATTAAGTTGTCTGAACTGATGCGATATATGTTGTATGAATCGGCTGATACCCAGGTGAGTTTGGAAAAGGAGGTACAATATCTTCAAAGTTATATTGATTTGCAGAAGCTTCGATTCGGAGATGATGTCAAAATTCGTTTTGAGATCATCTATCCTTTAGCATTACAATCAATAGAACCTATGTTACTGATCCCTTTTGTTGAGAATGCATTTAAACATGGAGTAGGAATGATTGAAGATCCTATTATAGAGATTAAACTGGAGGCAGATGACAAGAAACTGGTTTTTACTATAAAAAATAAAGTTAATCAGCTATTTCAGGAGAAAAAGGACAAAGCCTCAGGAATAGGGCTAGCGAACGTAAAAAGAAGATTGGATTTGTTATATCCTGATGCGCATTCTCTTGAAATTATGCAACAGGATTCTATATACCAGGTTACATTAGAACTTCAGTTTAAACACAATAAGATACTGGGTTTAAAGAAGATTCCTCTATAAACTAATTATCTTATAAATGATTTCAACCAAACAAAAGTTTGTTGGATTATCTGTAAAACTACATTAAAACAATACATATGATGAACTGCATTGCTGTGGATGATGAAAGTCTTGCTTTGGATTTGCTGGTAGATAATATTCAGCAGATACCTTATCTGAAGCTTGTGAAAAGATGTAAAAATGCATTTGAGGCTATGGATGCATTGCGTAATGAACAGGTTGATCTGATGTTTTTAGACATTCAAATGCCAGGTATTACAGGTGTACAGTTGTTGCAGGGCCTGTCGTATTCCCCTATGGTCATTTTCATTACTGCGTATGATCAATATGCACTGGAAGGTTTTAATCTGGATGTAGTAGACTATTTGTTAAAACCTGTATCCTTTGAACGTTTTCTGAAAGCTACCAATAAAGCGTATGAGTTGTTTTCTTTACGAAAACAGGAAGTAAAGCCAGCTATAGAAAACGATTATTTCTTTGTTCATGCAGATTATTCTCTGGTAAAAATCAAGATGTCTGAGATTGTGTATGTTGAAGGACTGAAAGATTATCTTAAAATCTATCTGGCAGGACAATCCCGACCTGTGGTTACTCGTATGACAATGAAATCATTGGAAGAGAATCTGCCTGTTTCACAGTTTGTTCGTGTGCATCGTTCCTATATTGTAGCACTGGAGAAAATAGATTGTATTCGTAATCAGAAAATTAAAATAGGAGAAGTGTTTATTCCTATCAGTGAACATTACAGTGAAGCCTTTCTTTCAAAAATAAATCTCAGTAAAATTGAGTAAGCTGATACTTACTCATATAAGAATTTTGTGATAAGGTAGCCTGATCATTTAACATCATTTAACAGTTGGGAATACAATACCTCTTTGCTTTTTATATTTCTATCTCTATTTTTGCAAGTCTTCTGATTTGTCTTTGCATATTTGCACAATATTTTGGAGTACACTCTGTTTTAAATAAGTGAAATGGGCATCAGATCTGTATCTTCATGAGGCAAATCACAACTCCTCCTCCTGAAGGTTTAGCTCATATTTTGTAAAGTACAACTATTTTTGGCATAATAGGATTATTATTGATGACTAACAAAAACAACTTTAACAAGTACCATTGGCTATATCTTTTGTGTATAATTTCTTTGGTAGTTGTCGGATTAAGTGCCTGCGAAAAGGGAGACAATGATGTAGGAATCAAACTTGCTGATAAAGATCAGAATGTAGAGATCCAGGTGTTGGACACATTTACTGTAAGAGCCTCAACTGTTTTTCTTGATTCTATTACTACAGGTGGAAATAGTCGTTTATTAGCTGGACGATATACAGATCCTAAGTTAGGTACAGTACAGGCTACACCTTATTTTGAACTTAGTCATACCAGTTCTTTTAAGTTGACAGAAGACAACAATAAGATTGAGTATGACTCCTTAGTGTTTTCTACCAGTTATGAGTACTGGTATGGAGATACAACGCAATCTCAAACAATCTCTCTGCATGGTTTGCAAAGTGATTTGGACGATGAAAGAACCTACTATAATACAAGTTCAGTTCCGGTTTTAGCTGAATCTTTAGGTAATAAACGATTTAAAGCCAGACCCAAGTTAGGTAAAAATCTGACAATCCGGATGTCCGATGATTTGGGCTTGGCACTATTCAATGCCGCTAAGTCAGACAAGCTGCAGGATCAGGATGATTTTCAGATTATTTTACATGGATTAGCCTTACTAAACGGTGCTAATGATAACGCAGCCGTATTGGGATTTAAGTCTGATAGTACCATGTTAAAGTTGTATTATCATACCAACAATGAGCAAAGCGTAACAGAGTCTATACAGACGTTTCCATTAAGTTCTACATTGAAGTTTAACCAGATACAGGCACTCAATCGCCCTGGAAAGCTGGCAAACCTTCAAAAGCAAGGAGATATCATTTCCTCCACAGAGACAAATGAGGAATTATATCTGCAACAAAGTTTAGGTTTTGCTACTCGAATAGATTTTCCTAGTATTCAGCAATTGCAGAATGTGGGATATGCAAGTTTGAATCAGGCTATTTTAACTATAAAGCCAGTTTCAGGAGCCAACTCTTCTACTCTTCCGTTACCTTCTCAGTTGACTATGTATTATGCTTCTACAAAAAACAAAGCATTATCACCTTTATATACGAGCTATACTACAACTCAACAGGTGGTAAATTATACAACAGACTATACAACAACTGATAAATCTTATTCTTTTGAATTACACGAATATGTAAACTCTATCCTGAAAAGTACAGGCTCTGAATGGAATGGGTTATTAATTATGCCTTATTCTACTTCTCTGGGTGTAGACAGACTAGTATTTGGCAGCCAGAAATCTGCAAACAAGGCAATGAAACTCACCGTGTTTGTTACAATGGTTTCTAAATAACTCCTAACATTATAAAGAGTCACCATAATTAAAATTGTATTTTATTAATTATCATATAAACCTTATGAACCATAAAAGAAATCTATTAGTAGCTGATGAGGCTGGTTTTGCAAGAAAGATAGCCTTTAGTTTAGTTTTATTTGTTTCTGCCTTTGTTTTGAGTAGTTGTGGTGGGGATAGTACTGATCCTGCCGATGGTAACTGGTATCAGATTGAATCAGGTTATAATGGGGTAGCTCGTTATGGTGCAGTTTCTTTTATGATTGGTAATAATGTATATTCAGGACTAGGAATTGATAAAGAAGGTGATCGTTTAAGTGATTTTTATATTTACAATGCAGCCAATGGTTATTGGGATTCTGTTAAGGTTGCTTCTTTTCCTGGTGTGCCAAGAACTGGTGCTGTTGCATTTTCAGCAGGTGGGTTTGGATATGTTGGCTTGGGTTACAATAATGATACTGAAGGTGACTATTTAGCTGATTTTTATAAATATGATCCCACCAAAAATACATGGACAAAAATCAAAGATTTCCCTAGTGGCCGTCAATTTGCTGTAGCTTTTGTAGTAAATAATGTAGCGTATGTTGGTACAGGTATAAATGATAATTATCTCCAGGATTTTTATAAATATGATGCTGTCAATAACGAATGGCTTCCAATAAGAACTTTTGGTGGATCTAAGCGATATGGTGCTACTGCGTTTACTATAAATGGAAAAGGATATGTAGGTTTGGGCATTAACAACGCAGTACCTCAGAAAAATATCTATGAGTATGATCCTGAACAAAACACATGGACTAAAAAAGATCAGCTAACTGATGAAGGTGACTTTAGTGCTCGTAGCCAAGCTGGAGTATTTATATTGAATAACAAAGCCTATATATTTATGGGTACAAGTGGTAGTGCTCAGTTAGGTGATATCTGGGAATATGAACCAACAGCTGATGTTTGGAATCAGAAACAGAAAATTACAGATGATTGCGGTAGTGGCCGGTCTTTCCCATTGGCATTCTCCTATGATAATAAAGGATATATCATGACAGGAGCTTCCTCTGCAAGTTCAGGCTCTGCTTTGGATGATATGTGGCAATTCACACCAGATGTAGTAAAAGTTGATTGTGCTGATGAATAATCAGACTGTCTAAAGCTAAGTATATATAAAGAACTACGAATAGTATGCTTTTATAAAAAGGATATACTATTCGTAGTTTTTTTTTGATCTTACATGAAAAGATGATTGACGTTATTTTGCATAATCAATTATCTGCTATATTTAAATAATAGAGTTGTGTGAGTATAAGTATAGTTTTGCTTTATTATTTTATGTTTTAATCTAAAGTAGTGCTTTTGATTTCCTGTATTTCTTTCTAAACAGAAATAATATTTATGCTACGTAGTAGTAGTATCTGAATAGAATGTCATACAGGTATAGAAATCAAATGCTGATACTTTGAATCTATTGGAGACTCCATACCGACCATTATTTGTGAGCGTATCAGATCAGCAACTTATTGAGGCAATTCGAAAAGGCGACAAACAGTCTTTTGAGATTGTATTTAAACAATATTACAGAACTCTTTGTGAGTATGCCTTTACCATTGTTAAGGATACGGATGAGGCCAGAGATATTGTACAATCCATGTTTCTGAAAATATGGGAAAGGAGAGAAGATTTAATTATTACACTTACATTAAAAGCCTATTTGTATAGAGCTGTCCACAACACATGCCTCAATCGTATCAAGCATGAATCTATTAAAACAAAATACATACGTCAAAGTATTGGTGATGGCCGTCAGGAAGTAAAACAACCAGAGGCATTTGCGAATGAGACAGAGAAAAAAGTGATGAAAGCCATTGATGACTTGCCTGAACAGTGCCGCATTATTTTTAAGCTAAGCCGCTTTGAGGAAATGAGTTATGCTGACATTGCACAAAAATTAAATATTTCTGTGCAAACAGTGGCTAATCAGGTCAGTAAAGCCTTGAAAGTGTTACGAACACAATTGACAGATACAGATTAATCTTTGTAGAAGCCATTCAAGCTTACTGTTCTACTAAACAAGATCAATTATAATCAAACAAGAGTATAAAATGAAGAATTTACAAGAGCATCAATCTATGTGTTGGATATATAACTAACGATTCTTATTTAAACATGGTATATACTCTCAAACAAACCTGTTGATATTTTTTATTTACCCATTTATAAGAGCCTATTGATTATACTTTACGCTTTAAAACGATAGTTGCAGTGGAAAATGAACCTAACATAGTTGTAACAGATGAGTTGATTGCCAGGTATTTAGCAGGAGAAGCAGATCCTATGGAAGCTATCGCAATTGATGACTGGCAAGAGAACTCACTTGAAAATCAGCTTTATTTTCAACAGATGAGGGCGGCATGGCAGGCTACCCGTCCTGAAAGAAATTTTGTAATGCCAGATATAGACCAAGACTGGAAGTTATTAGATACATTGCTGGATCAGCCTCATGATACTTCAGAAACAAGTAGTGAGAGAATACCTACACCTGGGGTACAAAAAACAGTAAACAGTAACTGGTTTTTAAGAGTTGCTGCTTCTATGCTTATTGTTTTGGGAATTGGGGCTATTTTTTATTGGATAGGAGGGAAACCTCGCACCAGAGAAATGGCTTCAGTATCTTCACACGATGCTAAGATACTGGAACAGCGATTACCTGACAACTCACACGTGGTTTTGAGTGCCCATAGTACTTTAACCTATGCCAAAAATTTTGAGGGAGATACACGAGAAGTTAAATTAACTGGCGAAGCGTATTTTCAGGTAACACCAAATAAACAAAAACCTTTTATTATTCATACAGATAAAGCAGAGGTCAAAGTAGTAGGTACGGCATTTAATGTAGATGCAACCGGCAATGCTGTTGTAATAAGTGTAACTTCCGGAAAAGTACAGTTTTCAGCTGCTGATACCAGTGTATACCTTGTTAAAGGGCAAACAGGTACATGGCAGAAAAATTCCCGGACCATTGAAGTGACATCTGTTGTGAACACAAATGCATTAGGATATGCTACCCATATGCTTGAGTTTAAAGAAACTCCTCTGAAAATGGTTATTTCTGATATTGAAAAAATGTATGCATGCAAAATCTCATTAAAAAATAATAATTTAGCGGACTGTAAGTTTTCCTCAATATTTGATAATAGTTCTCTTGATGAAGTACTTGGTACACTTAAAGAGTACTATAGCAATGATAATATTAATTTAGAAATTATTAAAGTTGGTCCGAATGAGTTTAGTCTGGAAGGAGGTAAGTGTCCTTATTATTAAAGCAGGGGTATTGGTATGTCTTATGGGATGTGTAAGCCTGTCTGCATATGCACAAAATCCTTCTTCTGGAAAGAGAATAACAATGACCTGTGAAAAAATTCCTGTAGAACAGGCTCTTCAACGCCTAGCCCAACAAGCTGGCGTTTTTTTTGTTTATAGTCTACACTTTGTAAACGCGAAACAGACTGTTTCTTTTTCAGTAAAAAATGAACCGGTAGATGATGTATTGACTCGGGTATGCGATCAGATAGGATTATTATATAAGAAGCAGGGGAAGCATGTCATTCTGAAGAAGAAAGCTGGTACTCCTATCACTGTCGCAAAAGCACAAACCAAAAAGACTGTAAGTTCACCTACTATTGCAAAGAAATCACCTACTGAGAAACTGAATCCTGATACTGCAAGGCCAGTCATAAAGGAGATTACACACATTGCTACAATACCTGTTGATACACAACTTATTTCAGTGTCAGATAGTATACTTTTATCAGATACTCTTCTTACTCTCTCTGATACTGTAACTACGGATACATTACTTGTATTGGAAATGCCAAATTCTTCCAGAGATTCTGGCCTGTCAACAGAAGATACAATCAAAGATGAGGCTGACTCTGTTCTGGCTCTCTTTCTTTTTAGAAATCATCAACCACTACGGCGTATCGTAACACCTTCCAGAATATATAACTATAAGCCACATACCTCTACTAAAAGATTTGCACATGGTGATGACATAGAGTTGTTCTTATTTGGAGGGCGCATGGGCATTGATTCTGTAACACAAGATTCTCTGCAAACAGATAGCCTGGCAAAATCTAATTCCATAAAAAGGAATGCAAATAAATCTACTACTGATAAAAAAGTATCTACTCGTGTTAAACGCTATAAAAGACCCTTTGAGTGGGGAATAGATGGTAGTGATTTTATAGTGGGTGTAGGGGTAACAGGACTCTATTTGAATGATGTAACCAACTTTGCTGCAGAACTACAGGTTGGTTTGCGTTCCATATTTGGGGTATTCAATGTGGGGTTTTTGAACAATGGGATGACACGTTATGGAATAGGCATAGGTGGATTATTTCCTTTAGGGAATACATCCAAATGGTCAGTAGGGGGAGAATGGACAAGTGCCAGATTACATAAAAGAGAAGAGTATGTAAAGATCAAAAATATTTATTCTTATACAAATCCCTATATCCCCCCTTACTACTATACAGATGTTGAGTTAACTAATTGGTATCACCGCTTGAACTTATCAGTTCGTAGACAAATAATACGAAATGCAGAGATAGAAGTAAGTACTGTATTTCATTGGTTAACAACACGATACAAAAAAGAAGGTCGTGAGGCTAGTAAGTATGCGGCTATAAATGAAATTGATCCCTTCTTTCCAAACGAACTTTCTCCCAATAGAGTGCTTTCAAAAAAAATAGGTGATGTACAATCGGTTTGGGTAGGAAATCCAAACGATTTTAGAGAAGGAGGAAGAGAAATGTTGCAAACCCGGAAGACAAAGCTGTGGCTTAGCCTTCAGATTAGTGCCTATTATACTTTTGACTTCTCCAGACGCAGATAATTCCATCTACATTTTTTTAGCTGTTACTGGTTTATTATACAAAGAAGAATAGTAGTTGATTTTTGATTGGATGTCTTATAGATGTTTAATGAAGTGAATGTATCATTAAGTGTCTAGAGATATGAAATCGGTTTGTGTTCGATTGTCGGCGATTTCAGGTTGTTTTGTATTAATCTGGATTCTGGCATGTAACAGACAACATACTATAACCTCACAGGAAATAGCAGATGCGCAAACAATTGCCATTGAAAATGTCCAGTTATTGGCTATTGTAAAAGATGTACTTGATATCACACAGAAAGGGTTGCTAACAGAGGGCTTGCTGAAATCGAATAACTCTACAAATCAACATACAACATATATAACAGAATGTAACCCTGTTATGACCAGCAACTATACCAATATTAGTCATAATGGTGATACACTTACCTATTCAGGAACTATCACAATGGACTATGGAGATGGTTCTGCCTGCGCAGATTCTCTAAAGACACCTAAAGGAAAGCTTATTGATACATTCTTTGTTACAATTATTGATAGTGACATAAACAAAAGATCTCCATCTGTTTCTTATTTAGCAACTATCTCATTCGAGAATTTTCAGAAGGACAATATAATTCTTAGCGGAACGATTACCTCTCAGTCTGTTGATCAAATAACTACTGTTACTTCAGAAGATGCCAGGCTAACTTACACAGATGGATCTTCGACTTTTTGGAATGGTGCATTGACTTATGTCTATCACCCCTCTGAGTATAAAGAAGATGATTGTTGGATAATCTCTGGCTCACTTACAGGTATTTCCCGTATAGGTACTGCTTTTATGACATCCATATCCAAAGATATTATCTATACAGGGCGCTGTCAGAATAGTGGCAGGCCTGTAAGTGGTAACATAGAAATAATCAGCAATGGTGTAACCTCTGTAACTGATTATGGCAATGGAATATGTGATACACTGTACACGGTAACAGTAAGGGAAGCCGCCAAAAAATACAAGTCTGACATATAGCAATTCTTACTCTAGCTATCCCATTTTCCAAATTTCTCTGATATGAAGCATACAGTACCCAAAAGTATAGGTGAAACTCTTCTTTTATTACTTTTTAGCCTGGTAAGCACAATGATTAGGTATGACCATTATGTATGTGATATGAAATTTGTACGAGAGCGTTCCAGTGTACCTCCACATCAGATAAAACCACTACATGAAACACTGGATAGCGTATTACGTAAAGAGAATTTTAAATAGAAAAGTAATTTTTGCTCGATTATTTTCAACAAAAATTTATTCATAGGTAGTAGTAATGCCAAGGTTCCTTGTCTCTAAGATAATACTATTGAATAAGTGTTCGATTTTGGAAGTGAGATAATTATAAAAACTTGTCAGTGACTCTTTGAGTAGTTTAGTTAAATACAAGCACCTGCAACAGTTCACCGGACTAAGGTTTCGCTTTTTTCGGTGATGCTGATTGTTGGGAATAAAAATTTTATGTGCCTCAGGATAAGTAAGTTTAATTAAAGACAGTACAGAACTCAATTTAAAATGTATGAAAAAACAATCTTTGAAAGTTCAATGTTTGTACACAATATTTTTTCTGTTACTTCTTTCCCTAGGATTTGTGTCTTGTAAGAAAGATAGTGAGGCAGTTACACCAGATACAGTTGATGTGAGAGATAGTGCTTATTATTATTCTCTGGTCTATTATTTATGGAATGAAAAGCTTCCTGACTATGCAAAATGGTCTGCTACCAACGGAGATTTGATCAGAAGTTCTGAGACTACATTCAAACCCCAATCTTTTGCGAATGTAGATAGTATCATGAGTGGTTCTGCTGGTATCCGTTCTTATAGTGATGTGGGAACCTCTGGTAAGCATCTTGATAGATATAGTTTTGCCTATACACAAACTGACTGGGAAAATACTTCTTCTGGAAGCAATGCTGGTTTTGGATTCAGAAGGGGATATCTTTCTTCTACTGATCAGAGAGTTGTATATGTGTATAAAAATTCTCCTATAGGATTGGCAGGTGTACAACGGGGTTGGCAGATTTTGAGTGTAAATGGAGTTGAAGCAACAGCAGCAAATAAAGAAGCATTTTATAACTCACTAAACAGCAATAGTACTTCCACATTTGTTTTTAAAACGAATGAGGGGATACAAAAAACACTAACATTAACCAAGGCATCATATAAAGCCAATTTTGTTCAAAAAGATACAGTAATTAGTGCTGGAGGATTGAAAATCGGATACATTGCTTTAAGTAGCTTTTTGGGAGACAATGATGGAGCAGATACAGAAGCTGAACTAGATGCTGCCATAACTGATCTGAAATCCACAGGAATTACAGATTTAGTTATTGATCTGAGATACAATGGTGGGGGATATACATCCGTATCTGAATACTTTGCTAATTTGGTAGCACCTGCTAGTGCGAAAGGAAAAGCTATGTATAGTTATAAATACAATGCATTACTGACTGCTGAGTTTAAAAAGGCTGGCTATACAACCGATATTAATTTTGATACAAAGTCTGCTAATTTTAATCTGACGCGTATTGTTTTCATTACATCAGAAGAAACGGCGTCTGCCAGCGAGTTGCTTATTAATAATTTGAAGCCTTATGTAAATGTAACATTAGTTGGTTCTACTACTTATGGTAAACCTGTAGGATTTCCTGGAATTCTGATAGAGATGAGTAAAACAGATGTAACACAGAATTACTATGTGTTCCCAATAGCTTTCAAAACAGTAAATGCAAACAATGAAAGTGATTATTTTGATGGGATGACTGTCAATATAAGTTCAACTGATGATTATTCTAAAGATTGGGGTAATCCGAATGAAGCATGTTTTAATGCAGCCATATCCTATCTCACTGGAGGCTCATCTACCCGGCAATCTGCCCGTATTTCTTCTGAAAAGTTGAAGCAATTGAATCTGAATACCAAAAATGAAAAGTTAGGTGGTATCAATGAAATGATTACCACTGATAAAATACCTGTGTTGCCTTTTAAATAACTCTAATTGCTTTGCTAACAGCACTTCATAGTGTATAAAGTGCTGTTAGCATTATTTGCCATTTTTTCATCTTTCTAAACTTTTTCTCATTCGCTGTTAGTCAATTCTGACAATTTCTGAGACAAAGCGCCACACCAATTTATAAACAGTACATATACGTTGCCTTTATCACCAGTAGATAAGGTAAGAGATCGCTTATCAACCTAAATACTAAGCATTGTATATGAGTAGTACTGTATGTGTGCGACCTGTTATGTCACAGGTAGTGCATTCTATAATCTTTAATCAATACCTAAGATGGTGTATTTTACTGTTTCTATGGGGATTTACTATTAGCCCCTCTTTTGCTTCTCATATTGTTGGAGGAGAGTTTTATCTGATTCATAAAACGGATACTAAATATGAACTCGGTCTGAATCTTTATTATGATGAGATTAGTGCTGCTAGTCCTGAATTAAAGCAGGATTATATTCGGGCTACTATATTTCGTAAAAGAGATAATCAGTTTATGCGGAATGTAGATCTGGGGTTATATAAAAGTCAGAGCCTTCTTACCTACAATAACCCTAGTTGTGAAAGGCGTGATAAGGTTAGGAATAGTCGCCTGTGGTATTACACAGAAATTACTCTTTCTGGTGATACATATAATGATTCTGAAGGGTATTATGTGGTTTGGGAACGTTGTTGCCGAAATGCCAATATAACCAATATTTATACTCCCAATGAGGTGGGAAATGCCTTCTATATGGAATTTCCTGCAGTGAGTCTGAATAAACAATCTTTTATCAATAACTCTCCTGAGTTTGGTGTGATTACGGGTGACTATGCCTGCATTAACTCTCCATTCTATTTTGACTTTAGTGCCACAGATGCAGATGGGGATTCACTGGTTTATACATTAGTTACTCCTTATAAAGGTTATTCAGATGCTTGTAGTGGTCGAAATTGTGTTTGCCCGGATAATTGTCCATACCCTGCTGACCCTGTACAACAAGATCAGTTTGGAAATCAATATATAGATCCTGATCCGCGCAATCATTCTGCACCATATCCACTCATCACCTGGGCACCAGGGTATAGTTTGACTAAAAGTACTCCGGGGCCTATACCTTTATCTGTTGGAAGCAGGACTGGTATTATAACCTTTACAGCCGATAAACAAGGCTTATATGCATTTGCCGTATTGTGTAAGGAGTATCGGAATGGACTTCAAATAGGTGCTGTTCAAAGAGACTTTCAAATTAGTGTAATAGAATGTCCTATAAATAATGCACCTATAGTAAGTTTAGAAGATAATAAATCAAATACATATGTTGCTAATCTGAGTACAGTAGAGGTGAGTACAACAGACAGCCTTTGTTTTAAAGTTGCTCTGACTGATAAAATATCAGGAACCCAATTTGGTAGTTCTACGCTGGCTTTAACGCTGGAGGCTGTTAACTTCTCTTCCAGTCTGGTTTCTTTATCTCCTACATCCGGAGTTATCTATCAGGATAGTGATACAGTATGGGTAAACCTGTGTTTTGAGAAATGCGCAGCAGCAGAAATAAATCAACCATTACAAGTGAAACTGGTAGTTAGAGATGATGGGTGTGGAGGAGGACTGTCTGATACTCTAATTGTAAATTTTAACTTTGAGCCTTTAGTACAAGACTCTCCTGTTATACTAACCACTTTGGCTGGTAATCAGGCAAGCATATTTGTACGCCAGTTGCTGCAATTTAATGTTATTGCTACCAATACAGGAGATGGTGCAATTACTGTTAATGCTGTTGGACGAGGATTTGATATGGGAGCAGTCGGGATGAAGTTTGAGAATGGGAAAACAGGTGTGGATAGTGTAACTGTGCCCTTTTCCTGGACGCCTGATTGTAGTGTGCTCGATGTAGTGAAAGACAATACATTCATTATTGATTTTTTTACACAGAATGAAAATTGTAAAAATAAGTATGATACCACAACCGTGACCATTGTTGTTCAGGATTCTGTAGTAGATCATTCTTACTTTCTACCTGCCAATGTATTTACTCCAAATGGTGACGAATGGAATCCTTACTTTGAGATGTCAAATAATGAAGATAGTACCAAGAATCTACCAAAAGACAACTGCAAAGAGAGATTTGATCGAATAGAGATGTACAACAGATGGGGACGATTGATATTTACCAGCCATGACCGGAATTTCAAATGGGAAGGTGCCCAATTTCCGACAGGCAGTTATTATTTCCTGATTTATTATACTACCCGAAGGTACAAAGGGTGGGTTTCTTTATTAAGATAAAGCAAATCTCCCTGAAAAGAAGTACTCTTCAGGGAGATTGTTTATTGTGTTATTGTGCCTTCCAAGTGAGTAATACCGTTATTTCCTGACCTTCATCCTCTGCTGTTGCTTTTACTGTCAATGTGCTTGATGATACTTCAACGACATCATATACGTCTACTTCAGAACCATCTTTAATAGTAAACTTTTTGGCATTTTGATCATACGTCCAGGTGCTGGTTGAGGAAGTAGGTTCTTCATCGGGACATACTTGACCTGCTTCACCACCTATAGTTCCATCTGATTTAAATATGGTAATATCATCTTTGGCGCATTCTGGCATAAATACTAGCCAATCAGGGTCTGCTGTGCCATCTCCATCGAGGTCAACCGCGGGACTTACAATCATAGATGACATTTTCCAGCGTTTCCCAACAAAAACAGGATCATTTTTTGAAGGATCTGGTTCAGAATCTTTCTTACAGGAGGCCAGGCTCCCTAATAGAGTCAAAACTAATAATGCCAGACGTACATTTGTTACTAATGTTTTCATAGTGCAGTTGTTTGTAGTTGAAAATGTTTGATTATTACTATGCTACAAAGGTATATTCTGGCAGAAGAACACTCAATTACAGACAGTATCAATTGGTGATTTTACGTATGGAGTGTCAGATTTGTACTACGTATTGTAAATACAGGTGTCTATTGCATAAAAAATATCCCCTGATAAGGCTGGAAAACAAGTCTTATCAGGGGATACACGTATTGATGATGTATTTTAAATCAGCCTAGAAGGCTATTGAGCTTGTTGCTTTGCGTCAGCTTTAGCTTTTTTCTTAAATGCTCCTTTCAAAAAGAAACTATACCGCAATGCATCCATGCTTTCATCTAGTTTCTTTGTACTGGTTTCTACGTTCTGAATAGTTCCTTTCAATTGTGTGGCAAACTGTTCGTCATTTAATAGCATCCCTAATGCATTGTTATTACGGTTAAGGTTATTGCTTGCCTTTTCAAGATTTCCACTTATTGCAGATGCTGAAGAGGCTGTAGTTTGAAGCTGGTTAACAGAACCTTTTAATTGATTAAAAACAACAGTATCTGTAAGAAGTTGGTTGACAAGGCCATCTTTGTTATTTAGTTTATGTGTAAACTGTGACAAAGAAGCAGATGCCTGACTGGTTGTAGCAGATACTTGTTGAAGGTTAGAAACAATGCTCTGAAATCGGTTAGCCAGGGTCGAATCTGATAACAATGCGCCTACAGTACCTTTACCGTTAGTAAGGTCATTACTTAATTTCTTAAAATCTGTGGTAATTGCCAACAGGTTTTTATTATTCTCCTGCAAGGTCTCCATTATGTCATCTGTACTGAGAGCTTGTTCAATCTGTAGTCTGTCTCCTTCTTCTACTACAGGAGCTTGCGGAGTTCCACCATAAACTTCAATAATTTTGTTTCCTATCAGACTTTCTGACCCAAGTCGTGCCTTTGAATCTTTATGGATGTACTTTTGTACATCTTCTTCTATTTTAAGTGTCACCTCAACCTGAGACGTACCATACAGTTGCAGTGATTTTACAGTACCAATTTTTACTCCTGAAAACCAGACGTTGTTTCCGGCTTTCAGCCCTGCAATATTATCGAATACTGCTTTTACTTCGAGGGTTTTTTCAAACCGTTTCTGTTTGCCTCCCAGAATAAAAATTCCTGCAACCAATATAATGATAGCCAAGAGTACGAACACTCCTACTACCACAGATCGTTTATTGTTTTCTGCTGTTCCCATAGTTAGTTAATCTGTAAAGTTATAGTCATAAAAAGCTTTCACTCGTTCATCTTCTGTTGTAAATACCTCATCAAATGTGCCTTGGCGCTGAAATTGCCCATCAAGCAGCATAACAATCCTGTCACCAGTGATTTTAGCACAGGTAAGATCATGTGTAATGATAATAGAAGATGAATGAAACTTTTGCTGAACCTCATTGATCAGGTTATTGATATCCATACTGGTAATGGGATCAAGGCCCGCTGTAGGTTCATCATATAGCATAATTTCAGGTTTCAAAATTAGTGTTCGCGCTATCCCTATGCGTTTACGCTGACCGCCTGATAGCTGGGATGGCATTTGATTGATTGTTTGAGATAGTCCTACATCTTCCAGGAGTTCTTCTACACGTTGGTTAATTTCGCTTTCACTCAACCCTTTTTCATGGCGTCTTAACGGAAATTCCAGGTTTTCACGAACCGTCATACTATCATACAAGGCACTATTCTGAAAGGAGAATCCGATCTTTAAGCGCAGTGCATCCATTTCTTTTTCTTTTATACCCGTAATTTCATGGTTCAACACATTTACAGAACCTTCATCAGGTTGTAGTAATCCTGCAATGATTTTAATTAAAACAGATTTTCCCGTTCCTGACCGTCCTAATACTACCAGATTTTCTCCCTGATATAAATCCATATCTACGCCTTTGAGAACGTCCAGTTCACCAAAGGATTTCTTCAAACCCTTGATCGTAATGACTTTATTCGTAGTATCTATTTTGATATTCTCTTTCATAGTTATTATATATCTTATCCACGTAAGGCATTCACTATCTGCAATATCAATAGTTCCTCAATGAACACCAGAAACATAGAGGTCACAACGGATGAATTGGCAGCTTTTCCTACACCTTCAGTTCCTTTTGAAGAATTGTATCCTTTGTAACAACCTACTATGCCTATTGTGAATCCGAATACAAATGCTTTTATGACTGATGAAAAAATGTCAAGAAATGTAATGGCATCAAATACCTGATTAATATAACTCTTAAAGCTGGTTAGTTCATTGGCATGTATGTTTACATATCCCCCCATGAGTGCTACAATCATAGTATACATGGTTAGAGTAGGAATCATGAATGTAGTAGCCAATACCCGTGATACAACCAGAAACTTAAAAGGATTGACGGCTGATACTTCCATAGCATCAATCTGTTCCGTTACCTTCATTGATCCAAGTTCCGCCCCAATATTTGAACCGACTCGTCCTGCTGCAATCAGGGCCGTAACCAGTGGTGCAAGTGCACGTACTATTGCTACTGCGATAAGAGCTGGAAGAAGCGCTGTTGCACCTAAGTCAGCAAGAGAAGGACGTGATTGATTGGTAAACACAATACCAATGATGAATCCGGTAAGAGAAATTAATGGCAGAGAACGGACTCCAACCTGGAAACATTGATTTATAACCTCTTGCCATTCATAAGGAGGAAGAAATACTTCTTGAAAAAAACGAACGACAAAACGATAAACTTCTGCCAGATTAACAAAGATCTGATCCAGTTTGCGGGAGAGTACATATTTGTTGGCTTTTTCCAAGCCTTCTTTAGGAGCATCTGTATGCATCTGTCTGGTTCTATAAGAATAAAAAAGTTACATATTACTAGTGTCCAATCATATTGACACTAGCATAGAAAAAATCGTACCTGTAGATTTTATAGATCAATTGTGGGTAAGAATGTACGGCCAATAATGCTTTCAGTTCTGTAAATATGCTTGTGATGATGCTATGCGGGGAAGAACTATTGACTTTATATCAGAGAACACAGCCAGAATCTTTTTACCACTAAAAAATTACTTATTTAGAGAAAAGATGGTAGCTAAAAAGAACTGACGGTGGACTATTAAAAAAAAATGCTGTTTGAATCAGAGAGTAGGTCTGAGTTCAAACAGCAGGAAATAAGTATATTTTTTGTCTTGGGAATTAGTGTTTTTTCTTTTGTTGGCCTGGAGCAAACGATTTTGCAGATTGGCTACCTGCGGCCTTCTTAGCTTGTCCCGGAGGCATTGGCTTGGCTGGAGCAGGTTTAGACTGTTGCACCACAGTAGTACGTTTTTCCACAACACAGGAAGTAAGTACAAGGGTTACAACTGTTAAAGTTAATAGGGTTCTGGTTAAATAAGTAAACATAGCTGGTTGTTTTTTCGTATTCAATCAATTATATATTTTTTCTTTATCAATGAGATTTAGTGTACAATCACTGCATTTTTAACATCTACTGTTACACGGGCAGTAGTACCAAACATATTACCGAGATTGTATTTATAATTAATGCTTTGACCTGGGATTAGGTGTTTAGGTATAGTAATAACTTTTGTTGGTTTTTCGGTTCCTTTCTTTGTATAAATTCTGTAGATAAGCTCTATGTCCTTGTAAGAAGCAATAGAAGCACGATTTGTTAAAGTTCCTTCTACAACTGTTTGGTTAAGACCATTTTTTTTCCAAGAGAATGTGTTTACAATAAACTGCTTTGGTGAACGGATCTCATGCAGATAAGTAGCATTGTTTGACTCTGTCCACTGTAAAAAGCTCATACTAGCTACCGTTGACTGATTTAGTATTCTTTCCTGTTTTTTGAAAGTGGCTTTCTGTTTAGGTAGCAAAATTGCCTTTTTTGAATTATTCTTTGTCTCACTGAATTCAACTTTACCCGTTACTACAGTAAGTTCGATAGTTTTATCATTCGTGTATGCTTTCAGATCAAAAGATGTTCCCAATACTTTCGTTTCGGTGCCTCCTGCCTGAATGATAAATGGTTTTGTCTTATCTTTTTCTATTACAAAGAACCCTTCACCAGATAATGTAACTCTTCGGTCACTTTTTCCAAAATCTGGCTTATAACTTATTGTGCTGTATTTATTTAACCATATTTGACTACCGTCAGGCAAACGAATCTCTTTGACAGAATCAGTAGATTGATACGTTTGAACATCAATCTGGTTAGCTGTCTGAACAGATTTATTTGTGTTAACATATCCTGTAGTTGATGAAATAGCAGTGCTTTTAGTTGACAAGCTATCTTTTAAACCATAACCAACAGCTAAAATAAGTACTATTGCCGCAGCTGTTTGCCAGTAATATTGTTTATACCAAGGCCTTAATTCAATAACTTTTGTTTCATTCTGTAGTTTTGATTGGAAAGTATTCCATTGATTATCTGTTTCCCAATCAATTTCTTCAGAGGAAGTTTCTGACAATTCCCATATAGTTTGAATGTCTTTTAACGTTTCCTGATGTTCAGGATTTCTCTCTCTTGTTTTATATGCTACCTTTTCCTGGTCTGTCAATGGCTCGTTGGTCAGGTACTTTGCGAGTATTTGCCAAATGGTATTTGCCATAGTCAGAATAAATGTTTTGCTGATTGTATGAGTAAAACAGTTGAGAAGAGATTTACCCCTAAAGAAAAGTGAAAAAAATATTTATTTTTTTTAGAAGGTTGATAGTCAATAGTATATGTCGTCATACTTTTTCTGTTATCCAACTGACAACTAAGAGAAGTATACTTATGAGAAATTCCTTGCTCAGATAAGGTTTGAGAGCAATTCGGAGTTTTTCCAGTGCTATACCCATTTGATTTTCAACGGTTTTGACTGAGAGGTCAAGTTGTTCGGCAATCTGCTGATACTTAAGACCTTCTTGTCGTGAGAGCAAATAAATGACTTTGCATTTAGGTGGAAGGTTATCTATTGCCTGCTGTACTTTTTCATGAAGTTCATTAAACAACACTCTGTCTGTAGTATCATTGCTCACAAAGTCGTTGCTTTGCTGGATATATTGATGAATAGTGCGTTTTTTTTGGATTCTTTCTAAATGATTTAAGGAAACATGTGTAGTTGATTTATAGAGATAACTTCTGAGTTGTTCTCCCCATTCCAACTCTTCACGGTTTTTCCATAACTTTAAGAACACTTCCTGTACAATATCCTGAGCCTGTTCTTTATCTCTTACAAATGTATAGGCCCAGCGACACAACTCCTTATGGTATTGTTTAAATAAAGTTTCTACGGCATCGGAATTTACTTTTTTCATCTCTGTCAACTTCAATATTCTACAAAGATGAAGAAAAAAAAGTATTGGAAATCTGCTGCTTATAATCCAGCTGTATTTACATAAATTAATCAGGTTATATTTTGAGTAGTATTGCAAACTTAGCCATATAATCTTTTAGTTTTTGGCTCATTCTATAAATGGTTAGCTTGTGGGGATTTATATCTACATATGGTGTTTGCAATGATAGACCTATAGATAGGATATAAAATATAATGAACCAATGTTCCAGGAAAAGCCGAGGAAGAATCTCTTGAAGTGGTATAGAATTTGTTCCGATTTTAAATTACACTTTTTACTTTTACAAGCTAACATTTTACACCCAGCCAGTACTCAATTTATTCATAGGGTGAGAATTTTCTTTATCAGTAATATAGTCTGAGATCTATTTTGTATTCTTCTGTCAAGGTAGAAGATTAACATTCATTATTATGAGCATCCCTTCAGATATAAATCCCTTAAATACTTCAGAGAAAAAGCCTATTGAGAAAACAAAGCCATTACTTACTGTTTCATCAGAGGTTGTAACCTCACTGACAAGCCAGACAGAGACATTATTTGGTTTCGGAAGCTGGCAGTGGATAGTAGAAACAGAGCAGATGGTTTGGTCTGACGGGTTGATGCATCTATTCGGATATGGACCAGAAACATTTGGCTCTAATTATAAAGATCTCTCATTTTTTACAGAACATTTGCACCCTCTGGATAAGGAAAGAGCAATTAGTTACTTGGTGGAAGTAAAACAATTATCTGCCTGGATACCGTTAGAGGTCAGAATTCTAACTTTTGACGGAAAGCAGAAATGGATTTCTATCAAAGGACAAATTAGTCATATATATAGTACTCCAACATGGATTTGTCTGATAGAAGATATCACCTCACAGGTGACAAGTAGACAACAGGAAGAAAAGGCAGTTAAAAGATTGCGTCAGCAAGAAAAGTTGTTTCAATGTGTAGAACATAATTTTCACTATGGAAGCCTGGAGTGGGATCTGGATACAAATGAGGTAGTTTGGTCTGAGGGGATGATGTCTTTGATGGGTTATACACCAGAAACATTCGGTAATAATCCTTGTACACCTGATTTGTATTTATCTCATTTGCCAGCAGAGGATGTTCAGAAAACGACAACAATGATAGAACATTATAAAACTACTCAAAACTTCAGTCCTTTTGAGCAACGGGTCATAACCAAAGATGGAAAAGAAAAAGTTCTGGCAGGAGAATGGAGCATTAGCTCTGAAGAAAGAAAAGTAATATGTCTGCTACATGACATTACTCAGGAAAAGCAGAAAGATATACAAATTGAGCAACAGGCTTGGGCACTGGAAAATATTTTTCGGAATACTCCCACCAGTATGTGTGTGCTGAAGGTAGTATATGATGAAGAAAAGCAGATATCCGATTTAGTATATGTGTATGTCAGTCAAACTTTACAGGAGCAAACCAGACTTGCTGAAAGTGAATTGATAGGAAAAAGCATGTTGCAGTTATTTCCTGAGGTCAAGAATTCACACTTCTGGCTGGCTTATCAGCGGGTGCTTATAACAAAGGAATCTGAACGTTTTGAAGATTTCTATGAATTTGACGGCTATCAAAACTGGCTGGAAGGACAGGTTGCTTATTTGGACGACCATCATTTGTTGTCATCTTTTACGATAATCAATGATTTGAAGCAGATCCAGCAAGCGTTGGAGCATCAATCTGCTTTGTTTGAAAGCGTAATTAATAATTCGCCAGTTTGTATCGTTTTATATAGAGCCATCCGAGATGCCTCTGGACAGATCATAGACTTTGTTCATGAATTATCAAATCCTGCCAATAGTCTGATAACTGGAAAAACAGAGGAAGAATTGATAGGTAAGTCATGGTTGACTCACTATCCGGAGAATAGGGTAAATGGCTTTTTTGATCTGTTTGTTTCTGTTGTAGAAACAGGCAGAACCGAACGAAAAACTTTTTTGTATGATGCACATAGCATAAAAGGTTGGTTTGATGGAAATATTGTTAAGCAGGGAGATGGTATACTGTTCACATACCAAGACATAACAGCTCTAACACAGCAGCAGCAACAAATCGAACAAACTAATCTGGAATTGACACGGTCAAATACTGAACTGGAAAACTTTGCCTATGTAGCTTCTCATGATTTACAGGAACCATTACGAAAGGTTAAATCGTTTAGTAGCCTCTTAGTAAAGGAATACAGTACATTATTGGAAGGAAATGGCCAACTGTATATACAACGTATGCAAATGGCTGTTGAACGCATGCAGACGCTGATCAATGATTTACTTGAATATTCCAGAGTTGGAAGATTGGAAGAGGGATACCAGCAAGTGAATCTGAATGAATTGATTACAAAAGTATGGATGCCTCTGAAGGAGGAAAAAGAGAATACTGGAAAGCTGATAGAGTTTACTATAGATGAACTGCCAGAAGTGCATGCTATTCCTTCCCAGATAAATCAGTTATTTGCTAATCTGTTGGGAAATGCTGTAAAATTTTCGAAGCCGGATGAACCGCTGACTATTCAAATTAGAAGGATGCCACTGACAGAGGAAGATAGAGGCAATCTACGGTTTGTCGAACAAACAGAGTATATCAAAATTGTTGTAGAAGATAATGGTATTGGGTTCGAACCTGAACACAAAGAGAGGATATTTGGTCTTTTTCAACGATTGCATGGCCGGAGTGAATATGAAGGTTCAGGCATTGGATTGGCTATCTGCAAAAGGATTGTAGAAAATCACAAAGGATTTATGTATGCAGACAGTGAACCTGGAAAAGGGGCACAATTTATTGTATTACTTCCGGCTTGAAACATCACTATATGCTTTAGAGAAAAGCGTATAGTGATGTCTTATTAGGCATACTGTCTTTGTATTTTTCTGCGGGCAGGTATTAATGTTTGTGCAATTGAAACCATATGCATAAATGCTGCAGAAGGAATAAATACAGAAAGTAAAAGTAAATAGGGCATTGTGCCAAACTGTGGTGCAAATGTATGCTCAAGGCCACAAAGCTCAGGACAAATTAATGTAGTCATGAAGACAAATGTCTCTACTGCCAGCAATCCTAAACCCAATATATTCCATCCAACCAATGTTTGGGTAGACATAGTCTTTGAAATATATGCCATACATCCAACAACAGGAGCAGTGATACCTATAAGAATGCTCAGATTATATCCTTCAAAAGTAGCGTGTGCAGGTATTACTCCCTGAACATAACTTCCATAAATTAATAATTCAACAGCAATTCGTAATGTCTGTCCATATACAGTCATTGGTTTGGGAAAATACATTACGAATACTTTAAATTTATTAGACAGGAAAAAGTAAGTAAGAAATCCTGTTATAGGCAACAGTATCAATACAGGAATGCGCAAAGGTGATTCCATGTCTGTCAAAATATTACTTGTAGACAACAAAGTAATATAACCTAACCAGCCAAGCACAGCCAGTATAGTATTGCGTTTCCATCTGCGAACTCTCTGGGAGTTTTCATTTCTTTTACGGAACGTAGCTTCCATCCCGTGTTGCCAGAATGCCAGCGTGGCAATCAATAAGGCAACAAATCCAACCGTAATCATAATTTTCAAAGTGTAGTTGTAGTATTAGAAAAATCTAGTATTCTATTAGTATCTATTTTCAACGTGAGGGAAATATCTACTATGCAAAAATACTTGCAATCTCCTTGCCATAATTTGCATTGTATTGATAATCAGTGCTGTGTATGTTTTTTGTGTTTTTTGTATGTCCGGTTCCGGACATATTTATACGATACTGAACGTATCTGACAAAAAATAGCATGGGAGAGTTTCTAAGAACAGTGCAAAAATACGAAAAAATTGGATTAGATGCTAACAGCAATGATAGGATTGATCAGAATTTGATCTTAAATGCACGAAAAAGGCTTTCAATTGACATTTACAAATAGTAGCAGAATCAGCCTTCATGTGTACCTCCTGTAGTATAAATGCCATAAATGCTATCATTGAGCCGGAGTATTACAATTGATGTGCATTTTTATTCAATTCATAAAGCTATCCAAACATTTGAAGATAGACAGGATTGAATACCTCTTGATGATCGTGTTGTTTTGTATCACTTATCGAAAACAACACGATTCAAACTAGTTACATTCTAATCTTTTATCTAAAAACAACTATGAAAACACGTTTCTTCTACCTGACTCTTTTCCTATTAGTAGCAGGAATTTTTACATCTAAAGTTCAGGCCCAAGAGGTCGCAGGTACCAAATATCTGAATGCTGGCGTTGGGATAGGCAGTTTTAATGCAGGCGGAATTCCTTTGGGCGTATCATTTGAATACGGCTTGAAAAATAATATTAGTGTAGGGGCATTTTTTGATTATGCCCGTTACGGAGAGAATTATGCCGGATATAAATGGCATTATACATTTTTATACTTTGGAGGGAGAGCATCTTATCATGCTAACGAATTGTTCGGAATTTCAAACGAAAAGTTAGATGTCTATGGAGGATTATCACTTGGATTCAGGAGTGTATCCTATAAAGACAATTCCGGATACTACAATGATTATTATAATCCATATACTAATAGCCTCATCTTAGGCCTTCATGCTGGTGCACGGTATATGTTATCTGAAAAAGTAGGAGGATTTGCAGAGGTTGGGTATGGAGTTGCTGCCTTACGTCTGGGTGTGACAGCTAAGTTTTAATCTATACTGAACAAAAATGATTCACATATCTGATATTTTATGACAGAGGTATCACGTATGTGAATTTTTTAAGTGCTAAAAAGTGGTTATAAAAATACAACTATGAAAACAATAATAGGAGTTTGTGGGCTTATCCTCTTAGCAGGATGGCTTACAGCTGCTCGTCCTGGAGATGCACTGAGTGACCTGGGCATGAAGATGTATGATGTTGAAACTGGTGTACTGGAAAATATAAAGAATGAAAGTGCCTGGTATTTTTCGTCGTCTTCAACCATGCGCAAGATAGCACGCCAAATACCGGAGAGTGCCAGAGCAGAAGCTGTAAAGGCTTTAGGAAAGGTTGTCAGATCCTATGTAGAGTCGCCAGAATTTAAGAAGCAATATGTAGAGTGGCTAAAGAACAAATATCCTGTTGATGCACCTACTGCTGCTGAAAGAGAACTTGAAAGCGGTGCAAGTTCAGAAGCAACAAAAGCTGCAATGAATGAGCAAGTGGCTACAGCTCAGCAGATGTTTGCACAAATGCCTGCCTCATCACTGGCTATGGGACTTCAGGCTCAGATCCAACAGGCAGAGGGTGAAATAGCCTCTCTGGAAGGAGAAGAAAAAACTGCCAGGACAAAAGAAGTAGCAGCACAGAAAAAGATGCTGGCTATATCTAAATCTAATCCGGAAGAGTTTAAAAAGCAGTATGTTGCTTATATGAACAAGTATATGGCAGGGGAAGTTACAAATAGGCTCACTGAAGATGAAGAACGAATGAAAGAAGCTCGTATCCATATGGAGAAACGGAAAAAGCAACAGGCCGTTTTGGACGCCCATTCTGATATAAAGCCTACACTTCGTAAACGCTTGCAAGACTTTATTGTATTATGCAACTCTGTAGACTTTACTGCCAAGCTGACCTCAATAGGGTATAAACAGGAGTTTGTCAATCCTGCCTATCAACGAAAGTCTTCCGAATGGAAAATGCTTTTCCGGATAGGTAAGACTGCTACACTATCTGCACGTAATTTTGCTCAGGAATGGCTGTCTCAATTAAAATAAATAATAAAAGGTACAGATATCTGTACCTTTTATTATTTCAGGATTATTACTGCCCTTAGCTGGAAAAGTTAATGATTTTTGTTTTCCAGTTCAGAAACCTTCCGGGTATATTTTTGAAGTTCCTCAAATACGGACTGAATCTTAGCTTCATAGAGTTCTACCTGCTGAGTACGGTGCTGCAATTCATCATAGGTAGACTTCATTTCTTCCTCGTAGCAGGCTATCATTTCTGTATGCTCCTGCATTTCCAGTTCCATAAGCGATTCTTTGGTAACATCTGTTGCCAGTTTGATGATTTTATAGAGGGTTCCTGTTGCATCTTTAAGTGGAATATAAGATGCTTGTAACCATACAGCTGAATGGGTTCTGGTATATCTTTTGAACCGGGCAGTATTAGGTTCTCCTGCTTTTAATTTGTCCCAAAAATTAGAATATTCCTCACTTTCCGCATAGACTGTATCTACAAACAAACGATGGTGTTTCCCTTTTATATCATTTGATTTATAATCCATCAAATGCAGAAAGTTCTCATTGGCATTGAGAATAGTTCCGCGTATATCAAATTCTATGATTGCAAAAGTAGTATCAATACCTGTGAACATATTATTTAACTCCATCTCTTTTCGTCTTAGTTCTTCCTGAACGACTACCAGTTGGTCCAGCATTTCCCGTGTACTGCTTTCTTGTGCATTCATCTGCTCTGCTTTAACACGGCTCTCTTCCAGTAAATACTGCATTTGTTCAGTAATTTGATAATCCCTTAGAGTTGCCGCAATATTTTCAGCAATAGCCTTTACAAATTCAATTTCATAGGGTAGAATGGCGGAGAAGGATGCTATTTCAAGTATTCCTTTGATTTCATTCTGTGTTTTTAAAGGAACAATAAGTAGAATACGAGGTGTAGATTCTCCCAATCCGGAAGTGATACGTACATAGTTTTCCGGTATTTCTGTGAGATAGATGATATTGCCTTCCAGAAACGCCTGCCCTGTTAACCCCTGACCTGGAAGGATAAATACTGGCTCTTCCGAATGTTTATTTCGATTGAATGCATGGCAAGCCATCAGTTCCAGTACTGCCTGTGAATCTTGTTGCTTTACTAAAAAGAGTGACCCCTGATTCGCTTTGAGATATCGGATAATAAAACTGAGGATATTCCCGCTTAATTCTTTTATATTTTGATTGTTGCGCAGAATGGAAGAGATAGTTGTCAGGCCTTCTGTTTTCCATAATTGGATAGTGTGATCTTCCTGCACCTTCTGCAACTGATTGCGCATATGAATAAGTGAATGTCCAAGACGATCTTCAGGGCAAAGATTCGTAAGTGTAACGCTTAGATTCCCTTTGGCTATCTCGTCAGAAAATAGGGTTTTTGTTTTCAGTGAGTCGACCATTTCACTTACTGAGCTACTAATTTGTCCTATCTCGTTGTTGCTTTTCAGATTTTCAGGAATAGAGACGATAATACCTCTGGCTACCTTTTCCAGAACATCTCTCAATGTATCAATGTATTGTACCTGCAATAAATTTTTGCGGATAAGAAGATAGGTAATGGCGACCATCGCACTGTTAGCAAACAATACAATCAATAATACCTGTAGGATCTCTCCTGACAGACACATTGCCAATGTAAACTTTGTTGGGGATACCAGCGTAACAGCTTTCCAATGATTCTTCGCATTAGAAAGAATTCCATTACTGGTTGCTTGCTGGGCAATCATATTTCTTTTATCAGAAGATGCCTGATGAATCAATGCATTTTCATCTGCCTGGTAAAGAAGCTCTGGCTGTTTTTTAAAGAAGAGATCACGATCTATGGCTGTTAACTTTTCATTGTGTGCACCATACAGGAGTATCTGAGCTTGAGGGTCTTTCTTCTGAAGTTCTGTTTCTGTGTCCTTACGAATCTTTTCTGCGGTTTTCTGCCAATTGGCAAATGTATACCATACACCAATCATCTCACCTTCCGGATTTCTAACAGGAAGAGCAAAGGCAATACCTTGTCCGGATGATTTATACAATTGTGCAACTGTTGGATCTACTATAAGGTCTGAATGCCAGACATCATCAGTAGTGGTACTTTTTAAAGCTCCTCTGAACCAGTCTGTGTTGTACATATTACTGCCAATAAGACTAGTTGAAGGCAATGGAGTGTTCTGGGAGTTTTTGGTATTGACGGCAATTACATTACCTTCCATATTACAAAGCAGCAATAGATCATAAATGGATTGGTACTGCATCATTTGATTCATGAATTCTTCCAGTCTACTATTTGCCTGAGGATTTACCACAGCTTCCGTTAGAAGCGAATTGTAGGCAAATGCCTTATTATTCATCTGACAAGCATACAGAGATTGGTCTATTTTATCCAGAACAGTCTGAGAGGTAACACGGGCAGTAACCTTCTTTGCCTGGTTTTCTGATTCAATGATTTTATGGGTAAAATAATAAAACAGAGTAATGAGCATACCAGCTATGATGGTGCACATACCCAGATACAGGCGTGTAAATAAACGTTGATTCATACAACATATCTATGTTGATTAATAAGATTTATTAGCTGGTTTAGCCCAGTCTATTTTAACAACAATCGTGGCGTCACATAGAAAGAGCTATGTGATAGATGAAACAAAATAATCTGTTGGTTACCAGTCAGATAATAGGTTAATCGGTTTGTTTCAAATCAAACTTTTAATGCTGCTCGTCAGTTGTACTTTATAAATCAATAGGTAAGCTTGTATGAATCAACCTATTCATAGAATGGATTGAAATATACTATGCGGTTGTCAGACCGTTTCTTAGTTTTTCATTTTCAGTTTCCAGTAATGTAATTTGTTCGAGATATCGTCTTTCTTTGTCAACCATTTCTTCGTGTTTAGCCGACATTTCTTCTAAGGTATTGCGCATTTCCTGCTCATATACTTCTATCATTTCCATGCGTTCTGTATTTTCCAGCTGAAGTCTATGTTCTGCCGTAATGTCTGTTGCCAGTTTGATCACCTTATATATTTGCTCCGATTTGTTTTTCAGTGGTACATAGGATGCATGAAGCCATACCTCAGATTGATTTTTGGCTATTCGTTTAAATTTACCGGATTGGATTTGACCTAGCCGTAGTTTATGCCAGAAAGATTCATAGTCCTGCTTCGCTGACGAGTCATCTGGCATAAATATCTGATGAGGTTTACCTTTGATATCTTCCAGTGAATAATCCATTAATTGCAGAAAGTTTTCATTGGCATTAATGATTGTTCCATTGGTGTCATACTCTATCATACCAAACGTAGAGTTAATGCCTTGCAAAAGATTATTGGTTTCTTGTTGGTTACGTTGTAGTTCTTCCTGAGTAGCTACCAGTTCTTCCATACTCTGACGCATTTCTTCTTCCTGGGCACGCATTTGTTCTGACAGTTCCTTACTTTCATCCAGCAATTTGGCTGTATTTTCTGTCGCTTTAGCTGCTGCAAAAGAGACTGCAATATTTTCGGTAATCCGCTCTACAAAATGAATCTCATGAGGTTGGAAGAGTTTAAATGAGGCCAATTCCAGAATACCATATACAATCTGTTCATGTTTTAAAGGTACAACAAGAATGTTGTTGGGATTGGCATCACCCAGACCTGATGTGATTCGAACATAATTTTGTGGGATCTCCTTTAAGTAAATAGTTTCTGCCTCCTGCCATGCTTGCCCTGCCAGTCCTTCTCCCTGGCGAATCTGTTTGGACAAATATTTTTTGCGATTAAACGCATAGGCAGCCTTTAAATCCAGATAAGGATTGTGTTCATCACTATCATTAACCATAAATAATACACCTTGATTGGCACCAATATATTTGATTAATTCTGCCAGAATGCGGTCAGATAAGATGAGTAAATCACTTTCTCTACGAAGAATAGTATTCAGATGATTTAATCCTTCATTAGTCCAGTTTCGTTTTTCATCGTTTTCTTTCACAGTTTTCATGTGCTGCTGCATTCTTAGCAATTCGCCAACCAGATTCTCTTCATTCAGATTCTTGTTTTCCTGTGTTAAGCCTTCCCACTCCACATTTCCTGAACCTTGTGTAACATTTTTAACAAAGCTAGTTGCCTTTCTCAGATTAGTGATTGTTGTTTCAATTAGTTCAACTGTATATTCATTTGTCTTTGTGCCAGGATCAAAAAGATATTTTCGGTTACTCTCACTCCAGTCTTTTAAAATCTTCTTACGTCTTATTTCTTCCTTTTTAAAGTAGTTAGCTATCCAGAGTAATGCAGGCAATCCCAAAAGAATAGAAAAGATCTGAATCCATGTATTCTCTAGTGTCGCTTTGTCGTATTCCTGTTGGGTTTCTTTGAGTATCGTATTTTCAAATGCTTTTAGGTGTACTTCCAGGCGTTTGCCAATATTCTCAGATTTAATGTTACTATTGGATTGAAGCATTGAAGTAACTTCCTGTATACTGTCAATCCGGGCTTGTTCAATAATCGTTTTGCTGAATTCCTGATAAGCTGTTACTGAATCACGAGTTATTTCTGCTAAAGCAAGCAAAGAGTCAATACTGGATGAATAATATGGAAGACTCTTCTGCTGTGTAGTAAGAGCATTTACCAGATTGGTATAGGCCGACTGACTAGTGGCAATATTGGTTTCTAATCGTTGTAGATGATAGTCTTCTTTGGTAAAGGCGAACGTAAGTATCTCTTTATCCAGATTATACAGGCCACTTGAAATAAATTCATTGAAAAATTCTGATGATTTATAGGATTGTTCTTGGAGAACAATATTTTTTGACATTATTTGGCGGTTGCGGAAAAACAATAGTGCTGAACATAGCAATAAAGTCGCCACAAAAGCGATGGATAAGATAACGCCATGTTTTCGTATAAAATGCAGTAGCATAACTCGGGAAGAAAAAATATGAATAGTTGCTCTTAAATTTCGTATAAGCAAATATAGAATGGCAGATGTGAATAAGATTTCGTTAAAAATAGATTATGGCACAGATGTAAGATTCTTGATTCTTGTCAGAAACCCTATTTTTTGACTGATTCTGATAGCTTTAAAAAATCTCGCAGCAACCTAATTAGAAAAGCCTCTGATACCCCTGTAAGGCTGTTATTTTTACACTATTATTTATGGATGTATAATTCTTTTTAATATGGACAGTAGAGAAGAGTGATGTATTGAAAAAGTGTCATATAGACAAGTTACAGTCCTATTGTAAGATTATCAGGAGTTTTACCACGATTATTACTAAAAAATTGACAACAGATAAATTTTAAACTTAAACTTTATTACACACATGTACCTGCTAGGTTACGATATTGGGAGTTCTTTTATTAAGGCGTCTATCATAGATATTGAAACAGGAAAGTTAGTTGCTGCTGCCTCTGCACCTTCCGCAGAGATGCCTATGATTGCTCATAAGCCCGGTTGGGCAGAACAAGAGCCTGCTATGTGGTGGGAGAATGCCAAAGATGCTACACGGCAACTGGCTCAGAAAGCTAATCTGAAAGAGGTAAAAGCCATTGGAATTTCTTATCAGATGCATGGACTGGTAGCAGTGGATAAAAACCATGAAGTACTCAGACCATCTATTATATGGTGTGATAGTCGTGCTGTTGAGATTGGTGATACTGCTTTTGCTCAATTAGGCAAAGAGAATGCATTAACCCATTTATTTAATTCTCCTGGTAACTTTACAGCTTCAAAGTTGCGGTGGGTACAGCAAAATGAACCACAAGTATACGAACGAATACATAAATTTATGCTTCCTGGGGATTATTTGGCTCTGTGTTTAACAGGTGAAACAACTACCACAGCTTCTGGTTTATCAGAAGGAATCTTATGGGATTTTCAGAACGAAAGACCTGCGGATCTGTTACTTGATCTATATGGTATTTCACCTAGTTTGATCCCTACAATTGTTCCAACTTTTGCTCCCCAAGGATATGTAACATCAAAAATAGCTGACGAGTTGGGCTTTACAGCTGGAATCCCTGTTTCCTACAGAGCAGGCGATCAGCCTAACAATGCTCTTTCATTGAACGTGCTGGAGCCAGGAGAGATAGCTGCCACAGCGGGTACGTCCGGTGTCGTATATGGAATTACCGATCAGAAAGAGTACGATTCTGCTTCTCGTGTAAATTCCTTCTTACACGTAAATCATACCTCCCAGCTTCCAAGATACGGTACCTTACTTTGTATCAATGGAACAGGTATCTTAAATAGCTGGTTGCGTAAAAATACTGTCAGTGGACTTACCTATGATCAGATCAATCAATTGGCAGCTTCCGTCCCCGTGGGTAGTGATGGATTAGTAACATTACCATTTGGAAATGGAGCTGAACGTGTACTGGAGAATAAACTGGTAGGAGCTTCTGTACAGAATCTGAACTTTAATAATCATACACAGGCTCATTTGCTGCGTTCTGCTCAGGAAGGAATTGTATTTGCCTTGAATTATGGTGTAGATGTAATGAAAACACTGGGCGTCAAACCGCGTATTGTTCGGGCTGGAGATGCGAATATGTTTTTAAGTCCTTTGTTTGGAGAAGCTTTTTCTACCATTACTGGTGCTGTTGTTGAATTGTACAATACAGATGGAGCCCAAGGAGCTGCACGGGCTGCAGGTGTAGGCGCTGGGATTTACAAGAGTTATAGAGAAGCTTGTCAAAGTTTGAAAACTACCCGTATTATAGAGCCCAATGTTGCTTTAAAAGATGCCTATGAACAAGCATATCTCCAATGGCTGAAAGCTTTGGAACGTATGTTGCACTAATACCAAAGAGAAAAAACAAAAAGACTCTCTGATATCAATATCAGAGAGTCTTTTTGTTTGTAGGAGCCTATTATTTATTGGTAGTCTTCTTGTCTTTTTTCTCTTTCTTCCCCTTAGGGGCAGGAGATTCTTTTTCCGGATTACCTGAAGTTTCAGAGGCAGCAGGTGCACTCAGTTGAGACTCTGCAGCAGGTTTTACTACTTCGCCTTTAGTATCCAGTTCAACTACTTCATATCCTAGTTTTTCCAGTCCGGTTTTAATACGTTCTTTATCGCCAACCACCAGTATATTCATTTTAGCAGGATTGACATACTGTTTTGCCAACGCATTGATATCTGATTGATTGATACCTGCCAATATTTTGCTTTGCTCTTCTACATACGATGGCTTTAAATTATATTGTACGATTCGATTCAGGAAACGTGCTTTCTGAATTCCTGTCTCATATTGTAATGCATCACGTTGTCCGATAGAGCTTTTTAAGAATATTAATTCACTTTCTGTGATTCCAGTATTTGAATAGTTGGTAATTTCTTTCATTACTTCGGCTACGGCACTGTCAGATGCCGCCGCTTTAACACCAGAGCTAAATGTAAATCTCCCCCCATTTTCATCAGAGTCGAAAGAGGTACGTGCTCCATATGTCCATCCTTTATCTTCACGCAGATTCAGATTGACACGGCTGTTAAATGCACCTCCTAAGGGATAGTTCATCAAAGTAGCTTTGTAAAAATCACCTGTTGGATTATAAGTAAGATCTGTTACATATCCAACACGGATTTCCGATTGTGCTGCTTTCGGAATATCTACCAGGAAAAGCTTTGTTTTTTCAATAGGCGCAGCTTTGGTCAGAGTCGGCAACTTCACCTCTTTGGCTTCCCACTGATTCAAAAATGCCAGTTTGGGCTCAACTTCTGCCTGGTTAATATCTCCAACTACTACCAGATTGGTAACTGATGGTGAGAAGTTAGCTTTATAGAAATCTTTTACATCCTCTAATGTGATGGTACCTACTGTTTCAGCAGTTCCATATACAGGAATTGCTTTGATGTGTTTTGATCCATATAAGGTTTTATTATACACATCATTTGCTACTGCCTGCGGTTGGGTTGATTGTACTTTGATACTCTCCAATTGTTGTTTTTTTAAGCGATCAAAGTCATCCTGGTTGAATTTAGGATGATAGAGTTTTTCCTGAAGTAAGGCTAATGTCTTATCAAGGTTTTTCTTTAATGTTTCAACATAGATAGTAGTACCTTCTTCGCCCGCTCCAAAAGAAATAAAACTTCCCAGTTTATCCAGTTCACTGGCAATTTCTTCTGATGTATACTTTTCAGTATCTTCATTGAGCATAGAAGCAGTAAGAGAAGCAACCCCGGCTTTGGAAAGATTATTGGCTGAAAGCTGATGTCCTCCTTTGATATTGAACAGTAATGTTACTGTTGGGATTTCGTCATTCTGCGTTCCAATAATCTTTAAACCATTGTTTAGTTGTTTTTGCCATACAGGGGGAACCTTTACAATAGGGTTAGCTCCTGAACCTGGCTTTTGGCCACGATCAAATGTGTCTTTGGCTTTTTTATAGGTAAGGCCTGTGTATCCATAATCAGGTGCTTTGTATCCTTCTTTTGAGATAGTGTAGTTATCGACAGATGCTACGATATCTGCTTTGCCTTTAGGATAAGCACTCAATATTACAGCCGCTTTACCTTTAATATATTTGTTATATGCCTGCATTACCGATTCTTTTGTCACAGACCGGTAGTTTTTTAATTCTACTCCAATGTAATTGGGATTGCCTTTAAAAGTTTGATAGGATGCCAGTTGTGATACTTTTCCTGCTACACTGTTAAGACCATTAATTGTTTGTGATTCATTTTTAGCAATAAAGCGGGCAATGTCATCATCTGTTACACCTCGCTTTTCAAATTCTGCCAATGACTCCCGTATGGTTTTTTCCATATCCTTTAATGTTTGGGTAGGATAGGGGATAACTGTAAGCGTAAACTCACCTGATAGCTCACTAGCCGAGTTTACAGCTGAGCTTTGAATTGCTTTCTGAGCTTTTTCAAAGTTTTTATAGAAAATAGAATTTTTACCCTGTCCCAAAATTTCAGCCAGACAATCCAATGACGCTTCTTCCGAGCTGTATCTTGCAGGAACTGGAAAAATCATTCGTAGCATTGGTAATTTGATATAGTTGTCTTCATAAGATGTATATCTATCCTGGGTCAATGCTGGAGCAGGTAGCTTGAGGTTTTTTACTTCTGGGCCATGGGGAATGGAGCCAAAGTACTTTTCAACCAGTTTAACAACATCTTTAGTAGTTACATCTCCTCCAACTGTGACAGTAGCATTGTTAGGACCATACCAACGTAGAAAGAAGTTTTTAAGGTCGTTTACATTCACACGATCCAAGTCTTCTACATATCCGATGGTAAGCCATGAATACGGGTGGCCGTAGGGATACAATGCTTTAGATGTATATTCATACGTAAGTCCGTAAGGACGATTATCATAATTTTGGCCTCTTTCATTTTTTACAGTAGCCCGCTGAATTTCGAATTTTTTCTGAGTGACAGCATCCAATAGAAAACCCATCCGATCTGCTTCCAGCCACAACGCTGTTTCGAGTTTATTGCTGGGAAGGGTTTCAAAATAGTTGGTGCGATCTCGGTTGGTTGTTCCATTCAATGTACCACCTGATTCTGTCACAACTTTAAAGTGTTCTTCATCTGCGACATGGTCAGATCCCTGAAACATCATGTGTTCGAAAAAGTGAGCAAAGCCTGACTTTCCAATCTCCTCACGTGCCGAACCTACATGGTATGTAACATCTACATGCACAATCGGATCTGAGTGATCTTCGTGTACAACAAGTGTTAAACCATTTGGTAATACATATTTTTCATATGGAATTACAATCTCACCTGGTTTTTTACTGACTTTCTCGATGAGTTTTGATTGGCCAAATATAGGCGGTGTAGTTACCAGTAAGCAGAATAATCCTGCCAGAATATGGCGTTTCTTCATAATAAAGTGGTTTTAAGTAAGAGATAAAGTATTGTTTTCAAATATATATAAGTGGAACTGTATTTTTAGAATTAAACCAATGTTTATACTATTAGTTTACTGTGTATTCCTAAAATATGCCTTTGAGATGCTCCAGAGAGCTATTTTGGCTTATGCAATACAAAAAAAAGTGAATTTTCTTCTTTACGGAAAAGAAAGTTGATGAAAGGTAGTCAGGTAAGCACAACTATATTTTTAGAGTACTTTTCTTGACTCTAAATAGTGTTATTCATTGGGTACCAGAGGCAAAAAACGACTAGTGATATATTTTTATTTAACAAAAGGAAGAAAGTATATGATTATAAAAGTTTTTTAACAAAAATGTATTTATAATTTGGAAATATAAAATCCAGATGTAATATTTGTCTATAGAATTACTAGACAAATCAATTCCCACCAAATTGATTTTATCAGAGTAGGTTCCCAAACCAGCCAATAATTAATTGGATGATAAAATTTTAATGTAAATGGTTATGAAAAAGGATTCACTTCACACGCAATTCTTATCCGGGAGTTTGATAGCATTTTTTCAAATGCCTTGTTGTTGTTGTACCTGCTTGTAATCTAATCAAAAGCATTATTCTTTTCCTGAGCATATAGTTTTGCCTTCTTCGTCTGGCCCTGTGTCAGAAAAGTTACCTGTTCCCATATACCGCTTATATGGCTAGAGGAAGCACTTTGTCTTCTAAATCGAGTTTTGGTGGAATTCTTTAGAAGATAGGTGCTTTCCATAGCCGCCAACTGATACAAAATTATGAAATCCTCTAAAGCTTTCTCTATCATTTTTGCCCTGTTTTTTTTAGGACAAATCGTCATCGCGCAGGACGTCGCTAAAAATAAAGTTGTGATCACAGGAGTTCGTTTTGCTTATCCGTTAGTTGAAAAATGGATAAAGCAATACCAGCAGACTAATCCCAATTCACAAATTACAATAGAGGCGAGAACAACTACAGATCCTTCCCAATATGATGTATTAATTGAGGCATATGAACCGGAAGCTTCTGTAAAAGAAAGTCGGGAATACGTTTATATTGCACGCTATGCATTACTGCCCTTTGCGAATGCGAGTTCTGCTTTTGCAAAAACATATTCAGACAAAGGCCTAACCACTGAATTAATCAAACAGTTTTACTTTAATGATATTTATGCAGACAAAAAAAATGAGAAAAAAATAGAGATACCTTATACTATCTATACTCGTCTGCAAAAAGCAGGAGCTCCTGTTACGTTTGCCCGCTACTTTGGGTTTGAACAAGCAAACATCAAAGGTAAAGCCATCGCTGGTGCAGATGAGCATCTGGTAAAGGCTTTATTAAAAGACTCAACAGGAGTTTCGTATAGTACGCCAGGTTTACTTTTCAATCTTCAGACCCGCAAACCAATTGATGGCTTAACTGTATTGCCAGTAGATATCGATGGTAACAAACGTGTGAGTGCTGATGAGAAATTCTATGACAATCTGGATATTGTGTTACAAAAACTGGAAGCAGCTGAATTAAAAAATGTTCCGATTGAGTATATCCACCTGTCTGTCCTGAAAAACAATACAAATCCTGAAGCTGTAAAATTCCTGAAATGGGTGTTTGAGCATGGACAGGATAACCTACATGAGTTTGGGTTTCTGAAACCAGATGCCAAACGTTTTCAGCAGGAAAAAGATCACCTTCAACAACTAGGTCTCAACTAACCCCTCTATTTAACATACCTAAATACGATTTCATGAAAAAACATCTACTAGTCGTAGCATTCCTTATGCTAGCGATAGGGACCGCTTTTGCCCAAAATATAAAAGGAGTCATCAAAGATGAAGCTGGTCAGCCGTTACCGGGTGCCAGTGTTGTAATTAAAGGAACTAAAGAATATGTGGTTTCAACGGCTGATGGTCAGTTCAATATAAAAGCGCAAAAAGAATTTCCTTTTACACTAACGGTAACATTAGTTGGTTTTAAAACGCAGGATGTTGAGGTATATGAACTTTCTGATGAAGCACTCGAAGTAAATTTGAAAACAGACAATATACTGGATGAGGTAGTTGTCATTGGCTATGGAGAGCAAAAACGAAAAGACATTACAGGTTCTATTTCGTCTGTGCCTATAGAAATTAAAACACAGCCTGTAGTATCTGTGGAGCGACTTTTACAAGGATCTGTAGCTGGTGCCATAGTAACGCAGACTTCAGGACAACCAGGTGGTGGTGTGAGTGTACAAATTCGGGGAAATAACTCTATCACGGCGGGGAGTGATCCATTGTATGTAATTGATGGTTTTCCAATCAATAATGATTACTCTCTTACAGACGCAGGCGTTACGGATGGATCAAAAATCAATCCGCTTTCTTCTATTAACACAACAGATATTGAATCTATTGATGTATTGAAAGATGCTTCTGCAACAGCTATTTATGGTTCGCGTGGTGCCAATGGAGTTGTGATTATTACCACAAAAACAGGCTCGAAAGATAAATCATCTATTAATTATGATGGATACTATGGTGTACAGGAAGTCATCCGGACTATTCCTTTATTAAATGCAGGACAATGGTGGTCATTGCGAAAGGATGCAGCTGCTAATTCTGGAAAAACAGTTTCATTACCTTCAACAATTGGATATTCGTTAGATACTACGGGTGATGGAACAGATTGGCAGGCAGCAGCTTTTCGGAAAGCTATCATTCAGAGCCATAGCTTATCTATTTTATCTGGCTCAGAGAAAACTCGTCTGGCAGTTTCTGGTAATTATCTAAAGCAGGATGGAATTTTACAGAATACAGATTTTACACGATTATCAGCAAGAATCAACCTGGATCATGAATATAGCAAGAAATTTAGAATCTTTGGTAGCGTTACAGCTTCTAATACAAAGGCTCAGGTGGCACCTGCTGCTATTGTGGGTAATCTGTTGTTAACTCCGCCTTCCTTACCTGTTTATAAAGATGATGGAACATTTGTAATAAATAGTCCATTTGAGTCTGCATTGCAAAACCCGATTAACTCACTATATAATCAGTTGAATGAAACACGTACCAATCGGTTTTTAGGGAGCTTATCTGGTGAGTATACTATTCTCGAAGGACTAAAAGCGAAAGTATTGGTTGGTGCTGATGTGGTTGATAATAAACAAAACAGATACCTGCCTAGTACCACTGCAGAAGGCCAGAGTTTTCAGGGATTGGCTACAGTGGGAACAATGTTTACTTCAAGCTGGCTGAATGAGAATACATTAAGTTACGATAAACAAATAGGCACCCGTAACAGAATTAGTGCTATCGTAGGTTTTACGGCACAACAATCTGAGTCCAAAGGCGCAGTAGCCGAAGCAGCGGGGTTTGCAACGGATGCATTTGAGTATAATAATCTGGGTACTGGAATTACCAATCGTACACCTCGTTCGTCTGCTAATAAGTGGTCACTGGCTTCATATCTGGGTCGTATCAATTATGTATTGGATGAAAAATATCTGGCTACATTTACCTTACGTGCTGATGGATCATCTCGTTTTGGCGAAGGAAACAAATGGGGATACTTCCCATCTGCTGCTTTGGGATGGAATGTGAGTAGTGAAAGCTTTATGCGTCAGTTCCCAAAAGTTAGTCTTTTAAAAGTAAGAGGTAGCGCAGGGATAACAGGTAATCAAAGTATTCCGCCTTACCAGTCACTTTCTCAACTTAGCTACTTCCGCTATAATTTCTCAAATACTACTGTTTCCGGGTATGCTCCTAACACAGTTCCAAATCCTGACTTAGGATGGGAGAAAACATTTCAGGTAGATTTTGGTGTTGACTTAGGTTTATTCAATAACCGGATCAATATCACTGCTGATTATTACTACAAAAAGACAACGGATTTATTATTGAGTCGTACGGTTCCGGGTACTTCTGGGCTATCAGATTTCTATAACGGACAGGCTTCCACTATTTATCAAAATATTGGTGCTGTATCTAATAAGGGCTTTGAGTTGTATATCAATTCTCAGAACCTGACAGGCGATCTGAAATGGAATACAATATTCATATACTCTAAAAACAGCAACAAAATTCTAAGTCTGGGTGATGGAGTAGATCAGATTATTCCGGTTATTTCTTCTCCTTCTATTGCCAAAGTAGGATATCCTTTAGGTTCATTCATTGTATATAAGACAGATGGTATTATTCAGGAAGGAGATGTTGCTCTAACTCCTCAGGCAAACAAAAATCCAGGAGGTCAGAAATACAAAGATATTAACGGAGATGGATCCATTACACAAGCTGGAGATCGTGTGATTATTTCCAACCAACCAGCTTTTACAGCAGGTTTGACCAATACTTTTTCTTACAAAGGGTTTGATCTGGCTGTATTCTTTCAGGCTTCTATCGGAGGTAAGCTGTATAATGCCAACCGTGCCAATCTGGAGTTAGGAACAGGATACGTTAACGGTTCAACTGTATTGCTGGATCGCTGGACACCAACAAATACCAATACGGATGTGAAAGCTGCCTATCAAGACCCAGCAATTACTATCTCTGATCGGTTCATCGAGGATGCTACCTATTATCGTCTGAAAAATATCTCATTTGGATACACTCTGCCTAAGACTTTATTGTCTAAAGCAAAAATTCAGAATCTTAGAATTTATGTGTCCGCACAGAATGCCTTTACATGGACGAATTATACTGGTTTTGATCCGGAGGTTAGTTTGAATGGACAAAGCCTGATTAACAAAGGGGTAGATTCTGGAGTATATCCTAATAACAAATCCTATCAGATCGGGCTATCCTTATCACTTTGATCTGGCTGAATAATCTTATTCATGTAAAATAAAATTGAATTGACTCATGAGACTCATTATATATTCTACCCTTACACTATTATTATTGATTACAGGAGCCTGCAAGGATTTTTTGTCAGAAGACCCTGAATCCTTGATTTCTGAGGATCAATACTACAAAACCCAGGCAGATGCGATTAATGGAATTAATGCTGTATACTTTCTTCTTAACTCAGGTGGAAGTAGCGTTCAAACTCCCTACAATACATTATTTAACACTGGAATGAACATGGCAGGTGATGATGAAGATCCAGGTCCGGGTGCTACCAATCCGGATGTTCGTTCACTGGCGGTATTGGCTCATTCCTCTACTAACCTGAGGATTTATGAAATCTGGCAACAACATTATGCTGCTATAAAGAAAGCAAACGTTGCACTGGATAAAATTCCTGCTATTGATTTTGATGCCAGTTTAAAAAGTCGTTTGTTGGGAGAAGCGAAGTTTTTAAGAGCTTTGTATTACTTCAATCTGGTTCGGTTATATGGTGATGTACCATTGATTACTGAATACCAAAAGTATGTAAATGCTGCTGATTATGCCATTGCCAAGTCACCCTCTACAGAAGTATATGCACAGATTGAAAAGGATTTGCAAGAAGCCGCTGAGGTGCTACCTGCTTCTTATGCTGCTCCAGATGTAGGAAGAGCTACACAAGGAGCTGCTAAAGCGTTGCTGGCTAAAGTATATCTCACTAAAGCATCACTACCCCTTAATATAACCGCACATTATGCAGATGCTGTAGCTAAAGCTGAAGAGGTGTTATCTGCTACAGATGGAGGAACAGGAAATTACGGCTATGACTTGTTTGCAAACTATGCAGATGTCTTTTTGCCTGCTACTAAAAATGGAAAAGAACATATTTTCTCAGCTCAATTTAAGTCTAATGCTCAGGGACAAGGAAACAACGAAAATCCGCGTACAATCCTGAGCGGGGTGCCAGGATTGTCGGGCAACTATGCCCATATGGTTCGTTATTATACCAATGGCGATGATAAGTATTTCAGTATTTATAAGTTGTATAAACCCAATGATAAACGCCGAAATGCAACGTTTGTAACCTACTTTACAAGCCCTTCCAATGGAAAAAAATATGCTTTACCTCTTGCAAATACAGCGGTACCCAATGACTCAACTCCATTTTATCATAAGATGTGGGATCCTAATTCAACATCAGTAACCAGTGAGTCTGCAGCCAATGTTGCTATCATTCGTTATGCAGAACTTTTGCTGATCCATGCGGAAGCGGAGAATGAAGCCAATGGCCCTACTGCAAAAGCCTACAAATCTCTGAACAGAGTACGAAACCGGGCTGGTCTTGCTAATCTGACAGAAGGCTTAACTAAGGATCAGTTTCGTGATTCCTTGTATCTGGATCGCCGGTTGGAAGTAGTGTTTGAATATCAGCGTTGGTTCGATCTAATTCGTCAGAAAGATGGGGCTGGAAACAGCACTTTTGTATCCAATCTGCACAAAGTAGGAAAGACAAATGCAGCAGATAAACATCGGCTGTATCCAATTCCGCAATCAGAAATAGACAATAATGCGTTGCTGGAACAAAATGAACTGTGGAAATAGAATAAGATAACTATATACAGAACAAGAAGCTCTAATTCATAACCGGGAAAACTACATAGTAAGAAATGTCACTTTCCCGGTTATCAAAACGCTCTACCAGTCTATTATAAACTGGTTGATAGAGGTTAACCCGTACGCATATCAAAGGAGGTGCCACCAGCTTCCGTTTAAACCCTTAAACCGGAAATTCCTATGATCGCTTCTCTACCTGCTTCCAGGTATGTTATAGTACTCTTGTTTGGTATTATAACAGCCTCTTTTAGTACCAATAGCTTTGCCCAATATGATCCTGTACAGCCTTATAAAGGCAAAACGGGGAGGAACCTTGTTGAGACACAACAATGGTGGCCTGACAAAAAGAAAGCACCCGAAGGTGCTCCTAATGTGGTTTGGATACTTCTGGATGATGTGGGTTTTGGAGCTGTCAGCACATTTGGAGGATTGATCCGCACGCCAAACCTGGATTCGCTGGCAAATAATGGCCTTCGATATACTAACTTTCACACTACAGCCATTTGTTCCCCGACTCGTGCAGCCCTGTTAACAGGGCGTAATTCCCACTCTGTACATATGGGTCTATTCCCTAATACTGCTATTGGGACTCCAGGGTATGATGGGTATATGCCTTTTGAAAAAGCTACTATTGCTGAGATTTTACGTGAAAACGGCTACAATACCTATGCAGTGGGCAAGTGGCATCTTACACCAATATCAGATGCAACAGTGGCAGGACCATTTAACCGCTGGCCAACAGGAAGAGGCTTTGATCATTATTACGGATTTTTAGGTGGCTCTACTGATCAGTGGCATCCTGTCTTATGGGAAGATACTCGCAAAGTAGAGCCTGAAACAGATGGCAAACATTTTACAACCCGTATAGCTGACAAAGCCATTCAATATATTGCAGAACAAAAATCTGTTAAAGCCGACAAACCATTTTTCCTCTACTTCGCTCCAGGTGCCGGGCATGCACCACATCATGTTGCCAAAGAATGGAGTGACCAGTATAAAGGTAAATTTGATCAGGGATGGGATAAATATCGAGAAGAGGTTCTTGCCCGACAGATCAAACTGGGAGTGGTACCAAAAGGTACACAGCTACCACCTCGTAATGCAAGTATTAAAGACTGGAATACACTTTCTGCTGATGAGAAGAAATTATATGCACGCTTTATGGAAGTATATGCCGGATTTTTATCCCACACAGATTATGAAATTGGTCGTGTTGTTCAGTATTTGAAAGAAATCGGACAGTTGGACAATACACTGGTCATTGTATCTATAGGAGATAATGGAGCCAGCAAGGAAGGAACTTTTGTGGGGGTTGTGAATACAAATGACCCTTCACAAACAGAAGAACAACGGTTACAGGACAATATTAGAAATATAGACCTGATTGGTACAGAAGCTTCACGCCCTAACTATCCACTGGGTTGGGCACAGGCAACCAATACTCCTTTCAAACATTGGAAACAGGATGCCAACTCTGAAGGTGGTACACGCAATCCTCTTATTGTTTTCTATCCGAAAGGCATTAAAGAAAAAGGAGGGTTCCGCGATCAGTATACGCATCTGATTGATATTCTACCTACTACGATAGAACTGACAGGTACACAAATTCCTACTATCATTAATGGCTATCGTCAGGAACCTATTGAAGGGACAAGCCTTGCCTATAGTATCAACAATGTACAAGCTCCTTCCCGACATTTGGTGCAACATTATGAGATTATGGGTTCACGTGCTATTTACAGAGATGGCTGGAAAGCAGGCACCCTTCATAAGAAAGGAGAAGACTTTGCTAATGACAAATGGGAGCTGTATCACATTAGTGAAGATTATAATGAACTGAATAATCTGGCTGAAAAGAATCCTGAAAAGCTAAAAGAACTACAAGATCTGTTTGATAGCGAAGCTGCTAAATACAATATCTATCCCTTGAAAGATGGTACAGAAAAACAACTGGACTATTCTGCTTTGTATGTAGGAAACGGTGCGTCAAAGGTGGTCTATTACCCGGAAGCTTCCCAGTTGTTTGGTGTTACCAGTCCAATAGCCCCAAACAAATCCTACAGTATTACAGCAGATGCCGAGATATCGAAAAATACACAGGGTGTATTGTTTGCATTAGGAGGAAGGTTTGGTGGGGTAAGTCTCTTTGTGAAACAAGGCAAGGTTCAGGTAGCCAACAATACAGGAACTCAACTGACTCATTTGGTTTCCAGCAAATCATTGCCAACTGGTAAGGTAACACTGAAGTATGTACTTATTTACAAAGAGGCAAAAGATCCTAATGACCCTGCCGGAACACAGCAACTCTACATCAATGATGTGAAAGTAGCAGAATCTCCTATTGTAAAAGCACAGGCTGGTATCCGAAACTATGATGAGATCAATATTGGCAAAGATCTGATTACCCCTGTCTCCAATCAATATACAGTACCTTATACATTTACCGGAAAGGTAACAAAAGTGACTGTTGAAAGTGGTATTACTACAGCTGCATCATTGGGAAACAAATAAACTACCAAAGCTACTAATCATTGGAAAACAGAAAAATGCTATGAGAAATCTGTTGTTTGTTTTGAGTCGGCAATGGGTAATGCTTAGTGGAATACTGGGAATATATAGTTTACCCTTAGTGGCTCAGCATGATCCTGTACAACCTTATCAGGGGAAAATCGGAAAGACATTACGTGAAACCACTCTTTGGGTGCCTGAAAAAGAAAAGGCACCCAAAGATGCACCCAATGTAATCTGGATATTACTGGACGATGTAGGGTTTGGGGCATCATCTGCTTTTGGTGGATTAATTGAAACACCTACGATTAATGCATTAGCCAATAATGGATTACGTTATACAAATTTTCATACTACAGGATTATGTACTCCTACACGTGCAGCCTTATTGACTGGGCGAAATGCACATAGTGTAGGTATGGGACACCATGCAGATTTTAGTATTGGAGCACCTGGTTATTCTGGTGAAATACCTTTTGAAGCAGGAACCGTAGCTGAAATATTCCGGGAGAATGGCTATAACACGTATGCATTAGGCAAATGGCATTCCACACATCCTGATATTGCTACGGCTGTAGGTCCATACAACAGATGGCCAACAGGAAGGGGATTTGATCATTTTTATGGATTTGTAGGTGGGTCGACTGATCAATGGCATCCTCAGCTTGTGGAAGAGAATAACCCAATTAATATTGAGCCCAACACCCACCACCTTAATGAGTTGCTAACTGATAAGGCCATTTCATATATCGCCAATCAAAAGTCTGCTGATGCAGAAAAACCATTCTTTCTCTATTTTGCTCCAGGTGCAACTCATGCACCACACCAGGTTGCCAAAGAATGGAGTGATCGGTATAAAGGCAAATTTGATCAGGGATGGGATAGTTATCGTGAAGCTGTATTTAAACAGCAGCAATCACTGGGATTATTACCTAAGAATGCAGTCCTTCCTCCACGTCAGACGGGGGTAAAAGCATGGGAAACCCTGACTGCAGATGAGAAGAAAGTATTTGCTCGTTTTATGGAGGTGTATGCTGGATTTTTATCCTACACTGATTATGAGATTGGGCGTATTGTATCTTATCTCAAACAAAACGACCTGTTGAACAACACCTTAATCGTGTTAATGATTGGAGATAATGGTGGCAGCAAGGAAGGAACTTATACAGGAACAATCGGCTTTGCAGACAAATCCCAGGGAGAAGATATTAGTTTTCTGCTAAGCCAGTACGATAAGATTGGGACTGAGTATACGGCTCCTAATTATCCTTTGGGATGGTCTCAGGCAACCAATACACCGTTTCGTTACTGGAAAAGTGATGTGAATGCAGAAGGGGCTAGTCATAATCCGTTAATTCTGTATTATCCCAATCGTATAAAAGAAAAAGGGCTTCGTACGCAGTATAGCCACGTAGTAGATATACTTCCTACTACAATAGAACTGACAGGAGTAAAAAATCCTGATTTTATTAACGGCTACCAGCAAAGGCCTATTCAGGGTGTCAGTTTAGTTTATTCCATTGCTGATGCCAAAGCTGTCACCAGACATACCATTCAGTATTATGAACTACATGGAGGGCGATCTATCTACAAGGATGGCTGGAAAGCTTCTGTGTATCATCCCCGCAATATGTTTGGCGAAGCAAAGGTCACAGACATAAACTTTAATCCTCCTGATTTCAGTCAGGATCGTTGGGAACTCTATAATCTGAATGAAGACTGGACAGAAACCAACGATCTGGCAGCCAGTAATCCACAGAAGCTGGAAGAACTGAAAGCTTTGTTTGACAGGGAGGCAGAAGTAAATAAAGTATATCCTCTCCGAAATTTTAAGGAAGGTGTTGTTGCCCCAGAGATTCATGCCAAAACTGTCATCTATCAGGGTACTACCACAAAAACACGGGTACCAGTTGGGAAAGGTAGTGTCAGCATCATATCTGCAATTGAACTGCCAAAACAAAATGCAGAAGGAGTCATTTTTGCCAATGGAGGGCTGCAGGGAGGAACAAGTTTATACATTCTGAATGGAAAGCTCCACTACACACTTACTGATGGGATCAAAGAAGTTACACTGACTTCTACAACGCCATTGGTAGCTGGCAAAAATACAATCAGGATAGACTTTACAAATACGTCTGCTGTTGTATTGTCTGTGAATAATCAGCATGCTGCCGAACAATCAATAGCTTCTAAAACGAAATACCTCGCTTCTATAGCTTCTGAAGGTATTAGTGTAGGAAAAGACCTCAATGCACCTGTCAGCAAAGTGTATCCGGGACCTTATCCTTTTACCGGAATAGTATCAAAGATTGTCATTGAGCAAAAAGTAGAACCTACAAACTAAAGAGAGAGTCATAAAAAAAATATTTACTACCAATCATTTATTATCAGTTACCTGACACATGATAACATCAAAAGACATTCAAATTCTTCTTAAAAAGATTGGGGTTAGTATCCTGGTCTTTGCTGTTCCTCTAACTATAATCGGGGGAGGCATTTTTCTTCTTACTCTATTTTTAAACCATTAAACACATAGTCATGTCTCTAGATCACTCCTTAGCTAAAAAGATTACACGTGATGCACTGATTAGCCTCTGCTTATATGCATTGCCTGTCTTTGCACTGATTTTTTATTATGCGTTTACAGGCGAAAGACCCTGGGAAAATCCGGTAAAAGATTATGCACAGGTAAGTGCTCCTGCTTTTCTAAAGTTTCTGGAACCTGTTTTTCGCAACCTGAAATCATGGGGATTGATAGCTATTGCTTTGGGATTAGGTGTGTTGGAGTTTGTTGCAGGTTTATATGATAATAAATGGACTCCAACCGAGCGGAAAATTGACATTGTGTGTTTTCTGGTACCAAAACTTTTGCTTCCTTCCATAACCGGGTTTTTTAGTCTGAAACTGCTTCCATTAGTGTTGCCAGATGCTGCTAACACATTCTCATGGGTTCCGTTTTGGGGTGGTTTTTTTGTGATAGCTGTAGCTGATGACCTGACTCAGTATTGGTATCACAGACTGCATCATCAGCTTCCGTTTTTATGGCGTTTTCATCGTACACACCATTCAGCTCCCTATATGGGAATGGCAATGAATAGCCGTCAGAATTTTATTTATACTGTGTTTTTCTCACAGATTTATTTGACTGCAACATTGGTATATCTGGGACTAGGCTATCAGGCATTGTTTGTAACTGTCCTTAAATCATTGATTACCTTGTCCGCTCATTCCAGTATCCCGTGGGATAAGCCTTTCTACAAATACAGAATCCTGCATCCTGTAGCATGGGTATTGGAAAGACTGATTTCTACGCCTGCTACTCATCATGCACACCATGCCGATACAGCAGATGACGGAGTTGGATACTACAAAGGGAATTTTGGTAATATGTTTTTCTTGTGGGATGTGATTTTTAAGACAGGCATCATCACCCGTCAGTATCCTACTTCCTATGGGATCAAGTTTTATAAAGAAGAAGAGTGGTATGCCCAGTTCCTATGGCCTATTTTTAAATCCAAAAAAGAAGGAAGTGAACTTTCTGCCAATGGACCTGAAGTAGGAGATGACCCTGCCCTGATAGATGAAACTAAGTTAAAGCCAGAATTAGCAACAGCCAAGTTAACAACCGCATAATTGAGCCGCTGGCTACCGACAACATTCTTTACCAGAATGAGGTCGGTAGCTTTTCTTGTTTTCCTAACCTTCAGAAACCGCCATTTACTTAAATCTCATATATAAATAGGATGATAATGGCACTCAATAGATTTAAAAGTCGAATGAAACGAGATTTGTACGCCGGCTCACTGCTAATGGGCTCTCTGCTGGGTTTATGTTTTGTCATAACGGCATTTGCTATTTTTCAGGATACGCAAGGATCGCATCAAATCGATCCAAAAACCAAAACAGAGGTTTTGAAAGTATTGGATCAGTACCTGGAAACTTTTAATGCAAAGGATCTGAAAGCATGGGAGAGTACATATCAGTTTCCTCACTATCGTCTGGCTAGTGGAAAAATGTCTGTATTGGAAAATGCGGGACTTCGCGATTCTATACAGGTGTTTGGTACACTCCAGAAGCAGGGATGGCATCACAGTATCTGGAATCACCGGAATATTGTACATGCCTCAGAAGACAAAGTCCATGTAGACACACAGTTTACCCGCTATCGGGCGGATGGGAGCAAGATAGGAAGTTATGAGTCGCTCTATGTTCTGACAAAAGAAAACGGTCGTTGGGGGGTAAAGCTCCGATCCAGTTATGCCGAATAGATATGTAAAAACAAACCACAATGAAACATCTCTATACCTATATTACATTCAGTATACTCCTTGTATTGTATGTATCCGCCTATGGAACAGGAGTAAGTAAGCCTAAGCCTGCAAAACCCAATATTGTGTTGATCCTGGTTGATGATATGGGGTTTTCAGATATTGGAGCGTATGGTTCGGAAATTCCTACACCAAACCTGGATAAGCTGGCCAACAATGGAGTACGCTTTACACAGTTTTACAATACATCCCGTTGCTGTCCAACACGAGCTGCTTTGCAATCGGGTGTGTATCCGCATCAGGCAGGAGTGGGTAGTATGAATGGTAATCTGGGTATACCTGCTTATCAAGGATATTTGAATAAAAATATCATCACCATTGCCGAAGGATTAAAGACGCAAGGATATACAACTCTCATGTCTGGAAAATGGCACATAGGAAATACTCTAGAACAGTGGCCGGGAGCTCGCGGATATGATAAGTATTTTGCCTTGATAGGAGGAACTAGTCATCAGTTTTATCCTCATCCCTACAAGCTGGCTGAAATAAACTTTTTTGTAAAGAATGGTCAGAAGCTGGAATCATATACTACAGATAAGAAACCAGACTCCTATTACCTGACAGATGAATTTACAGATCAGGCTTTGGGATTTTTGGACGAAACAAAAAATACCAACAAACCTTTTTTCCTTTTCACAGCTTACAATGCGCCGCACTTTCCTATACAGGCACGCAAGGAAGATATTGAGAAGTATAAAGGCAAATACATGCAGGGGTGGGATGTAGTCCGCACAGAACGTTATAAACGTTTAGTGAATATGGGAGTTATTCGTCCGGAATGGAAATTGTCTCCCAGAGACACCCTGATTCCCGGATGGGACCAACTCCGCCAGACAGAAAAAGAAGCATGGGATCTGAAAATGGCTGTATATGCCGCTATGATAGATCGGCTGGACTATAACATCGGTCGTATTCTGGCTAAGTTAACTGAGCTTGGAGTAGACAAGAATACTTATATATTCTTTCTTTCTGACAATGGTGCCAGTCATGAATATGCTTTCTCAGCAAAGTCACAGACTCCGGAGGCGGCTTCGCTGGTAAAACCTCTGACAGCAGATAATCCGCAATCATATGTTTCCTATGAATATAACTGGGCGAATGTAAGCAATACACCTTTCCGTTCTTTCAAACACTGGGAGCATGAAGGTGGTATCAGTACACCTTTTATTGCCTATGCTCCAGGAAAAATTCAGGCGGGAGGATTGGTACCTGCACCAGCTCATGTGATAGATATTCAGCCTACCATCTTTGATCTGGCTGGAGTAAAGTATCCGCAGACTTATAAAGGTAACACGCTTATCAGTCAGGAAGGAATATCTTTCAAATCAGCCCTAGATGGCAAGGAGTGGAAAGGAAATGATATCATATTCTGGGAGCATCAAGGCAATCGGGCCGTGCGTCAGGGTGACTGGAAGATTGTTTCGTTTTACCCTGAGAATAAGTGGGAGCTATACAATATAAAGGAAGACAGAACAGAATTACACAATCTTGCATCTTCTAATCCCGCTAAACTACAGGAGCTGATAAACTTATACAATGCATGGGCAAGGCGTGCAGGAGTAGTAGAATGGGAAACGCTGGTGAAGAAGACGCCATAAGCCAGTGCTGTCTTACATACAATCCATAGTATACAAAACAAACCACGATGAAACCTTTTCTTATAAATTATCCTCTTTCTATGAAAGAGGTATACTTGTTTCTGATCATCAGTCTTGTTCTCTCTGCTTGTACAAGTGGTAAACGGAGTAACTATTCTGATGAAAAGCAACCCAATATTGTCTTTCTTTTTGCAGATGACTTTGGAAATAATGTTCCTTCTGTTAATGGCAATAAATGGGTAAGCACTCCGCATATTGATGCCATTGCCAAAGGAGGCGTCCGCTTCAGACAAAACTATGTAACGGCTCCAATCTGCTGTGCTTCCCGTGCCGGATTGCTTACAGGACGTTATCAACAACGTTTTGGCTCCGAAAATCACCTGCATTATCCTTATAACTCTGCTTATGCAGGAGATGGTGGACTGGAGTATCTGAAAAAGTTGGGTATTGATTCGCTGGATGTAAAGACACAGGGTATCCCGGAAAGTGAATTAAATATAGCCCAGATCCTGAAACAGAACGGTTATACTACAGGTATTATTGGAAAATGGCATGCCGGCTTTTATGATGGCTATCGTCCCCATCAACGAGGATTTGATTATAGCTGGGGTTGGTATGGAGGCTCTTCTTTGTACTATACTGATTCATCAGATGTGAACTTTGTGACATTTAAGGATGAAAACGGACTATATCATCATTATCCTTCTTCAACAGGAAAATATCAGTGGCAACGAGACCCTATTGCTACAGGAATATTCCGTAATGGCAAACTGGTTGATGAAAAAGAATACCAGACCTATGCCATTGCCCGTGAAGCTGAAGCTTTTCTGGAAAAGAACAAAGACACCCCCTTTTTTCTGTATGTACCTTTTGGGGCTATTCATACACCGCTACAGGCTGTAACAAAAGATTATAAACAGTTAGATAAAATCCGTGATCCACAACAGAAAGTACTGCTGGCAATGGTACTTGGACTGGATGAGGCTGTAGGACGTATCACACAGAAACTCAAAGAACTTGGTCTGGAAGAAAATACCATTGTAGTATTCTCCGGTGACAATGGTTCTACGTATCACAGTCTCAAACCCGGAGAAAAGGGTGAAGGAAAAACAGTGTATGATGGAACATATGAAAATCTGAATCTGCCCTTCAAAGGAGGGAAGCTCACACATTATGAAGGTGGTATTCGTACTCCTCTTTTTATTAAATGGCCTGGCAAGATCGAACCGGGTAGTGTATACGAACATCCGGTTTCTACCCTGGATCTGCTACCTACCTTTGTTGCAGCAACAAAGACAAAGTTACCTGCTGACCGGAAATATGATGGAGTAGACTTATGGCCATTTATTTCAGGAGATAATCCTGAAAGTCCGCATCCTGTCTTATTCTGGCGCAATGGATTTGTAAAGACCATTCGTAAGGGGGACTATAAGCTATTGGAAAATGACAGAGACAAAACTGTTTTTCTATATGATCTGAAAAAAGATCCTTGTGAACAAACCGATCTGGCTACACAGCTTCCTGCTGTGGTCAATGAATTGCGTCATGATTTTGCCCAATGGGAAAAAGAACTTTCCCCTCCTCGGTGGAAAAGTCCGAAGGTTACAGAAATACTCGTAGATGGTAAGTTAGTTTCCTTTCAACCTTAACCTATTGTATATCCTTACATTCCTGACATGAAAACATCCTTTTTTCGAAAGTTTTATTTCCTGGCATTCATTGTCTTTGCTGGGAACCTATCGCTGACATATGCTCAGTCTAAACCTAAATACAATGTTTTGTTTATAGCAGTTGATGATCTGAATAATGAGTTGGGCTGCTATGGAAGTAAAGAAGTAAAATCACCTAACATCGACCGACTGGCAAAACAAGGAGTCCGATTTGATCGTGCCTATACACAGTTTCCCCTATGTAGTCCCAGCCGATCTTCTCTACTGACAGGGCAGAGACCAGACGTGACAGGAATTTATGAACTGCAAACGCACTTTCGTAAAAATCTTCCGGATGTAGTAACACTGCCACAGCTTTTTATGAATAACCATTATTATAGTGCTCGTGTAGGAAAGATATATCATTATGGCGTTCCTGGTCAAATAGGTACCAATGGATTGGATGACTCCTTGTCCTGGCACCACCGCGTCAATCCGAAAGGTCGGGATAAAGTAGCAGAATCGACAATCAAAAATCTTACGCCTGACCGAAACCTGGGAAGTGCTTTATCGTGGCGGGCAGATGAAGGTTCAGATGAGGAACAGACAGATGGCCTGATTGCTGCAGAAGCGATTAAACTGCTGGAAGAAAAGAAAAACGAACCTTTCTTTCTGGCAGTAGGATTCTTCAGACCTCATACACCTTATGTAGCACCTAAGAAATATTTTGATCTGTACTCTCCTGAGAAAGTTACCTTGGCTAAAGAAAAGGAAAATGATTTAGAGGACATACCTGAGCCGGCACTTTTTACAAAACCTTCACACTGGGGCCTGAATGAAGCAGACAGACGTGAAGCTCAACGGGCTTATTATGCCGTTATTTCCTTTATGGATGCACAAGTAGGTAAAGTATTGGATGCATTGGATCGGTTGAAACTCAGAGATAATACAATTGTAGTTCTCTGGAGTGATCATGGATACAATTTGGGGCAGCATGGACAGTGGATGAAACAGAGTTTGTTTGAAAATTCGGCACGAGTGCCTTTGATTATCTCTGTTCCTGGTGGTGTAAAAGGAAAAGCTTCTCTCCGTACGGTAGAATTAGTAGATCTGTATCCTACACTGGCACAACTCTGTGAATTGACTCCTCCAGCAGACTTACAAGGTAAAAGTTTAGTGCCGTTGTTGAAAAATCCCAACGCTACCTGGGACAAACCTGCCTATACACAGGTGAGACGTGGAGACATAATGGGGCGCAGTGTGCGTACAGAACGATATCGATATACGGAATGGGATGAAGGCAGACAAGGAATTGAATTATACGACCATCAGACTGATCCGGATGAATTTAATAATCTGGCAAAACAAAGTTCCCAGGCTGCTACAGTAAAAGAACTGGCTGAGTTACTTCACAAAGGTTACGCTCTCAAAAACAAATCCTGATAAGAGTTATGAAGATGTTATATTTTGTTAGCAGAGTACTAGTATTGGTTGCTCTGCTGATCTCCTGTAATGTATCTGCACAACAGGGAAAGAAATCCGGAAAGCTTAATGTATTGCTGATTTACGCAGATGATTATAATACCAAGTCAGGATACAATGGACATCCCATTGTACAGACCCCTAATCTGGATAAACTGGCTGCCCGATCTGTTAACTTTAAAAATGCGTACTGTCAGTATCCTTTGTGTAGCCCGTCGAGGACGTCATTGTTGAGTGGTAAGAGACCTGCTACCACTGGAATAAGGGATAATAATACTCCTCCTCGAACGCATCTACAATCTACTGTTTTTCTGCCGCAGTTATTTAAACAGAACGGCTACTATACTGCACAGATTGGTAAGATTTTCCATTCTCAACGATTTGTAAAAGATGGGATACCACAAGGTGACTTCAATATAGACACTGCCAGTTGGTCATTTCAGTACAATGAACTGGTTGATGTAAAAGATCCCGAAGTAATCCGTCTGGCACATGATCCAAAGACATCGCCTGCCCGTAGTGCCAATCAGGAATGGGCTATTCTGAATGTAGCAGATGAGCAAACCGGAGATGGATTAGTGGCTACCAAAGCTCTGGCTATTCTGGAACAACGGGTAAAATCCAATACACCGTTTTTTATTGCAACAGGCTTTCGCCGACCTCATGCGCCATATGATGTGCCAAAGAAGTATTTTGATCTGTACAAAAATTCTTCAATAAAAGTACCGACTTCTCCGGCCAATGATCTGGATGATATTCCACCTATTGCGCTGACGAAAATTGACCCACTGACGGATCCGGAAACCATAGATAAAATTAAAGGCTACTATGCCAGTATCTCCTTTATGGACGCACAGGTAGGTAAACTGCTGCAAAAGCTGGATGAATACAAACTATGGGACAATACTATTGTGATTTTTCTGGGAGATCATGGCTATCATAATGGAGAACACAGAGGACTATGGCATAAACAAACCCAGTTTGAAGAAGCCACACATGGAAACTTACTTTTGTATACACCACAAGCAGTGAAAGGAAAGGAAGCTAAAGGGTTTATTGAATATGTAGATGTTTATCCGACCATTGCCGAACTGGCTGGTTTGAAAGCTCCTTCGGATCTGGAAGGGAAAAGTTTTGTACCCTTGCTGAATGCTCCTGAAAAAAAGTGGAAACAGGCTGTATTTTCAGAGGTTGTGCATGAAGGGGTACTGGGCAAGAGTGTACGTACAGAACAGTATCGATATACAGAGTGGGGTACAGATAAAGTGGAGTTATATGATTTGAAGAAAGATCCCAATGAATTTACCAATCTGGCTGGAAAATCTGCTTATAGCACCATTCAGCAGCAGCTTAAACAGACGCTGGAAAAAGGATGGAAAACTGTAAAGCTGATTTCTGCCAATACGCGATGAATTATCTATGAGAAATACTACACTCAAACAACGTTTGTTATATCTATGGATTTGTATGATTGGAGCATATACACAAGTTGTGCATGCCCAATCTACAGATCCTTTTCAGGGAGAGAAACTATATGCAGATGTAAAGAAATATGTTTCATTTGGTATTCATCGTACAGCTTCAGAGGGTGATATTGAAACCTCTACCTGGATACAAAAGAGGCTTGAGATAAATGGTTTTCTGACTTCTTTTACCTATTTTCCTGTAAAGCAATTTTTTCTGGAGAAGGCGGCAGTGGATATCAAAGGTCATTCTGTAGAGGCTTTTCCTCTCTGGTATGTGAAAGATCCGGCGGTAAAGGTGAAAAGCGAGGTTGTCGATTTGAGTGGCAATGCAAAGACAGACATCCGGCATAAAATTGCATTGGTCCGGTTGCCTCCGGGTGGACAAATCACAAAATCCATTATTCAAGCACTGGACTCTGTAGTCAATGCAGGTGCACAGGCAATCATTGCTATCTCTACTAATAAAGTAGGAGAGATCGTAGCTTATAATACCACCAGGGATCTGCAACCCTGGAAAGTGCCTGTGGTGATAATAGCTCCTAAAGATTCAGCACATATACTAAAGGTGGTTGCTCAGAAAACACCTGTTACCTTGTCAATAAAAGGTACAATCAAAGCTGTACAGGCGCGAAGTGTACTAGGTAAGATTGGTTCGGGAGAAAAATATGTGATTATCTCTACACCGATTAGCGGATGGTTTACCTGTGGTGGTGAACGAGGTCCTGGAGTAGCTGTTTTTAATGCATTGGCAGAATGGATTAGTAAACAGAATTTGCCTTATACCTTTCTTTTTACAGCCAATTCAGGGCATGAACTGGATAATACAGGAGCTCATGTATTTATTGGCCAATACGCTCCCAAGCCAGAAGATGTGCACCTATGGCTACACTTGGGGGCTGGTATCGCTACCCGTGAGTGGAAATCCTCTCCCTCGGGAGGAACCAAACTGAATACGGTAGATCCATTGAGAAATATCATGTATAGTGAAAATATGGAGGCCAGTATTCTGTCTGGATTTGAAGGGCAGCCAGGAAAAAGATGGAAAGTCGAAGAGCAGGCCTTAGGAGAATTAAGTGTGGTTTCGGCACATGGATACAAACGTTTCTTTGGTATTGCCTATGGGCATACCTTTCATCATATGCCTTCCGATGATGAAACGACAACTTCACCGCAGCTTCTGGAAGAGATTGCACATGCCATTCAAAAAACACTCGAATTAGAACTTCAGCTTTCCAAATAACATGACCTCACCTGTAATACAACCTCGCTCAAAACGATCAAAAACCATTCGACGAATTGGGATCATAGGTATAGGACTAGCCATACTACTGGGCTATTTGTTATATCCATTGGCTTCTCATGACTATGATCTACCTGTTGATGAAAAAGCTATTCAGGAAAAGAATACCTTTCTGACTGCTCCTATTGCTTCCAGACCTGTGGCACGTCAACCTAATATTGTGGTATTGGTAGCCGATGATCTCGGCAAGACGGATATTTCCTTATATGGAAATAAAATTGTGAGGACATCAGCTATTGATAGCCTGGCTGCTCAAGGCGTAACCTTTACAGAAGGATATGTTACAGCTGCGATCTGTAGTCCTTCCCGTGCAGGATTGCTTACAGGTCGTTATCAGCAACGCTTTGGACATGAATTACAACCTGTGAATCGCTACCCGAAAAATCGGATGCAGCAACTGCTTGCGGGGTTATTTATTGATAAGCAACAATTAGAGTTTGCCAATAATACAGGTATCCCTACACCTGAAAACGTAGCTCGGCAGGGATTACCGCTGGGCGAGATTACAATAGCCGATTTGCTTAGGAAAAACGGATATGCGACAGGTATCATTGGAAAATGGCATCTGGGTAGCAATGAGGATTTTCTGCCACTAAAGCGAGGTTTTGATTACCATTATGGTTTTTATGAAGCATTTGCCTGGTATACAGATACGACAAGTCCTGGCTTGGTGAATGTTCATCACAAAGGTGTGATGGATTCACATATCTGGGATTTAGGTGGACAAGGCAATTCTCTTGTTCGAAGAGGAAATGAAATTATACACACCAAAGACTATTTGACTAACCAGCTAGCAGAAGAAGCTGTACAGTTTATTGATCAACATCGTGAGAAACCATTTTTTCTGTATGTTCCATTCAATGCTCCACATACTCCCTTTCAAGCCTACAAAAAGGATATAGAAAAATACGAAGCACAAGGAGTCGATCGGAATAAAGCTGTGTATTATGCCATGATTGAGTACTTGGATCGGGCTATTGGAAAGATACACCAAAAGATCAGAGATGCGGGTCTGGAAGACAATACTCTAATTGTGTTTTTGAGTGACAATGGTGGGGCTACCTATACTGATGTTACCAGCAATGCACCTTTGAAAGGAGGCAAATTGTCACTGTATGATGGTGGAATCAATGTGCCTTACGTTGTTAAATGGAAAGGACATATTCCGGAAGGAATTACAGATAACAGACCTGTTAGTTCACTGGACATTTTTGCTACAGCTTCTGCTGTTTCAGGTTCTGCATTGCCATCCGGACGAAAATACGATGGTGTCAATTTGATTCCTTTTCTTGCTAAACCAGATTCTGCAACTCCACATGAGACTTTATTCTGGCGTGCTGGCTCAAACAAAGCAGTTCGTAAAGGTGAATGGAAGCTTGTAATGAATGAAAAAGATAATATTACTGCCTTGTATAATCTAATCAAGGACAAAGAAGAAAAACACAATCTGGCGGCTTCCTATCCTGAGAAGGTAAAAGACCTGCAAAAGACATTGAATGAGTGGGAGAAAGGACTGGTAAAGCCATTATGGCCTAGCACTGGTTATTATCGGAACGAATTTGATGGAGTGGAAGATCGATATAATTTATAACTATTTTATATTTAGTTAAGACATGCATAACCTGAAAAATATCCTATGTGTGTTGCTTGCTGTAGTAACACTGACTGTACAGGCACAAAAACAAACCGACCGACCGAACATTCTCTGGATTGTAAGTGAAGACAATACAACTCTACTGCATTGTTATGGAGATAACTTTGCGACAACTCCTAACCTGGATAAACTAGCTAAAGAGGGTGTTCGATATACTAATGCTTTTTCTACTGCACCTGTATGTGCCCCCTCCCGATTTACGCTCATTACAGGTATGTATCCGCCTGCTATGGGGACAGAACATATGCGTAGTACGTATCCAGTACCTGACTTTGTGAAGTTTTTTCCAAGATATCTGCGTGAAGCAGGGTATTATACCACTAACAATGCAAAAAAGGATTACAATACAGTAGACCAGCTGGAGACATGGGATGAATCCAGTGATAAGGCTTCATATAAAAACAGGAAAGCCGGACAGCCTTTTTTTGCTGTGTTTAATCTGAATGTCTCCCATGAAAGTTCCATTCATCGGTATAAAGATTCTCTGCATCATGATCCAAATAAAGTTCCTCTTCCACCTTACCATCCGCCTACCACTGAATTTAAACACGACTGGGCTCAATACTATGACCAGATTGAGACAATGGATGCACAAGCTGGTAAGTTACTCCAACAACTGAAAGAGGAAGGTTTAGATGAAAATACCATTGTATTTTATTACAGTGACAATGGAGGTGTATTAGGTCGCAGCAAACGCTTTATGTATGAATCGGGGCTACATATTCCTTTGATTATTCGTTTTCCAAAGAAGTATGCTCATCTGGCATCAGGTAAGGCTGGTACTTCAACGGATCGCCTGGTTACATTTCTGGATTTTGCACCTACCATTCTTAGCCTATTGAATATTCCAGTACCGGAATATCTGCAAGGACAAGCTTTTTTAGGAGGACAGCAAAAAGCTCCCCGGCAATATGCTTTTGCTTTTAGGGGACGGATGGATGAATGCATTGATATGGTTAGATCCGTTCGGGATAAGAAATACCGCTACATCCGTAACTATTTGCCGCATAAAATCTATGGTCAGCATCTGGATTATTTGTGGAAAGCCCCTTCAATGCAATCCTGGGAAAGGGAATACAAGGCAGGTCGTTTAAATGAAGTACAATCCCGTTTCTGGCTGCCCAAGCCTGCTGAGGAACTCTATGACATAGAAGACGATCCTCATAATATCACTAATCTGGCTTCTCAGCCCCAGTATGAAAAAGTATTGCTTCGCTTTCGGGAAGCCAATCAGAAATACATAAAGGAGAGTAAGGATGTTGGATTTATACCTGAAGCGATTCTATCACGAAAAGCAGCACAGGGACCATTGTATACCTATGCTCGCACCGATGATTTTTCACTGGATAAGATTCAGGAAACAGCAGATTGGGCATCCTCACGTAATCTTAAATACAAAGATGGACTTATTAAGCGTCTCGCAGATGCTGATCCGGTTGTGAAATATTGGGCTGCTACAGGATGTGTTGTACTGAAAGAAGCTGGTGCAGCAGCAAAGGTGCAGTTAACTGCATTATTAAATGATGCAGAACCTGCAGTACAGATTGCAGCTGCTGAAGCCTTGTTTCATACAGGTGAAAAGGATAGTGCTATCAAGACCCTGATTAAAAGCCTGGAAGACCCGAATGAATTTGTGCGATTACAAGCGTTAAATGTTTTGCAAACATTTGGACAAGATGCTATACCTGCTATTCCTGTTGCCAAAAAACTGATTCCTGAAAAGCCTGCAGATACTTATGATGTCCGTGCTGCCAGGAATTTTACAGAGGCATTTGTTCACTGAAAAAATGGATTGATAAGCTTCTATCTGTAATCGTTCTTTCTTGTGGTTTTTATTTCCAATTAACTCAAATAAAATTCTTTTGGGATGATTGGAAATAAAAATCATACTATTACATTTGTCTATGGATTTAATAGGGTTTTGTCGCCACCAAACAAAATCTTTAGTAATTAGGGATTTACACTGCAGGATATTATTTATCTATCTCTCTGCCATACTTATTTATGTATCCAAACATACACTAAGTCTTTTCTGATAGTACTTTTTATCAAACTGTTGCAACATTTGGAGGATACGTATTGGTAGTAACCAATAAACCTCTATTCAAGCAATAGACAGAAGATATATTTAAACCAATCTATACCACTCACATCCTGATGAAACAATATTTACTGATCTTTTTCGGTAGTACAATCATAGTATTAGGACTAGGTCTGTTGTCTTTTACAAATAAAGAAAAAAGACCTGAAAAAGCCCTTCAACCTAATATTGTTCTGATCTTGGCTGATGATCTTGGCTATGGAGATCTTTCTTCTTATGGTCAAACACAGTGGCAGACCCCTAATATTGACAAACTGGCTGCACAAGGGGCTAAGCTTACCGATTTTTATACACCAACACCGTATTGTGCACCAACACGTGCTTCATTGCTAACAGGTCGGTATCCTATACGTCATGGAATGACTGCCAATCCGAATCCGGAAAAAGTGAGAGCTAGTTTTCAGACATACAGAGGAGGAGATGATGTAGGGATTGCGGATAATGAACTACTTCTGAGTGAAGTTCTTAAATCAGCTGGATATGCCACAAAGATCATTGGAAAGTGGCATCTGGGGCATAAACCACAGTTTTTTCCCAGCCGTCATGGATTTGATGAATATTATGGAATTCCGTATTCCAATGATATGCGTCCGGTTGTGTTAATGGAAAACGATAAAGTAGTAGAATATCCGGTATTACAAACTACCATTACAAAACGCTATACACAAAAAGCACTGGAGTTTATTGACAAAAATAAGGATAAGCCTTTTTTTCTTTATCTGCCTCATGCAATGCCCCACAAGCCAATGGCAGTATCAGAAGAATTTTATACACCTGATACCAAAGGTGATCTGTATGCTGATGCTGTTCGGGAACTGGATTGGTCTGTAGGAGAGGTAATGAAAAAGTTGCATGAACACCATCTAGAAGAAAATACAATTGTGATCTTTCTATCAGACAATGGTCCCTGGTTTGGAGGAAGTTCAGGAGGATTACGTGGTATGAAAACTCAGAATTGGGAGGGAGGGATACGAGTACCTTTTGTTGTGCAATGGAAGGGACATATAAAGTCTGGACATGTATCCAAAGAGCCAGCTGGAGTAATAGATGTATTTCCTACTCTGACAAAGCTGGCAGGTATACCATTATCCAAAGATCATGTACTGGATGGAAAAGACATTTTTCCTTTGTTCGTATCCAATACGAAAACACCGCACGATGCACTGTTTTCCTTTTATACGGATAAATTGTATACTGTACGTAGTGGCAAATGGAAGTTACATATACATTCTCCTGAGTCAGCACAGTTACCCTCAGATTCAACTTGGATAGATCCTCGTAGCCCTGATGGCGTAACTATCATTGCTCCTTTTGAACAGGCAAAAGCCAATCAGTTTCCTGGCGTGAAAACAGGAGATCCGGCAGGAGAGGGACTCTTATTTGATCTGGAAAAAGATCCATCTGAACAGAAGAATGTAGCAGCCTCCTATCCGGATGTTGTAGAGAAGCTGCGTAAAAAAGCATCTGTTTATTCCTTTCAATGAATAGAATACCTGGTATAACTAATCTGTCAGAATATGATACCTTATATATACAAAAAAGTATTTTATATAGGATTTTTACTTGTACTCCTTTTACAGGAAACAGTAGCACAGACGTCTATTCAGGGTAGTGTAGTAGACAAAAACAAATTACATCCTCTGGAGTTCTCAACTGTTACATTGCATCGTTTACAAGACAGTTCACTGGTGGCAGGAACAGCTGCTGATGCAAAAGGAACATTTACTCTTACAGACATAAAAGCTGGAAGATATTATATGATTGTACAATTTTTAGGCTATAAACCTTTTAAGGTACCTCCTATAACTATATCAGGAGATAAAGTCTATACTATAGGCCAGATTGCCCTGGAAGCTAGTCCTGCTTTACTGAATGAGATCATTATTAAAGGAGAAAAAGCAGCTACTTATCATCATATTGATAAACAAGTGTACAATGCTGCACAGTTTCAGTCTGCTCAGGGAGGAACAGCCACAGATGTACTGAAAAATCTTCCGTCTATATCTGTTAATAGTGAAGGTGATATCACGATGAGGGGTTCTTCCAGTTTCATTGTATTACTGGATGGAAAACCAGTTCAGTCTGATCCTGGCATTATTCTGAATCAACTTCCTGCCAATACCGTAGAAAATGTGGAAGTTATTACTACTCCTTCATCCAAATACGATCCGGATGGAAAATCAGGTATCATCAATATTACCACTAAAAAAGGGGCAACAGATGGTTATTACATTCTGACAAATGCTCAGATAGGTTTGCCTAGTGTACAGGACTATGGCAATGAAAACAGGCCTGTCCGTTTTGGAGGAGATGTAACTGCCAACTACAAAAAGGCTAAGTGGAATGTGTCGTTGGGTGCCAATTACAAACGTGATGATATTGCCGGGTACCGGGATGGAGAAGCTAAAACATATTTGAATACTATCTATACAACATTCCCTTCTTTGGGAGAAAGAAGTTATTATTCCTATTCTTATTCTGTAAAAGGAGTGGTTTCGTATCAGATCAGTCCTTCCAATACACTTGAAGCTGGTTTCTATGCAGGCAAAAAAAGTCAGTTTCGGAAGGCTGACATCCTTTATAAACAGCAACGAAGCAACGAAGCAACAGGAGAGCTGCTAAATTCATTTGATTACTTCAATCAGAATCTGCGTGAACGCAGAGGAGATTTTGTTGTTTCGAATCTGGACTATTCTCATCTGTTTTCCGATAAATCTGTATTGACAGTATCTGCTCTGTATGAGAAAACCATTCTGGGTGGACCTACAAACAACAAAGATGTAAATCCAGAGTTGCATTCTCAATTATATAACCAGGCGGTTATGGATGAAAGCAATCCGTTGGATGGATTTCGATTTAAAACAGATTATAGTAAGTCAATTGGGAAAAAAGGAAAATTTGAAGGCGGATATCAGTATCGGTATTTATTGCATAAAGGAGATTTTACATACAGAGAATACAACCCCTCCTCCAAAACCTGGTCGGTACGGGAGGATTTGAGCAATGAGGTGAAACTGATCCGACATATTCATTCTCTCTATGGACAGTATTCTGCTGAGATAGGCAAACTCAGCTATACAGCTGGATTACGAACGGAGTTTATTGATCGTACATTAGAAGATAAGAGTACCTCTACACCCTATACTTTTAATCGGGTTAATCTGTTTCCTTCTGCCAATTTGCTCTATACTATCACGAAGGACTTTAAATTGAAAGCAGGATATAGTCGCCGGATTGTACATACTACTTCCAATATGATGAACCCTTTTCCGGCGAGAAGGCACTCTGAAGTACTGGAAGTAGGTGATCCTAAACTGCTACCTGAATACATAGACCTGGCAGAGATAGGAGTTGTTAAAAATATAGGATTTCATTCTGTCTTTGCGAATGTATATTACCGGGGTGTACAACATGTGATTAACCGTGTCAATACTGTTTACAACGATACCATTCTGATTCGTACATACACCAATGCTGGCAAGGCTACATCGTATGGTATTGAAGCAGGCCTGGATTTGAAACTTGCCGAATGGTGGACTTTTTTTGCTGGAGGAAATGTATACCAGTATGCCATTCGGGGTGGAGTATTTAATACGGCTGTGCAAACAAACAGCATTAATTATTCTGTCAATGGAAATACTACTATCAGAGTTTTTCCTTCTCTTACTTTCCAGGTAAATGTAAACTATACTTCCCGCACGGTGACAGCTCAGGGAGAAGACTCTCGTTTTCTGATACCCAGTGCTACACTAAAGAAAACCTTGTGGAAGGGCCAGGGGAGTGTAAGTCTGCAATGGCAGAACATAGATTTAGGCATGTTGGGTTCTAATGAACAGAGACTGACAACACATGGTAGCAATTTTTATACATCTACGAATTATATTCAGGAAGTAGATGTGTTTCGACTTAATTTCAGTTACCAGTTTAATAAGCTAAGCAAAAAACTGAAGTTTACAGAAAGTGAATTTGGAGAAAAGGAATTTTAAGACAAGCATTCCCTGAAAGGATCTATAATTAGATGGAGATATATAATTCTATATCCTTGTGGGAATGAAATAGAGGAAAACCAATGCGCAAAACGAGCAACAAAGAAAAGAAAACAGAGTTTACAAGCAAACCTACAGAGACCTTAACTAAAAGTAGCTTGTCTTCCCGAAAAACTTTATGGATAGGAATAACAGCTATTGTGTTAAGTGTTGGCTATTCCTTTTTCTTGATAAGCTGTTCACAGAAGGAGAATGCAGAACAAGCTGATACTTTCACTAATAATGTATCTCTGGCAACCTATGTTGGTAGTAAACAGTGTCAAAGCTGTCATGCTGAGCAACAAACACAGTGGAATTCTTCACATCATGCCCAAGCTATTCAGGAAGCCAATGCACAAACTGTGTTGGGTAATTTCAATGAGGCTACTTTCAGGTATAATACTATACAGAGTCGTTTCTATAAAAAGGGAAATGATTACTTTATCGAAACCGATGGACCAGACGGTAAACTGACTGAATACAAGGTAAGTTACACATTTGGTGTATACCCACTTCAACAATATTTGGTTCAGTTTCCGGGAGGGCGTATGCAGGCTATTCCCATTGCCTGGGATTCACGCAAGAAAGAGGAGGGCGGACAGCGATGGTTTCATATGTATCCGGACGAAAAAATTGATTTCAAGGATCAGCTTCACTGGACTGGACCTTACCAGAACTGGAATATGATGTGTGCTGAATGCCATTCGACCGCACTAAAGAAAAATTGGGACCCTGAACAAAAGGCTTATCATACCGAATGGAAAGAGTTGAGTGTAGGATGTGAATCTTGTCATGGACCTGCGTCCGGGCATATCGAATGGAGTAAAACTGCTTCAAAGGAAACAGATGCCAAAAAAGGCTTTGCTTTTAGTCTGCGATCTGGCTGGGCTAGTGACTGGCAATTTGCTGATAATGCACCTATTGCACATCGGATTAAAGGACCTAATCCCGCTATTGAAAATGTATGTGCCGCCTGTCATGCCCGTAGTAGTCAGCTGACAGATGGATGGAATGCCTCTCCTGCCGATGAATTTACCCAGCACCATAATCCTGCGGTTTTGACAGAGCCTTTGTTCTGGGCTACAGGTGAGCAACACGATGAAGTATATGTCTGGAATACATTTCATGCAAGTAAGATGTATGCCAATGGAGTTACCTGTGTAGATTGTCACAATGCACATACAGGTAAGCTTTTGGCTTCTGACAATGCATTATGTGGGCGTTGTCATAGTCCGGCAGTCTTTGATACACCCAAGCACCATTTTCATCAGACAGCTACGGCTGGCGCTTCCTGTGTAAGTTGTCATATGCCCACCCGTACCTATATGGGTGTAGACGAACGTCGTGATCACAGCTTTCAGGTGCCACGTCCGGATCTGAGCATGACTACACAAAGTCCGAATGCCTGTGTGTCGTGTCATACAGAAAAGAACAATCAGTGGGCTGCAAACGCACTGGATAAGTGGTATGGCAATGAGTGGAGACAAAGACCTCATTGGGCAAATACCTTCCATCAGGCTTCTTCCGGCAAACCCAATGCTGACCAGGCTTTAATGACGCTGGCAAAGGATACAAAACAATCTGCTATCGTTAGAGCTAGTTCTCTCTCTTTGTTACGAAGAGAAGCAAGGCCAGAAGTAATAGCTCTGGCACAGCTCCTGATGCAGGATGCTGCACCAAAAGTACGTTCAGAGGCTGTAAAACTACTTGAGACAGTAGAACCAGGAGAACGGTGGCGATTAGCCAATGCCTTGCTGGATGATGCCAATCGTATGGTTCGTATGGAAACGGTAGCTACACTAGCTGATATGCCTGCAGAGCAACTGAATGATACAGACCGTCAGCGATGGGGTAGGGCGTTGGGAGAGTATGAACAGTCTCTGCGTTTACATTCTGATTTTCCATCCAATTCTTCACAGCTTGGTGTTTTGTATTTGCGTCAGCAACGATGGAACGAAGCCCGTAGCTGGTTGCTCAAAGCTATCGAACTGGATCGGAAATTTGAAGCAGGGTATGTAAACCTGGCAGACTATTATCGATTGACAAAGAATGATGTGCTGGCTGTAGAGACATTGAATAAAGGATTGGAGTTTGTTCCCAAAGGAGCTGATCTACGGTATGCACTGGCATTGGCCTACGTTCGTCTGGGAGATGTAAACCAAGCACTTCCTTTACTGAAAGAAGCGATTCGCCTCTCTCCAGATAATGTACAATATGCCTATGTTTACGCAGTAGCTTTACATGATAAAGCGGGACCCCTACAAGGGATTGCAGCTTTAAAACAAGCTTTACAGCATCTGCCTAACAATGGAGACTTGCTTAGCTTGTTGGTGGAATGGCTAATCGAAACCCGAAATTTTGCAGAAGCGCGTTCCTATAGTGAGCAATATGCAGGTTTATATCCTAATGATCCAGCTATTGCCCGCTGGAAACAGATGATTCCATAAGGTATCATAGATGCGACAATTTTATTTAGAAGCAAATATCTCTACAATACATCCACAACCTCTTATTAATCTAATTTATGGTAGTTCATTATGAAGAAATTCTTTTTTTCTCTGGTATTTGCCCTGACAGCTATGTCTCTGGCAGTTGCACAGAAATCGGCTAAGCCGAACATTATACTGATTATGGTCGATGACATGGGGTATTCGGATATTGGTTCCTATGGTTCTGAGATCCAAACCCCTAACCTGGATAAGCTAGCTAATGAAGGCATTCGTTTCCGGGAGTTTTACAATAACTCTATTTGTGCCCCAACCCGTGCTTCTCTGATGACTGGGCAATACCAGCACAAGGCAGGTGTAGGATATTTTGATGTGAATCTGGGATTGCCTGCCTATCAGGGATATCTGAACAAAGAGTCGCTGACACTGGCCGAGGTGCTGAAACAAAATGGGTATAGTACTCTTATGTCAGGTAAATGGCATCTGGGACAGGATAGTCTTGCCTGGCCTAATCAGCGGGGATTTGAGCAGTTTTATGGCTTTGTATCAGGTGCCAGCAACTATTTTGACATTGGCAAATATGGACAGGCTCCTCCTGTTGTACTAATTAAAAATAACAAAAAACTGAAGCTGAAAGAAGGTGAATATCTGACCAATACAATCACAGATAATGCCATTGAATTTTTAAAAGATCAAAATAAGACCAATAAGCCATTCTTCCTGTATCTGGCATTCAATGCACCTCACTGGCCGTTACAGGCATTGCCTGAGGATATTGAGAAGTACAAAGGAAAATATGATATTGGTTGGGATTCATTGAGAGTACAACGACTGGCCCGCCAGAGAGAACTGGGCATATTGCAACCCAATCAAAATATAGCAGAACGTGATCCGGAAGTGCCTCTCTGGGATAATCTAACCTATGATCAAAAGCAACTTTGGAAAGCCAAAATGGAAGTATATGCAGCGATGCTGGATCGGGTAGATCAGAGTATAGGTCGTGTACTAAATACCTTGAAAGAGCTGAAAAAGGATGACAATACTTTGATTGTCTTTATTTCGGACAATGGGGCTCAGGGAGGATTTGCAGGTATTGGTCGTAAACCACAGCGTAACACAGGTCCTATTGGTTCACCAGGGTCTTATGACTACCAGGAGCAAAACTGGGCATATGTATCGAATACTCCTTTGCGCCAATACAAAAACAATATGCATGAAGGCGGTATTAGTTCTCCTTTTATTGCCTGGCTTCCTAAACAAATCAAGGCTGGTTCTCTGGTAAAAGGAACAGGACACCTAATTGATCTGGCTCCAACCTTTTATGAATTAGCAGGAGCTAAATACCCTGCTACTTATAATGGGGTAACAGCCAATCCGCTGGCAGGAAAAAGCCTTGTACCTGTATTGACGGGAAAAGCTTCAGAAGTAAACCGTGGAGAGCCATTATTCTGGGAACGTGCTGGTAACAGGGCTGTACATAAAGGAAAATGGAAGATTGTTTCCACCTTCCCAGCTTATCAGTGTGAACTATACGATCTGGAGAGTGACCGTGGCGAGACCAAAAATGTAGCAGCTCAAAATCCACAAATAGTAAATGAACTGTCGGCTGATTATGGTAAGTGGGCTGAAAAGACAGGTGTAGTAGACTATGATAAAATAAAACCTGCTCAACCAATGGTGATTCCTGGGCAAAGTCCAGCCTCAGCACAGGCTCAAAGGACTGCTCAGTAAAAATATTTTTTATGAATGTTTATATACTACCTGATTTTTATAGTTATATAGGAGTCAGGTAGTTGCATTTCACCTCCTTTTCGCATACCATTGTTATTTCCTTATTTAACACTGCAACTTTATGAAAAAACATTGTCTACTTTGGTTAACCTATTCCTTATTTGGGATAGTTCCCTCTCTTGTACAAGCACAAAAGACTACTAATTATGATCTGGCATCACTTCTGGAACAAAAGAAACTAACTGTATATAATCGTACAATCTATTTATCAGATGATAAGATGGCTGTTAAGTTGAATGAGAAAGATCGGGAGGGCATAGTCTGGCTTAATGGTATTACTTTTAGTAATGGAAGAATAGAAATAGACGTTAAGGGAAAAGATGTATTACAACGTAGTTTTTTAGGTGTTGCCTTTCATGGAGTAAATGACTCAACCTATGACGCTGTTTATTTCCGCCCATTTAATTTTCATGCAAAGGACTCTATACGTAGAATCCATGCTGTACAGTATATCAGCCATCCAGTATATACATGGTCTAAACTAAGGGAAGAGCGAAACGGAGTTTATGAAAAAGCTGTTATTTCTCCTCCAGATCCTAATAACTGGTTTCATGCCCGCATAGAGGTGGTAGGCGAGACAGTGCAGGTCTATGTAAACGATGTCAAAACTGCCTCTCTTACTATCAAGAAGCTTAATGATCGCAAGGACGGAAAAATTGGGTTATGGGTAGGTGATGGCTCTGATGGAGAGTTTAAGAATCTGAAAATAACGAGACGATAATACAAAAGGAGAACCACGGAAGGTTCTCCTTTTGTATTAGTGTTATCTACACAAATGATAACACAACTATACTATCTGTAGTTCAGACACTCTTCTCCGTAATTGGGCTACTTCTGACAAAAATTATTTTTTCAATTTTGTATCCGCAAAATGAGTTCTAACTTATAAAGTGGATTATATGAATACTGAACAACAAAAGGTGTGGTTTATTACAGGTACTTCCAAAGGTCTTGGATTACAACTAACAAAGTTTGCCTTATCCATAGGTGATAAGATAGCTGCTACTACACGGGATGTAGAGGCGTTGAAAAAGAAGGTAGGCACAAATGTCGAGAATCTTTTTCCGGTAGAGTTGGATATCACGTCTGATAAAGATGTAAAAGAAGCTATTAATCGTGTAGTACAGGAGTTTGGTCGTATAGACGTAGTCGTTAATAATGCTGGATATTCTTTGGTAGGAAGTATGGAAGAAATGTCAGATGAAGAGTTTCGGAAAACAATGGATGTCAATCTATTTGGCACTGTCAATGTGATACGGAATGTCATGCCTTATTTGAGAAAGCACCAATCCGGCCATATAATCAATATTTCTTCCAATGCCGGATATGTTGGATTTGAGAAGGCCAGCAGTTACAATGCCGCCAAGTTTGGTGTAGTAGGTCTTTCGGAGGCTCTGGCACAGGAAGTAAAAGGGTTCGGAGTTCATGTAACTGTTGTAGCGCCAGGCCAGTTCAGGACGGAGTTTATGGACTCTATTATGTATGTTAAAAACAGGATTGCTGTATATGGTGTGGACGAAGCAGAGAAGATGTGGTCTCAGTTTAGCGGACAGCAAGAGGGTGATCCTGAAAAGCTGGTTCAGATCCTTGTTAACCTGAGCCGTATGGAACAACCGCCTGTTCGATTGTTGGTAGGACCTGACACATATGAACTGGTAACAAAGCAGCGTAAGGTAGAGGAAGCAGATTTTGAGAAATGGAAAGATCTGACGCTTTCTACCAATTTTGATTAACCCTTTTCTGGGAGCCAATATAGTTGTCTTCTTTACTGCATATACTATGAAACCTTATAACATCCAATCCATTGCCCAATTGCATAAGCTACTGAAGCTACCCAGCCCCAGGCATCCGTTAATCAGCATTATGGATTTTGAGGACATTACTTGTTTTGATGATAGTGCATTGGAAGCTGTTGCCTATAATTTCTATTGTGTTGCTATAAAGAAAAACTTTGAGGGGAAGATGAGGTACGGCCAACGCCACTATGATTTTGATAGAGGTGTAATGACATTTTTTGCTCCAAAGCAGGTAGTAGTGACGGAAATACGAGATGACTGGCAGCTTGAAGGACAGTGGCTGGTATTTCATCCGGACTTTATTCAAGGCTATTCATTGGCTAGCGAAATTCATCAGTTTGGCTTTTTCTCTTATGCAGTAAATGAAGCCTTGCACTTATCAGAAGATGAAGAACATATTATTAAGCGATTGTTTGAAGACATCAGACGGGAATATTCTGCTGTGGTAGACCGTTTTTCTCAAGATGTGATTATCAAACAACTAGAACTGTTATTGAGTTATTGTAATCGCTTTTATCATCGACAGTTTTTAACCCGAAAGCAAGGGAATGACAGTCTGCTCATCGATTTTGAAAATCTGTTGGATTCCTATTTTGAGAATGAAGATGCCGAGCTACATGGTTTGCCAGGAGTGAGTTATTTTGCTGATCGGTTAAATATTTCACGTAATTACCTGAGTGATATGTTACGGGTTATCACTGGACAAAGTGCACAACAACATATTCAGCAAAAGGTAATAGAGAAAGCAAAAGAGTTATTAAGTCTTTCTGAACTAAGTGTGGCTGAGATTGCTTACCAGCTGGGATTTGAGTATCCACAATCTCTACATAAGCTCTTTAAAAAAAAGACTGATCTATCTCCACTCGAATTTCGTGAGCAGGTCAGATCAAAATGAGGAAGCCTGTAGCCTATGAGATTAGTTTGAGTACAATGATACATCTCATACCTCTCTGTTAACTAGAAACCTTTCTTTCCAAAACAGAAAGGTTTTTTCATTTTGAAAAAGATGTACTTGCTTCTATCTCTATAATTATTGTTTATATGTGTTGATAGACAGTTAGTTATCTGTATACTAGTCAATTTGGCAAGAGGTTTGGATATAGATTGTCAAAACAGAATACAATATGAAATCTATTATTCCTCTACTTGCCTTATGGCAAAGTGTACCTTCCGAATCTGAAAATAAAGAAGAGACAATCAGTCAGTCCGATCGTGAAAATATCTATACGCTTATTCAGGAGTTGGCCGATCAAACGAAAGCATTTGCTTTATCCTATCATTTTAAAGATGTGAGAAGGTGTTTTATGGTGGCTGAAGATTTGTTGCAACACTCTGATGCCCAGATTCGAAGTGCTGTTAGCAATGTGTATCTGTACTCTCTGTCCACTTTACTGGATGAGAACAATTCTCTTTCATCTGTACTTCGGTCATTATTGCTTCCTCAGCTTCGAAAAGAATACTACAGCCAGTTACGGGCTTCTCTTCCATAATAGTACATTAATCAGAAGCCAATTGAACTTAACCAAAATAGAAATGAATACTGAATTTAAAATAGAAATAGCCTCAATCAAACATAAAAAGTATGCTGAGTTGATTTGTCAGACTATGGAAACCAGTGCGTTAGTTAGAGGAACAGGTATTTCCAAACGCTTGCCCGAAGATATATTACATAAAATGGAAGAAGGCAAAGCCTTTATTGCTACCCATAGAAATGGCGATTGGGCTGGGTTCGGATATTTTGAAGTATGGGACAACGGAAAATCTATTTCTAATTCAGGTTTAATAGTAGCCCCTCACTATCGGAATAAAGGAATCGCTGAAGCACTCAAAAGAAAACTGTTTAGGCGTTGCCGTCAACTATTTCCGGATGCAAAGATATTTAGCATTACAACCACTAAGACAGTAATGAAAATCAATTCACGATTAGGTTTTAAACCTATGCCTTTTGGAGAGCTTACCGCAGATACACAATACTGGAAAGGATGTCAATCTTGCTGCAACTATGATATTCTGCAACGTACAAACTGTAAGTTTTGTCTTTGCACCGGTATGGTATTTGATCCGGCAGAAATCTAAATATCGTTACGATATTTATTGCTTCTCTAAATGTCTGAATTTTTCAGATAGACTCAAAAGTGGTTCTTTAGGGACAATCATAAAGACGTTATTGTTACTTACTTCTTTTGTAATGGCTTGTATAATCTTAAATTCCTGAGGTGTCCACATATTTTTAAACCAATTTTTCTTTGTCATAACCACTGTCTTCCATTCATCAACCCACCATTGGTTAAACCATGGGTTTCCTTGGGCTTCTATCCTGCCAATCAGAGAGTGAATCCAAGTTTTGATTGTGTCCTGCATTTCCTGATTTAGTCCTCCATTTTCTTCTGATCCGATTATCTCAAGACTAATCTGTCTAAATGTGCTTTCCCAAGATGACTTCTTTTTTTCTGCATAAAAATGAATTTGTCCTATCCAACTGGCGGAGCTATGAGGAATAGAATATTTATTTTCCATATGTTCTATAAGCAGCTTAGTAAAGCTACACTCTCCATTCCTTCCTATTTCATAGCCATATACAAAACTGATTATATTGGATTTGTTTCTCTCAGGAATATACATACCCATTCTTGTAATAAATCTAACTAACAGTAACTTATCTTGATCTGTCATATTTGTTAAAGTAAATCCTAACTGAGAGATAGTTGAAAAAAAATGGGCTGTCTTTTTGACAACCCATTTATCTTATTTACTCATCTCCGCATAGTGCTTGTAAAACAATCCAATGGTTTCGATGCCTTTCAGGTAGTTAAACACACCATAATGTTCGTTTGGAGAGTGAATGGCATCGCTGTCCAGACCAAATCCCATCAGTACTGTTTTGAGACCTAGCTCTTTTTCAAACAAGGCTACAATAGGTATACTGCCACCACCACGGGTTGGAACTGGCTTTTTACCCCATGCCTCTTCAAATGCCTTGCTGGCTGCCTTGAATGCAGTAGAGTCAGTAGGTGTTACAGCCGGATGTCCACCATGATGAGGACGCACCTGTACCTTAACCGTTTTAGGAGCGATACTTTCGAAATGTTTCTGGAATAATTCGGTAATTTCATCTGGGATTTGATTAGGTACCAGGCGCATACTGATTTTCGCAAATGCTTTGGATGGTAATACTGTCTTGGCTCCTTCACCTATGTATCCACCCCAAATACCGTTTACATCCAGTGTAGGCCGAATACCTGTACGTTCAATGGTGGTATAACCTGCTTCACCAAATACATCGTCAATACCCAGGTCTTTCTTATATGCTTCCAGATCAAATGGTGCCTGATTAAGTTCTGCCCGTTGTTCGGCTGTTAGTTCTATCACATTGTCATAGAAGTTTGGAATCGTAATGTGCCCATTGGCATCTTTCAGTGAGGTAATCATCTGGCACAATACGTTGATTGGATTATCTACCCCGCCACCATATACTCCGCTATGCAGATCCCGGTTAGGGCCTGTTACCTCTAACTCTACATAACTTAGTCCTCGTAAACCTACTTCCAGTGAAGGTGTATCATTACCAATAATGCTGGTATCGGAGATCAGAATTACATCCGCTTTCAGTTTGTCCTTGTGGGCTGTGACGAAAGACTCCAGGTTTTTAGACCCTACTTCCTCTTCTCCTTCAATCATAATTTTGAGATTGCAAGGCAGAGAATCGGTTTGTAACATCACCTCCAGCGCCTTGATATGCATATACACCTGACCTTTGTCATCACAGGCACCACGGGCAAAGATAGCCCCATCGGGATGCAAGGCAGTTTTCTGAATGATAGGCTCAAAAGGAGGGGAGTTCCAGAGATTAATCGGATCAGCAGGCTGTACATCATAGTGACCATAGACCAAAACAGTAGGTAGTTTAAAATCTATGATCTTTTCTGCATACACAATGGGATTTCCGGCAGTTTCGCATAGTTCAACAAAGTCAGCTCCGGCTGTTTCCAGTTGTGTTTTGGCAAAATTAGCGGCACGGCGTATATCATCCTTGTACTTGCTGTCCGCTGATACCGACGGAATACGCAGCCATTCAATCAATTCTGTTAAAAAGCGATTTTTATGTTGTTCAATATAGGAATTCATATGCAATCCAGATGATGTTAGTAAGTGTTACAATAATATATTCTGAAACCAGCGTTGATACATCATATCATACGTACCATTTTGTTTTAATTCGTCAAGAATCGTGTTGATGGTGTTCCTGAGTGAGTGGTTATCCTTCTGTAACGCAATAGCATACGATGACTCTGTATCTGGCAGAATTAAGCTAACCGAAAGGATAGGGTGTTTCTCAACAAAAGCGCCTGCAATGGAAGTATCGTCTACCAGATAATCGAAGGCTCCCTCCTGTAATTGGGTATATAAATCATCGTTACTGTCGGATGTATATACCGAGAATGGGTTAAGGTATTGCCGAATGTAGTCTTCTGCTTCTGTGGCAATGCGTACACCTGCTTTCTTTTGAGATAGTTTTTCTATACTGTCTAATAGTCCATCTTTACGACTGACCACCCCAAGATGGAAGTCAAGATACGAGTTGGTGAAACCCAATACTTTCTTGCGGGATTCTGTTACAGTGACAGCAGAGCAGACTATATCTACTTCTTTCTGTTCGAGTTTTTCGAGAATGTCTTTCCACAAAATAATTTTATACTCCAGATGGCAATTGAGTTTTTGGGCTATGCATTGCAAAAGATCCACTTCAAAGCCTTCAAACTGCCCTGAGCGTATATCTGTGTGTAAAGGAACAGGAGCTGCGTGGTCTAACCCAACGTGTAGAACAGATTTCATGACAGTAAGAATAGGGAGTATAGATACTAAAGACGTCACAGAGGTTTAGGACTCCTGTGACGTCTGGATAAAAACGGGTAATCAATCAATCGTTACCAGGCAATATTCTTTTCCTTTTTGAATCAGAAGGTATTTATTCTGAAGCAATGGGAAGTCTACAACTTGTGCAGGATCTGATACTTTGATTTTATTAATACTTACCCCATTTCCCTGAATCAGTTTACGGGCATCTCCCTTGGATTGGAATAATGGTTTTTCATTCAGACTTTTTTGTTTTTCTGCAACTGCGAATACGAAATCCAGTACATTGGGTGTATTGGTAAGTTCTTCTTTTGATAATTGCGCTTTAGCTACTCCCTCAAATACTTCCAGTAAAGTCTGTTCATCTGTTTTAGCCAGAATCTCAGTAGTATTCTTGCCAAACAAAATTTCAGAAGCTTCTACTGCCTTCTGATAATCTTCTTCAGAATGTACCATACAAGTAATTTCCTTGGCTAGTGTTTTCTGCAACACTCGTTTACCAGGGTCTTGTGTATGTTCTGCTTCCAGACTTTCAATAACGTCTTTATCCAACAAAGTAAAAACACGAATCAGGCGTTTTACCTCATCGTCGGATACATTCAACCAGAACTGATAGAACTTATACGGAGAGGTTTTGGCTGGATCAAGCCATACGTTTCCACCTTCGCTTTTGCCAAATTTAGTTCCATCTGCTTTAGTTACCAGAGGTGCTGTTAATGCATAGGCTTTGCCATTGTCAATACGTCCGATTAGTTCTGTCCCCGTTGTAATATTACCCCACTGGTCAGAGCCACCCATCTGTAATCGTACTCCTTTGTTCTTGTATAACCAGTAGAAGTCATAACCTTGCAACAACTGATAGGAAAACTCTGTGAATGAAATTCCTTCTTTGCCTTCTCCTAGACGGTTTTTAACAGAGTCTTTGGACATCATATAGTTTACAGTCAGGTGTTTGCCCACTGTACGCAGAAATTCCAGAAAGCCAATTTCTTTAAACCAGTCGTAGTTATTCACCATTTCTGCAGCATTGTCGCCTGTAAACTTCAGAAATTTCTCCAGTTGTTTTCTGATACCTGCCTGATTGGCTTGTAATGTGTTCTCATCCAGCAGATTTCGTTCTTTGGACTTACCCGAAGGGTCCCCAATCATACCTGTAGCACCACCTACCAGAGCATACGGTTTGTGACCTGCTCGTTGAAAGTGAACCAGAAGCATAATAGTTGCCAGGTTTCCGATATGTAAAGATGCTGCTGTTGGATCAAACCCAATATATCCACCTGTCATTTCTTTGGCTAGTTGCTCATCAGTACCAGGCATTTTATCATGGAGCATGCCACGCCATTGTAATTCTTCAATAAAATTAATTTTTGCGTCTTTATTCATGAGTCTTAAGTAGAATTCAGGAACAAAGTTAAAAGGAAATTGTTTTTACAAAGGGAGAGTTGCTCTATTTACTGAAAAAATCTATAGGTATAATTTTTTTGTGACAGTTTAAAGTATAAATGCCAATGATGAATAGGATAACTAAGATGAGCAGACTATAGTAATATAAACAAATCAATAAAGCGAAATAAATTAGGATTATATCTCTGTTTTTTGGGATGTAAGGCATAATTTTTTGCTCTTATTGGTGTAGTTTCTCACTTATTCCACATCAGTTATGGCTATACAGAATTTAAACACCCTGGTAGAATCACTAGCCAGATGTATTCATGGCTGTGAGCGTTGCGCAACAGGTTGCCTGAATGAAGCAGATACGCCTTTGGTACGTACATGTATTGCTACTGCACTGGATTGTGCAGATGCTTGTTCACTGACGTTGAAATTAATTTCAAGAGAATCAAAGCATTGGAACCATTTATTGCAATTATGTGTGCATATTTGTAAGGATTGTGAAAAAGAGTGTGGAAAACATTCTCTTGAATATTGTAGAGAATGTGCCGAAATTTGTCATTATTGTGCAGAGACCTGTGAGCAATATATGACTGTAGTAGTCTTATAACAGCATTTATACCGAGCAAACAAAAGAGATACTTATTCTATTTTTATGAAAATTGATATTCATATGCTGAATTTTGAGGCAGATGATGAATTTCTGAATCGTATTTATAACCGCATCAAATCACTGAATAACTATTCGGAACTTTTTACAAATGCAGAGGTCTTCCTGAAAAAGGAACAGAACTCAGAAGAATTTAATTTAGAGATTCGTTTACATGGCAGAGCCACAGATATTTCTGCCAATACTCAGTTAGGCAGTTTTGATGATGCATTGGAATCTACCTATGAGAAGATTTTGAACGAACTTAAAAAGCGTAATAAATAATTTATACCAGAAGTGTAACATACGAACTCATCTGTTTTCTCATTTTATAGAAAATAGGTGAGCTTGTTTGATATTTTATGCACATCCTATAAAACTTACACTTGTTACCCTCCTGGCTTTCCTATACTAGGATACCTTCTTGTAATTAGCTCTATTAAGGGTAAAATGCCCGGAGCTATGAATATTGAACAGAGAAACAACATATTAAGCAAAGCCAGAATTCTTAAGAATCTGAAGCGATACGATTTGGCAGAAGCTGAATTAAGGAGACTCCTTGTTGATGATCCTGAAGATGCAGAAGTATTAAAAGTACTTGCTATTAAGGAAATAGAGCAACAGAGATATTATGAAGCACAAAAGTATGTTTCACAGTTAGCAGGATTGGTAATCAATGATGCCTACGTCCACTATCTTCAGGCTATTCTTCATTTAACCCTTCAGAAAAATACTGAAGCTGAAAAATCCATTCGTGAGGCATTAACACTACAGCCTGAAGAACCCATCTATTATGGAATACTCGCGGAAATCTTTGTTTTCCAAAAAAATTGGGAACAAGTATTACTTGTGACAGCATCCGGACTGACATTTGATGCAGACAATCTTCATTGTCTATTATTACGTGCTTGGGCACTAAGTCATAATGATAGGAGAGAAGAAGCCGAAGAAGTAATGAAAAAACTTCTCTCACTAGGTCCTGATCAATCGGAAGTAATATGTTACATAGGTAAGATTCTATATACACAAAAGCGGTTTGATGAAGCCTATTCCTATTTCCAGAATGCCTTGCAGTTAGATCCTTCTAATGAGGAGGCAAGAGTATATGCTTTAACTATCCGAAAGCATCAAAACTGGCTTTTCCGCAATGTAACTTCTTACATAATCAAATTACCTTATCTATTTGGTATATTACCCAAATGGAGCAGGTGGCTAATCCGGTTAAGTGTGGGGGCGGGATGTTTTTATTTGTTGCAGGGGTATGGATTGTGGATACAAATTATTTGTGCCTGTATTATGGCAATCTCAGTGAAGATGCAGCTATCGTTATATTTCTCTCCACTGATTTTATTGCTTACAAAGGTCTCAGACCAGCTTATAGTTGATGACCCAGAGAGGAAACGATTAGCTCAGGGAGGAAAAGAGCCTACTGGAATAGTGATACCTGAAAGCTTCTTATGTATTGTATCATTTGTGGTTTTATCCTGCTGGATATGGGGTGGCCTTGCTTTGGGTATTATCGTAACCTCTGGCATTTTAGTAGTAGGTGTGCTAAGTATATTTACACTATTCAGAAAGAAAGTGTTTAAAACCAATCCTCAGAAAGAAGCAATTCGAAAGCAGGAAAAGGAGGCATTTGAACAAAGGAGAGCAGAGCAGAAAGCGGAATGGAAAGAAACCAAAGCAGAGATAAAGCAGGAATGGCAGACTGCTAAAGATGAATTTAAGCGGGACATCGAAAAAGTTCAGGAAGAACGTAAGCAACGTAATCAGGAAAGAGAAGCCAGATGGCAACTGGCAGAAGATACAAGAAAGCAAAATCGTCCCCAAAAAAGTATTCTGCGTACTATCGGAAATGTATTTGCCTGGTTAGTAATTATTAAAGTAAGTATGTATATTCTGGTATTGCTGGGAATAGGACTAGCTTCTCTCTTTTCCTAAATAAGAACAGAGATTTATGTGAAAAAACGGTATATTCTGTTTAGTTGAATAGATCAGAAATAGAATATACCGTTTTAATCTACAACCAAGGTTATTGTTTTTGTATAGCACATCCAACAGGACGTTTTTCTGCATAGGAAAGGTTCTTCCGATTGACTGCAGCTGTAATAGCGTCTCTTAGATAAAACGCAGTAGCTTCCTGAGCGACTTGAGGATTATCGTCGATCGCGCCTCTGTATTTTAAAATAAAGTTTCCTTCTCCTGTATTTTGTAATACAAAGACTTCCGGATTTTTGGTGGCTTTAAATTGCAGTGCTACTTTTTGTTCCTTATCCGCAAGGTATGGTACTACTGCATTTTTTTCTTTTGCCCATTTTGCCATTTCTTCTATTGAGTCATCAAGATGATCCAAAGAAGTATTGGAGTTAATTAAAAGAAATTGTGCTCCTTTTCCCTGATATTGAGAGATCAGGTTTTGAATACGCTCTTCATAAAGTTTGGCAAAAGGACAGTAATTGCTTGTAAAAATCAGTACAATTGCCTTTTCATTCTTGTAGTCTGACAATGAAATGGAATTATGGTTAATCGCATTGATTAACGTAAAATTCTCAATCTTGCCAGGTGTTTGAGCAGAGGCTATTATAGTAAGCAGCAGAGCTGCTTTCAGTGTTAATATAAAGCTACGTAGAGATTTCACCTTTAAAAGTATAAGCCACTATAAAACTAGTAATTTTCTGATAAAAGATTGTATACGAAGTGTTGTGTGTATCTGCCTTAACAGTACCAAATAATGTACCATTTTCGTATATATCAAAATTTTCTACATAAATCTGATCTCTGAAACTTAATTGGCGTTGGCTATACAACTTATATAAAGCTTCTTTGGCACACCAGTAGACACAATATTTTTCAATATCATCCTGTGCATGCTCATATTCCTGTGGTGATAAAACTCTGGGGATTATCCTACGCATTTTTTCTTTAACCGGCTCAATGTCAATTCCGACTGGAGAACTTTTGTGCAGAATAGCTGCTGCATATCTTTCAGTATGACTTACCGATACATAGTATTCATGTTCTGCCAACAGTGGACGGCCCTGCCAGTTTTTGAGTATACCCTGATACGGCTTTTCCCAATGATGTAATAAATATTGTACAAGTATTCGAGAAGCTAGGGTTTGTTTGCGGCGTCCTTCATGGCTAATGCTTAACAGGTAGGAGTTATCATGCTCATTAGGATGCCAGAGATGATATAATTCTTCCAGTGTTTCGTTGATCTCCCATATCCCCCAGATACAGCTATCATTTATACATTCACTTTTGGACAAAGGCATATAGATGGTAAGAAGAGGGCTAAAAACACGAATGTGCTACTTTTTTCTCAGAAAAAAACAGTGTATACAATAACTTATAGCCAAATATGAATAAAGGAACATTTTCGGGGTAAAAATACTTATACTTACGATTTGTGGCATAATTGAACGAATATTTTATTTATCGGAGATAACTGATTGGTATAGTTTTGAAGAAAGCCACAATTACGATTAATTTTACCCTATCAAGTATTGTAAACACAAATGTCGGAAAATTTGAGTCATAGAATACAAGTAAATAAGGTAGGAACTTTTACAGGTCACAGAGATTGTGTCTATGCCATAGAAAAGGCGGCAAACTCGTATCAGTTTTTTTCAGCAGCTGGTGATGGGTTAGTTGTTCAATGGGATTTACAAAATCCTGATCAGGGAAAGCTGTTGGCACAGATTGGTGCTTCTGTCTATGCATTGCATTTTGAAGAAGAAAGGCAATTACTTTGGATTGGACAGAACTTTGATGGATTGCATGTAATAGATCTAGTTTCACAGAACGAGATAGGCTCCGTTAAAATTACCGAATCTGCTATTTTTGATATTCAGATATGGGACGGATATGTCTATGTGGCAACAGGAGATGGTACAGTGATCATGCTGGACAAGGAAACCTTAACTATCCGAAAACAACTAAAACTCTCCGATAAAAGTGCCAGATGTCTGGCTATAAATATACAAAGCAACGACCTGGCTGTTGGGTACAGCGATCACCAGATCCGGATTCTGGATCTGAAAACGTTAACATTGAAGCATACATTGGAAGGACATACAAACTCTGTTTTTACAGTAGCCTACTCGCCTGATTCACAACTTCTAGTAAGTGCTGGTCGTGATGCTCAGCTGAAAATATGGGATGTTGGAGCTTCGTATTCACTGTACAATTCCATTGTAGCACATATGTACGCTATCAACCATATTACCTTCCATCCTGATGGACGCTATTTTGCGACAGGCAGTATGGATAAATCCATTAAAGTATGGGATGCTCTTTCATTTCGTTTACTGAAAGTTATTGATAAAGCACGTCATGCTGGCCATGGAACCTCTGTTAATAAATTACTTTGGACAGATTATCATGGTCGTTTAGTATCAGCCAGCGATGATCGTACGTTATCTATATGGGCAATCGATGATTTGCCCTGATTTAGAGCGATAAACCCTTTAGAAAGCCAAAATAATAGGATATTTATATATAAAAGTGTAGCTTTACCACATAAAGAATGCGTTTAAACGACGAAATTTTATATAAACTGCCTGAATCAGGCACAGCAACCTATGAAAATAACACCCATCGAAATACGTCAGAAAGTTTTTGCAGAAAAAATGCTGCGTGGGTATGATAAAGATGAAGTAATTGCATTTTTACAATCCTTATCACAAGAGTGGGAACGCGTATTAGAAGAGAATCGGGAGTATCGTATAAAGCTGGAGGTGACTCAAAAAGAGGTACAGAAGATGCGCGATGTGGAGACCTCATTATATAAAACACTAAAAACTGCTGAAGATACTAGTTCTCAACTTATTGAGCAGGCTAACCGTTCTGCAGATTTACAGATGCGCGAAGCCCGTAACCAGGCTGACTTGTTATTAAATGAAGCTCGTGCTAAAGCACAGAAAATGATTCAGGATGCAGAAAATCAGTCGAGAAACAAGCTGGAAGAAACGCTAACTGAACTCAAAAGCCGTGAGAATGATTTTCGTCAGTTGGAAAGACTGAAAGAAAGTCTGATCAAAGAAATTCAAAATATTGCCAGCGACACCTTGGATCGAATCAACCGGGTTGCTGAAAAAGGAAATAAGAATGTCTTTGAAGATAAAATACGGGAAGTTCGGGAGGCTCTTGAGAATAAACCCAAGGAAAGCACTATTTCACTATCTCAGAATACATGGGATACTGCCACTAAAAACGGAGAACCTGAATCTGTAGCAACAGGAAAGCCTGCAGAGACCAAAGCCTCATCAACACCTATATCTATTCTGCAAGGTAGTGTAGTGGTTAAGAATCAGTCAAAGCCTGCAACTGAGAAGAAAGAAGACTCTTCCCCTTCAAAAGGACCTGCTTCGTTCTTTGATGAGATTAAATAACAGGATTGTAATTGCTTGAAGGAAATCAACTACACATTTTAAATTTGTAATACATTTTGGGCATTATTGCTTTAGAAGGAATGGAGTTTTTTGCCTACCACGGCTTCTATGAAGAAGAACGTAAAGTAGGCAATCGTTTTATTGTAGACCTGGCTGTAACACTAGATCTGACTCAGCCTGCACAAACAGATAAACTGAGCCAGACTGTAAATTATGAAGTGCTTTATAACATTGTAAAAGAGGAGATGGAAATACAATCTCATTTACTGGAGAATATGGCAGGGCGTATATTGGACAAAATCTATTATAAGTATCCTCATATAGAATCTGTTACTGTTAGTATTGCCAAACAAAATCCCCCTGTTGGTGGTGTATGTCGCCAGTCTAAAATTACCCTGACACGATAGCTCGTATCAGATATACTAAACTTCTATTACATCATTAGGTAAGATGAGTTATCTATAGGGCTCTCTCAGATCTCTATTGTATATTTTTCGACCAACGTTGCCTGTCCTCCCGCATACAATAATTCTATCTGATCATCCTGTATCTCAAGGTTGATATGAATCAGACTGAGAGAAGGTTGTTTCATATATCGTCCCTGTTCAATTGTATATTTTCCTCTGCGATCACCTGACTGATATAGAAATGCAGCAAGTGGACCCGCTGCCATACCTGTAGCTGACTCTTCTTCTATTCCATACAGTGGAGCAAACATTCGTGTAGTCGCATTTATACCTGCTTGTTGACTTTTAGCAAATACATAATATCCGACTAAGTTATATTTTTCAGAGATTGCCGCAATTTTTTCGAAATCGGGCGTGATATGTCCCAATACAGATACCTCAGGCACTTCCAGTATAAGAAAAGTATTACCTGTATTCACTAACGCAGGTTTCAAGGTATAGTATTGAGATAACCCCAGCGATTGATAAATAATGGGCAAATCACTTGCTTCCGGAAAAGTATAGTGGGGCGCTTTTTGTTCCATATATACAGCATCCTTAAGGAATCGTATTTGTCGTATCCCATCTATGGTTTCCTTAGTGGCTTGCGTAACCTGTGTGATGGTCCCCCGTTGTTTAAGATAAGCAAAGGTTGCAATTGTGGCATGTCCACAATGGGCTATTTGCCGGGTAGGAGTAAAGAACTCCAGCCTGATATCGGCTATGCTGGATGCACTGACAAATGCAGTCTCGGAAAGCCTAACTTTGGTCGCAATTTCCTGTTTCTGACTGATCAAAAGATTATCTGCATCTAATACAATAGCTGCAGGATTTCCACCTTTACCTTGCTGGGTAAACGCATTGACAATATGTACTTCAACTTGCATAAGTATAATTTCCTAGTGTATAATATACTTGCAAAGTTGGTGAAGGTGAGATATAGAAACGATCACATAGGATAAGTAATTTCGTTACCCTATGTTAATTTCCTGAAGCTTGTTTTCGCAGGCGACTCAGACTTTGTGGCGTAATACCCAGATAGGAAGCAATAAGATGATTGGAAACCCGCTGCTCAATCTGCGGATATCGAATAATAAACTCCTGATAACGCTCTAGTGCGGTGTTGCATAATGAAGAGGCTATCCGACGATTGTAGGCAATAATGGAGTTTCTGTATGTGATATGGTAGTATTGATGCAATTGAGGAATTCTTTCAATCAGTTTTTCCTGATCTTTTCGGGTAATCTGTAAAACTTCACTGTCTTCCAGACAATCTATTGTATAGCTGGTAGGCAACTCAGTATGAAAGCTATAAAGATCATTTGCCCACCAGTCTTCGAGACTGAATTTTATAATATGTTCCTGACCTTTCTCATCTACCAGATACGTTTTGAGTATGCCTTTGATTACAAATGTGTCATATCTTGCAATATCACCTTGTTGAAGAATATATTGATGTTTGCGAAATTTTCTGTAATGGAAGGCAGATTGTATCAGTGCTATTTGCTCTTCATTGAGTTGAATATTTCGTTGGGTAAAGTGTGCAATCAATAAATCCCACATGCCATTTGGTATAAGTCTGGTTCTGGTACAATGGTTTGTTTTCGAAAATAAGAAAAGGGGCGATAGAAGGCTATCAGGACTCTGACACTTTTTTAACAATATCAAAGTTCTGATATTTTCTCAGTACTATCAGAACTTTGATAATTTTACAACACTATCAATAAATAGATTATTTCTGGTTTTCTTAAATAGGATTGTACTATAGCGCTTCTTTGCGAAGTTTACGTTTTATATATATGCGACGTGAGATCCATACTCCAAGAGCCAATATAATCCACAGAGGCCATAATGTAACTATACCAATGATCAGTTGTAGCAGGATACTCCAGCCATTGCCTGCACCTGCAAAGAGTTTACTCCAGAAGCCAATCTCAGGTACCGCTGCATAAGGTACTTGTTCGTAGATATCCAGATTAATCGTGCTGTAGCCTACTTGATTGGTGAGATACTTAAGCCGACCTTCCTTGGATTCAATTTCTTCACGTACTGTTTGCAGGGCCTGTTCCAACTCAAGAATATCTTTCATAGTCTTGGCTTGTTTCAATAACTCCAGATAACGTGTTTCCAGTGCCCGTTTGGTTTTCAGCCGGGTTTGTATATCTATGAACTCTTCTGTTACATCCTGAGCCGTTACATTGTTCTGCTCTACAAAAATGCCCTGCTTGAGTAATTCTTCCAACAGTCCTTCAAATTTGGCTGCAGGTACTCGGATGACAAATGTAGCAGTATAGGACGCATTGTCTCGTGATTCGTTTGAGGTAGCCAGATAGCCGCCTGCTTTTTGTACTAACTGGCTGACAATTGCTTTGCTCTCTTTTACCTTTTCTACCTGTATACGGATCTGTGCAGTCTTAATAATTTGCTTTTGGATGACAGCTAGCTCTGTATTATCAGATATGACTTCCATCTCCTTGAAGTTAACAGTACTAACATTACCTTCTGGAGGAGCAGGTAACATCATAAGATCCGCAGTCTGTTCTTCAGTTTTTGAAAGCCCACCTTCAAAGTGACTGCTTTCTCCATTACTACACGAAAGAAGGATAATTGGGAAGGCTAAAAATACGTATTTTTTCATAGTGGTAAGTAACTATAGTGAGTAGAGAAAATAGTGCGAAAAAAAATTATCTTTTTTTCTTAAAAAGATGTTTTCCTTTCTCAGATTCCATACACTAACAAATAAAATATTTTCAGTAATGCTAAAACAAAATGTTTTTTTACTTCCCTTAGGTATTGATATATAGATAGTTATATAAAAATATTATTGAATCAATTTCAATAACTTCTGCTCAGAAATAATAGTAAAGGCGTCAACGTATCGGTGACGCCTTTCTCTTATATTGGGTTATCTTAACCAAAAACCTAGTATCCTATAGCTGTATCATCTCCACGTGGGTCTGCTCCTCCTTCCATTTTGTGTTTTTTTCGTATCAGTATCGCATCCACACGACCAATGCCATTTACTTCAGTGATCTTATGTCCTTTGGCTTCAAGTGCTTTACGGGCCTCTTCACTAAAAGCTCCTTTTTCGGCCATGATTGCATCTGGTAGCCACTGATGGTGAAAACGTTTCGCACTCACGGATTCCTGCATTCCCATTTTGTGTTCGAGCACATTCAGAATATTCTGGAATACAGAGGTGATAATGGTAGACCCTCCCGGTGTACCTACTACCATATACAACTTTCCTTTTTTCTCGATAATGGTAGGTGTCATAGAAGATAGCATCCGTTTGCCCGGTTGCACGGCATTTGCAACACCACCCACTACTCCATATAAGTTAGGTACACCTGGTTTAGCGCTGAAATCATCCATTTCATTATTCAGCAAAAAGCCAGCTTCTTTTACTACTACTTTGGAGCCAAATCCTCCATTGAGTGTAGTAGTAATGGAAACAGCATTGCCCTGAGCATCTACAATGGAAAAATGGGTGGTTTGATCACTTTCGTTTCTGGCAAACATGCCTGCTTTTATCTCATTGGAAGGGGTTGCATGGTCCATCTGTATGGTTTGTAAGCGTTCCTGAAGATAGTTGGCATTTAACAAATCGGCGACAGGAACTTTGTAAAAATCCGGATCACCCAAATGTGAGGCTCGATCTGCATACACACGTCTTTCACATTCTGCCATCCAATGCACTGTATTAGGTTGTTGCCATCCCCATTTACGTAATTTTGCGTTTTCCATCATTTTCAGCAATTGCAGCAGTGCAACTCCACCACTGGAAGGAGGAGGCATAGAAATAATCTTATATCCTTTGTAGTCTCCAATCATGGGGTCTCGCCATACAGAATGATAGTTCTTGAGGTCTTCAAGAGAGATAATTCCATTGGCAGTCTGCATTTCCCGTACAATCATATTGGCAGTTTCACCACTATAAAATCCTTCTCTGCCCAAGTCCCGAATACGTTCCAGTGTTAATGCCAGAGCCGGATGAAATAAGGTGTCTCCTTTCTGCCAAGGCTTTTCTCTGACCAGATAAGGTGTATGTGTATTGTATTTGATGAAATTTTCTTTTGCATTATTCAAACTATTGGCTTCCTTTTCGGTGAGTATTACTCCATTGCGGGCCAGATCAATAGAGGGTTGAACGAGGTCTTTCCATGGAAGGGTGCCCAGTTTCTTGTGCGCTTCTGCCATTCCATCTACTGCACCTGGAACACCAGCTGCCAGGTGTCCATTAATACTTAATCCCTGAATAACGTTGCCTGCTGAATCCTGATACATTTTTTCAAAGGCTGCTGCTGGGGCTTTCTCCCGATAATCCAATGTTCCTGTAGAACCATCCTTGAGACGATATACCATAAATCCACCTCCACCAATATTGCCTGCTACCGGATATACCACTGCCAGGGCAAACTGTACTGCAATAGCTGCATCTACCGCATTACCACCTTTTTTCAGAATTTCCACACCTACTCGTGAGGCTTCCGGATGGGCAGATACCACCATCGCGTGTTTAGCTGTTACTCCCTTAGTGTGTTGGGCAAAGAGGGAGCTTTGTTGCAGTATAAGTAAGAGAATAATAAAGTAACCTTTCTTCATAGATTGTTTGGCTTGTTGGGTAGATTTAAAGAGAACTACTTTGCATTACTCCGAATGTATAAAAAACACTAGAAATAAAAAACTCCCGGATAAGCTATATCCGGGAGTTATATCTATTTGAAGAAAAGATTCTTTTAGGCAAGAACTTCTTTTTTCCGTTTGATAGCACGTTCTGCTGCATCTACAATGGCTGTAGAAGTAAGACCATATTTTACCATCAGTTCATCTGGTGTTCCACTTTCACCAAATGTATCCTGTACGGCTACCATTTCCAGAGGAGAAGGATAGTTGCTGCTTAATACATGTGCAATTGCATCTCCCAAACCTCCATTCAACTGGTGCTCTTCTGCTGAAACAGCACAACCTGTTTTCTTCACTGATTCCAGGATAGCTTCTTTATCCAATGGCTTAATCGTATGGATGTTGATGATTTCTGCATCAATGCCACGTTCTGCCAGGATATGGCCTGCTTCAATTGCTTTCCATACCATATGACCTGTCGCAAATATACTTACATCTGCACCTTCGTTTAACATTAGTGCTTTACCAATGATGAATGGCGTATCTTCTGAGATAAATACAGGAACTACTGGACGTCCGAAACGCAGATACACCGGACCATGGTGTTCTGCAATTGCCATAGTTGCTGCTTTCGTCTGGTTAAAATCGCATGGGTTGATTACTGTCATGCCTGGTAGCATACGCATCATACCCAGATCTTCCAGAATCTGGTGAGTAGCACCATCTTCACCCAGTGTAAGGCCTGCGTGAGATGCACATATTTTTACATTCTTGTCAGAATAGGCAATAGACTGACGGATCTGGTCATATACACGACCTGTAGAGAAGTTGGCAAATGTTCCTGTAAAAGGAATTTTACCACCAATAGTTAAACCAGCAGCTACACCCATCATGTTAGCTTCTGCAATACCTACCTGGAAAAAACGCTCAGGAAACTCCTTAATAAAAGCATCCATCTTTAGTGAGCCAACCAAGTCAGCACACAACGCAACAACATTTGGGTTTTTCCGGCCAGCTTCCAGTAAACCTACACCAAAACCACTGCGGGTATCTTTTTTATCTAGAATAGTGAATTGTTTCATTTTACGGTCAGGATTTTCTTTTGAAGAAATACGATTTCAAATATGAGTTGTATGAGATAGCATTATGCATTAAAAATCACCCAGCGTTTCTGGTAATTGTGCCAATGCCTGAGCCAATTGGTCATCATTAGGCGCAACACCATGCCATTTGTGACTTCCCATCATAAAGTCTACACCATAACCCATACCTGTTTTCATCATGATTGCCACAGGAGAACCTTTTCCGGTTAATGTTTTAGCATGTTCATATGTTTTGATCAGTTCTGCCATGTCGTTTCCGTTTTCCAGAATGATTACTTCCCATCCGAATGCACGGTATTTTGCCGGAAGATCTTTCAGATCCATTACTTTTACAGTAGGTCCGTCAATTTGCTGCCCATTCCAGTCAACTGTTGCAATAAGATTGTCAACTTTATGGTGTGCTGCATACATGGCTGCTTCCCAGATCTGACCTTCATCCTGTTCTCCGTCTCCCATCAGCACATATACCAGGTGGTTATCTCCATTTAGCTTTTTTGCCTGAGCAGCTCCTACAGCTACAGACAGGCCCTGACCCAGTGATCCGGATGCCATACGAATGCCTGGCAATCCTTCGTGGGTAGTGGGGTGTCCCTGCAGACGGGAATTGATTTTGCGATGAGTACTTAATTCTGCTACTGGGAAATATCCGCTGCGAGCCAGTACGGAATACCACACAGCTGAAATATGTCCATTAGATAGGAAACATAAGTCTTCCCCAATACCATCCATCTTGAAGTCAGGGTTATGTTTCATAAGGTGGAAATACAGCGCTACAAAATATTCTGTACAACCTAGAGCACCACCTGGGTGACCGTTACCCACTCCATGTACCATACGTACAATATCACGACGTACCTGAGAGCTGATGTCTTTTAATTCTTCTAGGGTTTTGGGTGTTGAGTCTTGAATCACGGATTCCATAAGTAAATCTGCGGATTAGAAAAAGATAAATAATTAAACTTGATTTTCAAAAGCTAAGGTATTCAGAAGCTTAGTCTGTTGATGATCTGTTACTTCAGTATCTGAGCCGAGTGGTTCTTAGTATCTACTTTTTCAATGATATCAGTAATAATTCCTTTTTCATCAATTAAAAAGGTAGTACGCATTGTTCCCATGTATTTGCGACCATACATGCTTTTTTCTTTCCATACGTCATATTGCTCAACCACCTGCTTGTCGGTATCGGCTACTAATGGAAATTTGAGATCATATTTGGTAATGAATTTCTTATGTGATTTTTCATTGTCCACACTTACACCAATTACCTGATAACCCGCTGCTTCCAGTGCAGACAGATTTTCATTCAGGTTACAAGCCTGAGCTGTACAGCCTGAAGTATCGTCCTTGGGATAAAAATACAGGACTACCTTCTTGCCCCGATAATCAGAAAGCTTAAAAGCATTGCCATTCTGGTCTTTGCTAACGAAGTCAGGGGCTTCGTCTCCAATGTTCAGTTTCATGAAAGATTGAATTGTAAGAGGTAAACGAACAGACCTTGTAAGGCATCAAATACCTTACAAGGTCTGGACACTGTGGCAAAGTTTGTGTAAATCTGTCACAATTACAATTCTTATGGAATTTTCATTTCCAATTTTATTGTATTTTGTACATTATCCTCTACTTCAAGTATAAAATCGCCCTGTAACATAGGCATATCCTGAGGCCGGTCAGACCATAAAAGGCCTGTTTTGTAGTCATATTGCATCAGCAACCAGCGTCCATTAATGTAGGCTCTGTAGTTTCCTATACCCGAAAGGTTATCAGACACTTTACATACAATCTGTTCTCTGTTTTTTATAATACATTTCGCTACAGGAGCAATTGTATCTGCCATGAGTGTAAATGTTCCCAGATCTTTTGTACGGAAGCTAAGGCTATTGTCAATCCATGTACCTCCCTGATAGCTGGGGGTTCTTCCTCGTAAGAGATATACAGATGTCTTTGTCTTCTGTGTTGACGGTACATTTGCTTTCAAGCGGACGTCAATATAATCCCGTAGAGGTACAACCATACGACCTATCTGGTAAATGTTACCTTGCTGGCGAGTCTCCAGATACAATGTATCAAAAAGAGAGCTCTCATTAAAGAGAATGCTTATTGAATCACCTTCATACAAATGGTTCACATTGGAAGGAACCAGTGACTTGAAATAGAAAGGTTCGGTGTGATTGCCAATTTGTACTGAGTCTGGTAGTGCTTTGCGTACATCCCACAGATAAACTACTTCACCTTTCTTTATATAGGCAGAAGGAACCTGTACACTATCTTTGCCTGTATAGAATGTTGCTTTCTGTGCTCCTGCTAATGGGTTGTTTACCCACAGACAAAGTGTGTTCTCAAATAATTGTTGTTGGACCTGAGCCGTATTGGTTGCAGATTTGAATGCAGGTATAGAGGGATTATACGGATTTCCCTGTATGGTAAAGTTCAGACGAGTTACATTCTGATACGCATCCCATACACTAACTTTAACGAGATGTGGTTGGGTATCCATAATATGAATACGGCCTTTGTTTTCATCTGTTTTATATGTTGTTAGTGCATTTCCATCTGTGAGATAACAACGTTGATATCGTTCTCCTGAAAGCCTGTATTTTTCGTAAGCAATATGGGTGTTAATATATTGTGTCTGGTCAAAAGAGAATGACTCCAGATGGTGTGAGAAAATCACCTGATTATCCAGTTGTACCTCAATACAACTGATGCCATTGCGATTAGATGTACCATCTGATAAATCGTTGGCTAGCAACTCCAGTCCCAGATCTCCATAGCCATAAACAGGTTTATGAATGATATAATTGCCATTGGGTTGACGTTGTGGTATATATTCCAGGCGACCATATTCTCCGTCTACTCTACCTTGAATAGAGAGTGTGCGTAAGGCTAAACGGGAGATAATGGGAGAAATCTTATCAGTGATTTCAGAAAAGCCAAAATTTAATGGATTCAGTACATTGTCTTTTGTATCCCGGATTTCGAAATGAAGGTGAGGACCACCTGAACCACCTGTATTGCCAGAAAGGGCAACTACTTCTCCTCTTTTTACCCGAATCTGAGTACTATCTAGTAATAAATCAATCTCAAAAGTTTGTTGATCATACTGGTGTGTTTTCAGGTATTGACCAATTATCGCGTTGTATTGTTTGAGGTGGCCATATACAGTAACATATCCATTGGGATGTGTAATATATAAACCATTGCCATATCCCTTGCGTGTAACCTTAATGCGGGAAATATATCCATCTGCTGCTGCATATACAGGAAGCCCTTCTTTACCATCCGTTTTAATATCCAGTCCGGCATGAAAATGATCAGGTCTAAGTTCTCCCATATTTCCTGCCAGTAGATTTTTCTGACCAGGCTTGATAGGAAACATAAAATACCCTTTAGGGTAAGATGTTTGTGCCTGTGTAGGAGATAATATGGTCAGACATAAAATGCCTGAAAAGAGATATAAGAGGGGAGCGGAAAGCGTTTTTTTTACAAAAATCCTGTTTTTTAAGGTATTCAAAAATGTCAGCATACAGTGGTATGATTTGAATGAATCAGAGTGATTCAGCATGGAAACATATTTACCAATTGATCATTGTTGTAGTTTTAGATTTTGGTGTTGTAGTGTTTGTACTATCAAATGAGTATTGATGGTAGACTCATTTTACTTCAAATTCAAGCATTTTTTCTCCTTCTATAAAAGCTGTTAGTTTATCCCCGATTTTTACAGGACCTACACCTTTGGGAGTGCCTGTAAAGATGATATCTCCTTTCTTTAAGGTAAAGAATTTTGAAACATAGGAGATGATATAATCAAAATTGAATAATGTCAGACCTGTATTACCTTGCTGACGGGTTTCCCCATTAATCTGAAGGCTAAAATTTATATCCCGGATATTGGCAAAGTTTGTTTTGGGTACAAATTCCGAAACAGGAGCTGAACCATTAAACGCTTTGGCTATTTCCCATGGTAATCCTTTTTCCTTGCACTTTTGTTGTATATCTCGGGCTGTAAAGTCTATTCCTACACCAATCTCGTCATAATATTTGTGCGCAAATTTTTCCTCAATATATTTGCCCTCTTTACTAATCTTTACTAAAATTTCTACTTCATGATGTACATCTTGTGAAAAATCAGGGTAGTAGAAAGGGGCATTATCTTTGAGTAAGGCTGTATCAGGTTTTAAAAAGACTACAGGTTCGGAAGGTTTTTCGTTTTTTAATTCTTCAATATGTTCAACGTAATTTCGGCCGATAGCAATGATTTTCATGAATCTGATTGTATAAAGTAGGAAGTGGAATTAGGAACAGATAACAGAATATAAAGAACAAACGGATACTTTAAATTTCTTTTTCCAATGCAATAACAATAGGTATTAGCAATGTAAAGAGAAGAGTATCTTGAATCTAAAAACTGTTTAATTGACAAAAATATAAATTTCAGGCAAACTTTTTGCTTCAATTTTAACGTAAAACTTTCATTAGTTTACACATAACAATAGAACACATGAGAAAACTGTCAAAATTTTTACTAAGCCTTACAATCGTCGGAGGTATTATAAGTTGTCAGAAGGTACCTATAACTGGACGAAGCCAGTTAAACTTTATACCTGATTCTGAGATGAATGCAATGGCTCTGCAAGCCTATACACAATTTTTAACAGAGAATAAGCCTGTAAGTAACAGTCAGGCTGATATGGTGAAGAGGGTAGGGGCAAGGGTGCAAGCTGCACTGGAGAAGCTTTTGAAAGAAAGAAATCAATCGAATGCTATCTCTGGTTTTAAATGGGAATACAATCTGGTTGATAGCAAAGAATTAAATGCTTGGTGTATGCCAGGGGGAAAAGTGGTGGTCTACACAGGATTATTGCCTGTGACTCAGAACGAAGCAGGTCTGGCTGTGGTAATGGGTCACGAAATTGCTCATGCCGTGGCACGACATGGTAGTGAAAGATCTAGCCAGCAGATGGTAACCAATGGATTATTACAGGCTGGAGGCGTTGTTGTAGGCCAAAACCCTACATTGGTTAATCAGATTGTTTTGCAGGCTGCAGGTGCTGGAACACAACTAGGGCTGCTGTCACACTCTCGTAGTCAGGAGTCTGAAGCAGATGAAATCGGATTGTATGTTGCGGCATTGGCTGGATATGATCCTCAGGAGTCTGTTAAATTATGGCAACGTATGGCAGAAGCTAGCAAGGGATCTCAAAAACCACCAGAATTTCTTTCCACACACCCTTCAGATGCAACACGTATCAGTCGTTTGCAGAAGCTGATGCCCAAGGCGTTACAATACTATAACCAAAGTAAAAAATAACATAGTACCTGATTAGAGAAAAGCCCCAATTACAAAATTGTATGGGGCTTTTTTCTTTTAAGGCTATCAAAAGTTACTGGATCTGATCTGTATAACGATAGTAGGCGACTTGCTTAATTGTTAGCTAGCCCATTTCGGTCTGTGAAACGGACTCCTGTCGCTTCAACCTTGGGAAATGTGGCAGGTTTGCGACCGGCTCCGATTGGCTGACGATAGAATTTAACTTTAACCAATGCCTCACAACCATCCTTGCGAGCCTGACGTCTGACACGTGCAAGTACTTTCTTAAACGAGGTGACATTACTACCTACTGCTTCATAGTGTGCCACTTCTTCATAATTACGTAACTCTGGCTCTGCCGTATAAACAGGAATGATGCCTGCTGTTCGTTTGGCTGATGCCTCTGCTTCATAATTTTTATGCATTACCACACAACTACAACACATTCCGATGCATACAGCCAATACTAGATTTTGTAGAAATTTCATGAATAAGCTAGTTGAATTTTTGTAATACAAAGAAATTCAAGCTATTGCTTATTAAATAACAGGGAATACTGCATTAAGTACAGATGTAATTAATTAGTTCAATTTGATGGTTAACGAATTAGATACTATCTCTTTACAATGTATAAATACTAGGATGGAGAGCATAAGATTCTGTTTAAAGCTTGTATATAGCTTCAACTATTGACTTTTATACTATTTGTTAATAGCTATCAGTAGAATGGAAATACCTGTCCTGTAAAAAATGATAGTTGAGCGCTATCTTAAAATTGGTTCTTTACTATAATTTGCTACCATACTACTATTATTCTTTCTCAGTAACTGATTTAGGCTTGTTTATTAGGTATAACTATTTTTAAGGGCCCTACTTCTTTATTTTTATGGAGAGTTCTACTTGGGTATAATAGTAGGATTCGCTATATACCCTAACTCATATGGTAACCCAATAAAGTCTTGAGTTCTCAGGAAAAAAAATATGATATAATTAATATACAGTTTTTGTGTAATTATTTTGAATAAATAAAATCACAAATAGTATGGTTTTTATATTTTTTTTATGAGGCTAATAGTTTATATATTGGTATATGTCTAAATTTAAAAAGTTACCAATATGGAAAAAATAAGAACTGCTTTATGCCTATTTCTAATTGCCTTTTTATCAGGGGGTGCTTTTGTATCTTGCCATAAAGAAGATGCTAAAATAGAACCTGAGTTAAATCGCATACACAATCAAATCCAGCTTAGCCCAAATGGATATCTTGAATTTCCAGACCAGGCTACGTTAGAACGAACTCTTGTTGAGCTAAGAGATAAACAAAATGATGAACTACAAAAGTGGGAGGCTCAGACGGGTATTCTTTCTATGAGAAATTTATTCGAGCAGGGTTTAAAGGAATCTGAAGAGTTAGGTAAAAGTGTTGATAAGGAAGGTTTTGAATTACCTTCAATAATTAAAAATAACCCAATGTGTTTCAAGTTTCTGTATGGTAATAAAATAGTGATGAATACCTATCGTACAGATATTGCTTCCGTTATCAATAAAGATGGTATTGTAAAAGTAGGTGGTATACTTTTTCAGTACTCTTATGACTATTTAAAAGTCATTACAGATAGTAATATAGAAAAGATTAAGCAACTTCCTTATATTTCTAAAACAGACGAAAGCCAAAATATTGTGGTAACTAAAGTAATTAGAGCTTCTGATAGTAAGGGTGCTAGAACAACCTTTTATGAAAAACAAAAGCATCAGGTGATAGAAAAACAAGAAAGTACATCGGGTTGTGTCTGGGAGTCGAGATTAACAGCAGAATTAGATCTGGCTATTGTAGATGAACCTATTTATGAATCAGTACAAACTACTTGCATTGAATGGGACCCAATACATAATAGAGAAATCAGATATGATTGTGTTAAATCGGTTTTCAAATATACCAAAAGACGTAATTATTTTGTAGCACATTGCTGGGCTGAAGAAGAGAAAGGGTTCTGTTCATGGGGTGGATTCGGTTCTGATAGCAGATATAAGCTTTCTATTATTGGGCAATTCACTGACAAAACGACTGGCGTGTCAAAATCTGTTATGAAGATAAGTGATGCACCAACAAGCCAGCTTACAGTTACTATCTATGATGCAACATATGATATTAAAACAAGTACTCCTCTCATTGATATTTCCAATACGCTGATAACTTTCAAAACCGAAAATGATCCTAAGGGACGTAATGTTCGTTTAGGGTTTACAGACTAAATCCCTTGACCCATATAACTTAATAAATAGAACTTAAAATAATATATCTTAAAAGAAGAAGCCTTTTATTTAGCGACACTAGCTGCTAAATAAAAGGCTTTCCTTATTTAAATCATCTTCAATAATGGAAGATTTGATTTTCTAACTTTATAACATTACTAGTTTTAGTATGGACTAGAATTTACTGTAGTAGGTGTATAGAGCGTTACTTGAGGTACATTAGCCGCATTGGCATTGATTTCAGCTTGCGGATACAATAATCGCTGAGGAAATTCAGATGCACCAGATTTCAAAGGAATCTCTAGCAAATTATGAGTTCTTCGTACATCATTAAACACTTCCAACTGCCCTGTTAGTGTAATATACCTTTCCTCTAGAATTTCTCGAATCAGTGCTTGAATTGCTGTTACATTATCATTATTTTCAATACCTCCCGGTGCAAAGTCGGTAGTTGTATATGGAGCATATTCAAATTCAAAGTCATCTGTAATAGCTTCACTTAGATTAGCACCTGAGGTATAATAGGCGCGTAAGGTATTTAATGAAGCCAATGCATTATCAAAATCATTTTGTTTTGCATATGCTTCTGCACGAATGAGCGTGTTTTCTTCAAAAGTGACAATTGGAAAAGAACTTGTAGCATCGAAAAAACCACCTACATCGTAGTTAACATCATAGAACCCTTCATCAGGAATGTAAAGATAATTTAAGCGGGCTTCTTCATTGGTTTTAGCATTATTACGACTTATAGAAGAAACAGGATCTAACAACTGTACAGCATAAGCATTGCCTGCCATATAACCTGGACGATCGCCTGCTAAGAATGAATAAAATAAATTTGCGTTTTGCTGATAATCAGGCCCGTGCATAGCCATCATGTTATCACTTGCTGAAGCAATAGCAATGGATGGATCGGTATATTTGACTGCGTTTGCATAATCCTTTACATGTAGATAAAAGCGAGCTTTTAATGTATTGGCAGCCTGAATCCACTTTTGTTTGTCCCCACCAAAGAAAATGTCTGCATCTCCTACATCTGCAGCAGATTTTGTGCCCAAGTTGGTGATTGCAGAATCAAGTAGTATCTGTACTGCTGTATAAACAGCTTCCTGAGAGTCATATTTAGGCGTAACAATTATTGGATATTGTAAGGCTTCAGTATAAGGCACATCGCCAAAAAGATCTGCAGCCAATCCTAAAGTCATAGCCTGCATAACCTGTCCAATGCCTAATGCCTGTAGATGCTGTATTGCTATAGCATTTTGCTTCATGATATTAACATTAGCTAGCACATTAGTATACATAGTAGTCCATTGATTATTAAAATCACGAGCAGAAACTACATAATTGGAAAGTGGAACATATTGTCGGTCTTCTCCACTAAAATGTCCTGTCCATAGTCCAGTAAGCCTACTCATATCCCCCTCATAAACACCAATCAGATTTACCTGAGCTCCACTTAAGTATTGCTCAATGCCAATGACAGAAGGGTCTGTAATATTTACAGGATCTACATCATATCCACTTATCAGATTTTTGCATCCATTTAAGGAGACCATAGCACTGATAATACCTAAAAAAATATATAATTTTCTCATATATCCAATTGAAAAGTCGTAATTGATAAATTGAATTGTTTTAGAATAATTCATGCCAAATTACTATTCAATTAATAATTAATTGAAAGGCTGAAAATAAATGAACGAGTATTAGGGTTCTGGAAATAGTCTATGCCACGACCGTTATTTGCTCCAGTAAGGTTAGTTTCAGGATCAATTCCTTTATAATCTGTCCATAAGACAAGGTTTCTCCCAGTAAATCCAAGTGTAACAGAAGAAAGCTTAGTACGTTTGCGGAGCCATTCATTATTAAGAGTATAGTTGAGTGTAAGTTCACGTAAACGAGCCCAACTTGCATCTTCTACAAAAGGAGCATTTATACCAAACCCACCTCCGGAATTTAAATACCAAGCCTGATCTAAGGCAACAGGTCCATTTCCAAAATTTCCAACTGTACCTCTGAATGTGTAGGTACCATCATTATTACGACGTGATATAATGCGAGTATTAGTAGTTAGATCAGCAATGGTTGCACCATCAAATGTTTTAATAGAGGCAGCTTCTGCTGCTGATACAGTGGTCTCAACTGCTGTCTCTTTGGCTACGCCATAGTTGACAAGAGCACCACGTGTCCCATTCCACATTTCATTTCCTATACTAAAATCAAACAAACCATATAAGCTAAAACCTTTAAAACTGAATGTGTTCCCAATACTAGCCCGATACTTTGGATTAGGGTTACCTATTACACTGGAACTAAGTGCTACAATAGGAAAGCCATTGTTATCTAACTGATAGTTACCATTATCGTTACGAGCATAATCTGTTCCCCAAATTACACCAACAGGCTGACCTCTTACTGCTACCGAAGAACCATCTGTAAAACCACCACCAGGAAGGAAGATATATTCAACACCCCTTAGATCAACTACTTTATTGCGGTATAAAGACCATAAGAAATTGGAAGACCATTTAAAATCACCTTTCCTTAACCAATCTGTTTGTAGAGTAAATTCCAATCCTTTGTTCTCCATTGTTGCAGCATTGTCATACTGCGAACTAAAACCTGATGAAGGTGCACGATCTACTGGCAAAATAACATCCGTGTTACGATTGTAGTATGCAGTACCACTCAACTGAATTCTGCTATCAAATAAACGAACATCAAAGCCTACTTCAACTTCCTGTTTCTTTTCAGGACGTAATCTTGGATTACCAGCTGTAGCGGAGCGTTGATAGCCGCCTACCCCAAATTGAGCACCATTGAGAGTGCCACCCCATGTCTCAGCGAAGGTAGTGGGGAAATATTTAGTTATATTATAATAAGGGGCAGGTTCATTTCCCACAATGCCAAATCCAGCTCTAATTTTACCAAAGCTTAAAATTCTACTTTCTCCTAAAAGTTTTGTAAACTGCCAGGATGAATTAATAGAAGGATAGAAGAATATACTTTGGGCTTCACGTCCAAAAGTCGAAGCAGCTTCTGCACGTCCTGTAGCTGTTACAAATACTTGGTCGAGAATTTCTAGATCTATTTGTGTAAAAGCAGCATTCGTTTTAACTGTACTAGCATAGTTAAATGGCTCACGGTTTGTGGGTGAAGTATTTGCTAGGTTTGGAGGAGCATCAGGAACAATAAAGTTACGGCCAAGAGCTCCTACATTATTGTACTGACGGCTGTTATAGTTGAAACCCAAAAGTAAAGATCCATTGAAGTTATCAGAGAACCGATGATTTGCTCGGGCAAATAAGTTAGTATTCCACTGACTTTCTGTAATAGTTTGTTCCGTATATACCCCTCCTGGAGAAATAGCAGATTGAGCGTTCACAAAATCAGTTCTTCTGTCAGAATATGTATCGACCCCTACATTACCTCGTAAATTTAACCAACTCAGGACATCATAACTTAATTCTATATTTCCTAAGATACGGTTTACAACTGCAAAGCTTCTGTTATGTTCGATTGTCCAAAAAGGGTTATCAAAAAAGCCAGCATCTGGATTACCTAAGGGATTGCGATAGGAAATTTGCCGATTTGGACGTAATTCCCCCGATGCAGTATGAAAAGTTCCTACAGTATATGCTTCGTTATCATAATCAGGAGAAGTACGTAATCCTCCCAAGAAAATACCACCCAGGTTTGATCCTTGTTGAGTACGGTTAGAACGAACATTCGAATAGGTTATATTAGCTGTACCTTTGATCTTATCAGTTAATTGTGTAGAAACATTAATACGTGCAGTATTCCGGTTGTAATCGCTGTTGCGTTTTACAATACCCTGTTGTGTCAAGTTAGAATAACTAGCATAAAAATTAGCCTTGTTGGTTCCTCCACTTAGATTAATTGAGTTATCAATGAAATAACCAATACGAAATACCTCTTTTCCGTGTTCATAGGTTTCTATTGACTTCTTATTTCCATGAGGATTGCTACTGGTACCTGAAGCAATAGGATAACGGGTAGTCCCATCCGAAAATGTTACAAATGGGACTCCAGTTCCTGTAGTGTATGTATCTGGTCCACCAGCACGATCTTCAATACGATCACCCCAACTCCTTGAGTTACCAGAAGCGAATTTTCCATTGGTTCCCTGTCCAAAAGAACGTTGTAGATCTGGAACTTTGTTTACTTCATCTAAAGAGACAGTGCCTTTATAACCAATGTTGATTTTACCATTGGTGCTTTGGCCTTTCTTTGTAGTAATTACAATGACACCGTTGGCAGCACGGCTACCCCATAAAGCAGCAGCAGAGGCACTTGGAAGTACTTCAACAGATGCAATGTCAGCAGGATTTAAATCATTCAAACGTGACTGTTGCTGAACACCGTCAATCTGATTGCCACTGCCTGCCTGATTACCGTCATTACTCGAAATATAGCTATTAAATACAGGGACTCCATCTATCACAATCAGAGGCTGATTACTTCCTGTAATTGAGTTTTGCCCTCTCAGTTGGATATATGTTCCAGCCCCTGGATCACTGCCGTTTCTTGTAATTGTAACACCAGCAGCTTTACCAGAGAGACCATTCAGCAGAGAAGTCTCTCCAGATTGTACAACTGAATTACCTTTAACAGTAGAGACAGTAGTGCCAAGCTTATCTTTGGAGGTTTCTACACCAATCGCATTGACTACAACTTCATTCAATTGTCTAACATCTGTTTGCATCTGTACATTAACAGTTGTGCGGCCACCTACCTGTACTTCTTGTGTGGCAAATCCTATGAAGCTGAATGTTAATGTGGCATCTGAAGGAGCACTTATCTGAAAGTCGCCATTTGCATTAGAGGTTGTGCCTGTAGTCGTGCCTTTGACTATCACACTTACTCCTGGCAGTGGAGTGCCATCGTTGGAATCTGTGACTTTTCCTGTAATGGTTCGTTCTTGGGCGAAGAGTGCTCCAATCGATAGCAGGAATAACATAAGAAAGGATAAAAGTTTCTTCATAAAAAATGAGGTTTAGAAGTTTGTTATGTAATAAAATGAAGAAAATGTGTAGGTAAATGTACCTTAATAAGTTCATTCTTAAAAATTAATAGTGTAAAATTTTGTTTTTTGAATGTTACGAATTGTTATGTGGTGTGATATTCATTTTTTACTTTAAAAAATTTTGTAAGTATAGTTTTTGGTTGTAAAATATTCTGTTATCCCTTGTTTATTGTATTTTACCTATAATAAATAATGTAAGATTTATGATATTTCATGTATAGTATATGAAGAGAATTATTTTGTGAAAATCTGATTTTTTAGAAATATTCCATGGATTTTCCTTTTGAAGCATATATTATATTTTGGTTGTATTTTTTTATTTTTATTTATTATCTGTAAATGAGTTATTTAATGTGGTTTTGTTATTATATTATCTTTTGTGTTACTTTATGGTTTTTTATGTCGTATGTTTGAGTGTGCTCGTTTATGTAATATTTTTGTCAATTGTTTGATTTCTGTAAAGAGAAGAACTAGATTAATTAGGATTATTGGTTGAGGAAATTTTTTAACATATTGCTCAATGGAGAAACACAAAAGATATTATACAAGTCAGGAAATTTTAAAAGCGAGTATTTTGAAATACCTTTGCTGGTATGTATCCTAGTTTAGTTTTAAAATCTGGCCGAGATCGGTCGGTCAATAATCGTCATCCCTGGATATTTTCAGGAGGAGTAAAGCAACTGCCTAAGGCTGAGAATGGTGATATTGTGGAAGTATTGGATAACCAGGGAAATCGCCTGGCTTATGGATTTTACTCTCCCCAGAGTCAGATTTCCTGTCGTTTGTTTGAGTTTTCAAGTTTACCTATTGATTTTAGTCAGCCGGATTACTGGCATCAGAAAATTCAATCGGCCTATGAAATCCGCAAAAAGTATGTACTTACTACCCAAACCAACTGTTGTCGGTTGTTGCATGCAGAAGGAGATTTTCTTCCGGGAGTAATCGCTGATTTGTATGATGATCTGGTCGTACTGCAGTTGTTAATTAAGGGGAGTGAAAAGATTGCTCCGCATATTATAAGTGGACTACAAAAAATAGGCGTCAAATATATTTACCTGAAAAATAAACATAATCCGGGTTTTCGGGAGGAAGTAGTACTTGAAAATGGATTTCTTACTTCTAATACACTTCAGGATTCAAAAGTTGTCCTTGAAAATGGGGTAAAATTTGCTATTGATTTTGAAAGAGGTCAGAAAACAGGTTTCTTTCTTGATCAACGGGATAATCGGGCTCTGCTGCAAACATATAGTCAGGGAAAGAAGGTTCTGAATGCGTTCAGTTATACAGGTGGATTTAGTATATATGCATTGGCAGGCGGAGCTTCTGAGGTGCATTCTGTAGATATTTCAAAGGATGCTGTCCAATTAGCAGATGAAAACAGTACCTTAAATTTTGGAAAGGATGTAATCCATAAAGCCATTGCAGAGGATTGTTTTGAGTATTTGAAAAACACACAGGAAGAATATGATGTGATTGTACTGGACCCTCCCGCATTTGCTAAAAATGCGAAAGCGGTTCCTAATGCATCACGGGGATACAAAGAATTAAATCTAAAAGGATTGAAAAAGATCAAACCAGGAGGAATCTTGTTTACGTTCTCTTGTTCTCAAAATATAGATCGGGATTTATTTCGCAAGATTATCTTTTCAGCTGCAGCGGATGCTCATCGGAACGTTCGTATTCTACACCAGTTAACTCAACCTCTGGATCATCCAGTCAATATTTTTCATCCGGAAGGTGAATACTTGAAAGGGCTTGTATTGCAGGTTGAGTAAATCTACTAACTAGTTTAAGAAATTTTTCTGTTTCATAAGACATTCTTATTGAGGAGCTTCATGTGATTATTTTTCTGGAATCACATGAAGCTTATGTATTTTTTTTATATTTATGTTTACCAGCCTGTAAACCTAATTATTAAAAGGACTTACGCCTCAACCCACTGCCTGTAAAATCTTATGAAACTGCTTAGATCGACAACATCTATCACCTACGAAACTATTGCCTTCTGTGTATTACTTCTTATCCATCTGATTCCGCTTTTTACAGGAAAGTTCTTTCCCACTTCAGATGGAGCCGCGCACTTGTACAATGCTGAACTGATGAAAGACATGTTGCTGGGAACATCTCCTATACATGTTGAGTTTCTGGAATGGAATATATATCCGGACCCAAATCGGTTTTCCCATGTATTCTTAACCACATTGCTACTCGTTTTTCCGGATTATATTGCTGAAAAGATACTTCTGGCAACATACGTGATTCTGTTCGCTGTTTCTTTTCGCTATCTGATACGAAATATAAATTATAAGGCTACCTTCTTATCTGTATTTGCGTTTCCACTTGTCTATAATCTGTCTTTCTGGTATGGATTTTATAATTTTTGTTTCTCTCTTATCTTTTTCTTTCTATTTGTAGGGTATTGGTTGCGTACTCAATATAATTATACTCTTAAACGTACTATTGTATTGATATTCTTGACTTTATGTATGTATTTTTCGCATCCTGTTTCCTATGTCTTTTCTATTCTTTTTCTGGGGCTATGGATTGTTATGGATGCATTCCGGAGAAACAAGCCTGTAGATTATACACATACAGGGTATTGGAAGCGGGTATTTCTTTTGCAGATTCCAAAGCCTGACTGGACGTTCTTATTCCGGCAGACTGGTATGTCTGTACTGATCTATGGGGTTACAGGTATTTTACTGCTAGTGTATGTTTTGCGCATTGGTGCATCTGCTTATTACTATCCAAGCAGTAAGCTTACACAGGTATTTCAACTAACACAACTGATGCCGCTTCAGTTTCTTGCACAGGATGAGACTCTTCTGCTGGGTATTCTGTATCATGTGTTGTTTTGTTTACTCATTGTATGTGTAATCCGGTATCATCGAATGAGCATTTTGCATTATGTAGTATTGTTTGGCTTACTGGCAGGTCTGGCGTTATATTACATTTTCGGTCCGGATGGCGCTGCTGGTGGAAGTGGAATGCACCCTCGCATCGGTTTGTTCTTTTATATCTATGTAGTTATTTTTGCCGCTTTTTATGCCTGGAAGTTATCTACTCAGCGAATTGTCTATATGCTGGTAGCTTTGATTTCTATTGGCTTGATGATTGTTCGTACAAAAGAACTTCTTCGTTTACAATCTGTTTTTGATGAGATTATGACAGCACAGGAACATATACCTGCACATGCTGTTACGTTGCCGTATTGTTTCTATCCGATAGATTCTACATTGGAACGTAATTTTCCAATAGATTACTATCCGCTAAAGCATTACAGTAATTACCTGTTGTTAGGAAAGAAAGGAATCTCTTTGGATAACTATGAGGCACGCACTGGATATTTCCCATTGAACTGGAATCTGGATAAGATTTCAGATCCTGTACAGTTAAACCACCTGAATGATGTAATGTATGAAAAAGAGCATGTACGCTCTATTGAATTTCATGAAGAAATGATCGGACAGCCTGTCGACTATGTAACATTGGTGGGTGTCCATGCTACAGATAAATCTTTGCACAAAGATGTTATGACAGAGCTGGAGGAAGAATTCGATCTGATCTATGAGTCTGACAATAGGATTGTTCACGTGTATAAGAAGAAGACATTAGACAAGCCTATTGGATCTTTAATTTCTGCTCCCGGGAAAGAGAGACCTCTGGCAAAAAGAAACGAAGCTACTTTGGATTAGGCTTATATAACAACAAAGCCTTTACTGGTTATAGTAAAGGCTTTGTTGTTATATAAGTATCTATTTAGTTAAATAGGTTGTTGGAGATAATTACCGAATAGTAATTGTATAACTTTTCTCTTCAACAGTAACGGTTACTTTGCGGTCGCAATCACCATTGCCATAATTAACGATGCGAGTGGCTACATCGACAGGAATTACTTCCAGAACACCACTTACAGGTACCCAGCCACTCGTTGACAGGCAAGATGCTTTAAATACCAGTGGGCTAGTTACTACAGCATTAAAACTAACTCCGTTTTGAGTAGTGCCAGAAGCTGTACCTGTTATAGAAATCTCATTGCTATTGGTGTTGTATGATCGGGTACGATTACATGACCAGGTAATGCTTTTTCCAGAAGATTTAGTTATGAGCAGGGAACTGATAATATTGGCAGTATAAATTCCATTAGCGGGATCATTACTGAATGTAATTGTTTTAGTTCCTTCTATTTTATTCCCATTTACATAATAGTTATCAAACGTGATGACACGGGTAGCCCCTTTAATAGGAGAAATAGCTGTATAGGTAATAGTGATCTTGCCTGTTCGGGTTCTTCCATCGCGTCCTTTAATACCCGTTGATCCAAAATCAACTACAACTGTTCCTGTTGCGTTCTGCCCTTTGGGAGTAATGGTTACAGTAGCTCCATAGTAGTTTTGTCCTGTTTCTGTTTGGCGGAGGCTGCTGCTATTGGTCTTCAATACGTCGTCTGAAATAGACACAAGATCTTCTGATTCATTGAATCCGGTATTGTTATCTTCGACTACCGGTTCTTCCGCTTGAACTTCATCATCCTTTTTACAGGATGTAACTACAAAGGTGCATGCCAAAAGGGCTGCAAACAGAATTTGAAATAGAAACTTTCTCATAGTTGGGAAAATAGTTAACGTGTTATACAAAATGAGGAGTTTAAAATTTGTAAACCTATTACTTAGAAGTATTTTCAAGATAAAGGTTTAACCAGAGACGAAAAAGTTTTTTTAGAAAGCGTGTGGCTTATTTTTGAAAAATGGTTCTTTCTTCTTTTTTTGTCAGGACAAGTAATCGTAAAAGAATATTGTAAATTGATTTATAGATTTCTTACTCTTCTATATAAACGGATTTGCTGACAATCAGGTATAAACAGTAAGTAACAAAAGTTGTATTAGCCTTATTGGATAGCTGAATCGGAATATATTTTCGGAATCGCTATTTGCTGAAAGACTTGATTAGTTACTGATCTAATAAAGAGAACACCGGAACTAGCTGCATAGGTCTTAATTAAAAAAGATATACTATTTTTACCGGGTTCGATCAGAAAATACTAATTTCCCGAACTACACAGATTCTTATAACCAACTAACTTTGTATGAAAGCTCAGAACATTTTAGAAACGATTGGCGGAACTCCTCATGTACGCATTAATCGATTGTTTGCTCACCGGAATGTGGAGGTATGGATGAAGTTGGAACGTTCCAATCCGGGGGGAAGTATTAAAGATAGAATTGCTCTTTCCATGATAGAAGATGCTGAGCGACGTGGACTTCTTGAGCCTGATAGTGTAATTGTAGAGCCTACCTCTGGTAATACAGGTGTAGGATTGGCAATGGTAGCAGCTGTAAAAGGATATAAACTGATTCTGGTTATGCCTGAATCAATGTCTGTTGAACGCAGACGACTTATGTCAGCATATGGGGCATTATTTGAATTGACACCTCGTGAAAAAGGAATGAGAGGGGCAATCGAAAAGGCGCAGGAAATTGTAAACTCAAATCCGAAGGCGTGGATGCCAAGTCAGTTTGAAAATCCTGCCAACATCGAGATTCATAAGCAAACTACTGCTCAGGAGATATTGAAAGACTTTCCGGAAGGTATTGACTTCCTGATTTCAGGTGTAGGAACCGGAGGACATATCACGGGTTGTGATGAAGTGCTGAAGACACATTTCCCTAAGTTGAAAACCTATGCAGTTGAACCGTCTGCTTCTCCTGTGATTAGTGGTGGTCAACCTAGTCCACACCCTATTCAGGGTATTGGAGCTGGCTTTATTCCTAAAAACCTTCACAAAGAAAGTCTGAATGGGGTAATACAGGTATCTAAAGAAGACGCTTTTGACTATACAATTCGGGCTGCAAAAGAAGAAGGGATATTTATTGGTATTTCTTCCGGAGCTTCTCTGGCTGCTGTAGCTAAGAAGTTGCCAGATATTCCGGATGGATCACGTGTATTGACGTTCTGCTATGATACTGGCGAACGATATTTGTCTATTGAAGGCTTGTTTGTATAAATGTATTGTTGACAAAACTTCAAAAGAAAATCCTGTCAGAATGAGATTGACAGGATTTTCTTTTCATCGGGTAGAAATATATTATCCGCCTTGTGCGTCAAGATATTTTAAAATAGCATCAATATCTTCATTCGCCAGATCAGGAAATGACTGCATAGGAATTTTATTGAATTTATTGAAAATCTGATTTCCATAAGCATCTCCGGAAGCAACTACGGCTGAAGAGTTATGAATCCACTTGTATAACCAGTCTTTGCTTGGTGCTCGTTTGGAAATACCTTTTAGTCCCGGACCTACCACTACATCGTCACCTGCACTATGACAAGCTGCACAGTTATTTTTAAATAGAGATTCACCTTTTTGTGCTACAGGATCTAATGCTGCTGGGGCAGGAGCAGTTGTTTCAGTTCCAGGAGTACCTGGTGTTGGTTTTGCTGCTACTGGCGCTTCAGGTTTATAGCTGATAATCAAGGCTGCTCCAGTGATAAATACCACAAGCAATGCAAACAATAGCACTCCTAAGGCAATTTGTAATTTTTTAATGGTCTCTTCCATAAAAAAGGTATGGTTGGTAATAGTATAGTTAGCTAGCGCGAAAATAATTTATTCTTTTCAATAATGAACATGCCTGTATAAAACAACCTGAATTTATTTAGTGAACAGGTTGTAGAGTGTCTGTTTGAGTCGAATCACTTTTGAGCCGATCTTCAATCCGTTCCTGTAATTGGCCTTTGCGGCCTGGTAGTGTGGTAACTGAAAATATATGAATGGTAAAACCAATAACAGCCAGCACAAACAGGCCACTCACTATCAAAAATATCTTCTTATTCTTATTCATGATAAAAATCTATTCCATTGTTTGGTATGCGCCGACAGATTATTTGCCTAGTTCCTGGGAGCGTTTGAATGCACTGTTAATGGCTTCCTTTACATCTTCTTCTACCCGGTTTTCCAGAAATACTTTTAGTGCCGCTTCCGTAGTGCCTCCTTTGGAAGCCACCTTTTTGATCCAGTCCTCACAGGAAATTGTGTTCCGGTTCTGAAGGTGTACTGATCCCATGAAAGTTTGGTTTACCAATAGTTCTGCCTGAGCTGGGGTAAAGCCTAACTCAATACCTGCCTTAATCATGGCATTCATGAAATAGTATACGTAGGCAGGGCCACTTCCGGAAACAGCTGTTGCAGAGTCAAGGAGCCCTTCATCTTCTACATACATAGCTTTACCTGTAGTGTTGAGCAGGTTTTGAATGATAAATAATTCTTTACGGTCCAGTTCCGGACTACAGCTAAATACTGTCATTCCCATTCCGATCTGAGAGGGTAGATTAGGCATCGCACGTACTAGTTTGGGAATGCCCAGTGAAGTATGTAATGTTTGAATACTTACACCTGCCATCACAGAGAGTACTATTTGCTCGGGATTCAAAAAAGGACGTATAGTGGGCGCTACAGTACTATAATCCTGTGGCTTTACAGAAACAATAATGATATCAGCCTGCCGGATGAAATCACCTGCTGAACGAAAGATATTATAATCCGGAATTTCAGGTAGTCGGGTACGGCCAGCATCACTGCGGATCAGTAACTGCATTTGGTCTGGAGTGGCAAAGTGGGACGCAAGCAGACTCTTGGCATAGGTAGTTCCCATGTTTCCGGCACCAATGATAAGGATATTCATGGTATAAAGTAGGACAGATAGATTGAGTAGGAGGTAAATAATGGCTAAGCAGAACCAGATTCGTTAATGAAGGGAATCTGGTTCTATTGTTGGGTACTAGCTGTTTTTGCTTAGCAGAAATTCCTTAAATAGCTGATAGTCATCAGGCAAAGGAATCGATTTCTTCGGTTTGTCAAGCAACACTGCCAGAGATTCCGGAACAGGTGGTTGTTGTCCTGTTACTTCTGTGACAGATTCCGAGAATTTAACGGGATGGGCTGTTGCCAATACTACCCCAGGTACGTTTTCTACTTCTTTCTGGTATTTCTTTAAGGCCAGATAACCCACTGCTCCATGAGGATCTATCAGATAGTTATAGGTCTTATATACTTCTTCAATGGCTTTGCGGGTTTCTGCATCCGAGAATCGAAAGCCTGTAATGTGCTGTTTCATGGTTTCCCATGAATCTCCAAAAATTTCACGCATACGGGCAAAGTTACTTGGATCACCTACATCCATGGCACTGGAAAGGGTAGATACAGAGGGTTTGGCAGTATAGTGTGCCGTTTCAAGATATACAGGTACTGTATCGTTCGCATTAGATGCTGCCACAAAGTGATGAATAGGCAAGCCCATTTTCCATGCAAATAAACCAGCGGTCAGGTTACCATAGTTGCCACTGGGAATAGAAAATACAAACGGGCCTTTGTATTTTTTAGTAAACTGCTGGTATGCATAGAAATAATAGAAGCTTTGAGGCAGTAAACGGGCAATATTAATAGAGTTGGCCGAGGTCAGATATAATTTTTCCCGTAGAGCCGTATCTGCAAAGGCCGTTTTAACAAGGCGCTGACAGTCATCAAATGTTCCGGTAACTTCCAGAGCGGTAATATTTTTACCTAGTGTACAGAATTGGGCTTCCTGTACCTGACTTACCTTACCAGATGGATACAACACCACTACTTCTACACCAGGCACCTGGTAGAAACCTTGTGCCACAGCACTTCCGGTATCTCCTGAAGTAGCAGCCAGTACAATTACTTTCTTGGTCTCATTCTTGAGTAAGTGAGACATAATACGTGACATAAAGCGGGCTCCTACATCCTTAAATGCCAGTGTAGGGCCATGAAACAACTCCAGTATATGGGTTTGTGCATCAAGCTCATTCAGAGGAATTTCAAAGTTCAGCGCTTCTTCACAAATCTGGCGTAAGTCTGATTCGGTAATTTCGTCACCAACAAAGTTTCTGGCTATTTCGAAGCCTATTTCCGGAAGAGATAGAGAAGGAAGTTTTGTGAAAAAGTCAGGGGATAATGCAGGTATTGTTTCAGGCATAAACAATCCCTTGTCAGCAGCTAATCCTTCAATAACAGCATGGGCAAACGATGTAGCAGGAACCTGACGGTTGGTACTAAAATAGTTCATGATCAATGGGCAAAAGAAAATAAGGATAAATGCATAAATATTTCTTTGAAAGAAACTGTAGTGTGTTGTTGATGATCAGTCCGCAAAAATAGTATCTTTTCTTTTGAAGATCCCTTTTTAACAAAAAATCCACAGGAAATAAATCCCGTGGAGCAAAAAAATAGAGTTCTTTGACCTGAAATAAATTACAAATCATAATTATTGTTATGTATTTGGCTCTGACTTTGTTCCTGATTTGTTAGGTTTACCTTTGGCCTTGAAATCTTTTAATCGTTTTTTTTGATGTTTTTTCAATGCTCTTCGCATTTCATAGAGAGCTCTGCACTTCACCGCTTCTCCAAAAAAGGCAAGCCCTGAACAGAATATAACCAGACTTATTGTGCCTTGCACTACCCAACGGGTAGTTGGCACACCACCATGCATTATGTGGGAAGTCTCGCTTACCAGACACAAACCAAAGCCACATAAGGCCAGTCCAAGTGGAGCAAACACTTGCCAGCGTTTATATAAAGACCATTTTTGTTGCTTATAAGGAGCTTTTTTCTCTGGTAAATACATAGATTTTGAATGCAAGAAATGAACCGCAAAAATAGAAGATACACCCCAGAATTGAAAGTCAATCAGGCAGAGAAAGTGGAATAATAAGCTTTATTGTAGTCCCTTTGGCTGGATATGTTTCAATATGTAGATCTCCCCCCAGATTTCTGGATCTGCGCTGCATATTATCCAGCCCGTTTCCCTTGTGTATATTCTGTAGATCAAAGCCTATTCCGTTATCACTAACACTTAAAATTAATTCTTCATTCCTTTGCTGAATGCTGATGGTTACTTGTTGTGCTTTGGCATATTTGGCAACATTATTTACAGCTTCTTTGAATATAAGGTAAAAGTCATACTGATATTCTGGCGAAAATGTAAAATTAACGAGAGTAGAGTCGATATGAAAGGAATATTCAATCTCCTGAGTTTCGAATACTTGTGCTGTGAACTCCTGCATACGTAAAGTAATGCTTCCAAAGGAGTTTTTATCCGGGCGGGTAGTCCAGACAATATCACTCATTGCATCCTGTACTTTTAGCGAGCTACTACTGATCTTTTCGATTAATTCCTTTACAGATTCTGGCCGTTGTTGTAAGCGATCCTGTGCTACCTGACTCAGAATCGCAATACTGCTTAGCGTAGAGCCAATGTCATCATGCAGGTCACGGGCAATGCGACTTCGCATCTGCTCGTTCATCTTTAGGTGTTTGATGACTTCGTTTTGAGCCGCTTCATTTTCTCTACGGTATTTATTAATCTGAAACGCTATCGCAAATGATAACAGAATCACTTCAAGAGCAGACCCGATCTGCATGGCATTACGGGTAATATGATTGCTGGGCAGGATATTGGATAATTGTAATACAAATATGGCAGCACTGATAAGTAGTAATGACCAGATAGCTGTAAAGAAAATTCCAAGTTTGTATCCTTTGTAGCCAATAACAATGCCTAAAAAGAACAGATAGATCGTAATAGCAAGAGCCGCTCCATGCAATAGTGTAATGCCTTCACTGCGTAGAGGAGTAAGGGTAAGGATAAAACCTGCTATGACAGGAGTTAATAGAGCCCATTTGATCCATCTGGTAACAGGTAACCGGTATTCAACATACAAGAAGCCGTGAACAAATAGAATGGCAAACACAAAGGTCCCTGTTATGAAAAAGGAAGTATACCGGTTAAACCAAACTGCATCGGGCCAGAGATATTCATGAGCCAATCCTTTTTGATAACTAAAGAAGGCAGTAAAAAACAACACATACAGAAAATAATACACATAGGTACGGCTGCCAAAAAGATAAGAGATATAGAAGTTGAAAATCGCAACTGCAAGCATGAGTCCGAAATACATACCTTGAATGAGATCATTGGTATGATTGTATTCAAAGAAAGTATGCAAAGAAGATACTTTAACTGGAATTACTAAGGGTAAGGAGTTTTGAACGCGCAGATAGTACGTATTGGTTTGCTGAGGAGGTAGGTTCAGGTCAAACAGAAAGAAATTGGTCTGAAATACACGATTGAGAAAGGGGGTATAAATGCCGGATCGGGTAAGTACAGAATAGGGTTCGGCTGTATTAACGGTTTTATATAAAGTGATACTGTCTATAACTGGCTCTGAAATTTCCAGGAAAAGGTTGTCAGGAGTTTGATTTTGTAAGGTGAATCGTAACCATATCACAGATTTGCTTACACCAAAGTTGACAATCTTCTGTTTGTTTACTATAAATCGCTTCTTTTGTACCTCATCAATAGTTAGTTGGGTTGTAATATCTTCATACACTTCAATGGAAGGGCTAATGTCAAAGAAGTCTTTTTTGTCTTTTAGTATGGCCGTTGATTGAGCATGTACAACTTCTAGGGTATACCAAAACAGAATAAGCCAGATACTAAATTTCATATAAAGGGACGGAGTTTCTGCAAAATACTAATTTACAGTAATTTGTGGGCAAAGTTATAGGCCATTTTTCGATTTACGACAATAGTATCAGGTAAAATAAGGTATAAAAAAAGTCCCTACCTATGAGGGTAAGGACTTCGTATCTCTCTGGTGACAAGAAGTTAAGTTGTTACAGTTGCCTGTACAAATCGCTTGATATCACCACAGGCAATATACGATTTGCCATCCGGAGCGGTATTTACTTCGTCTACTACATATAAGGTTCCTTCTTCACGAATGGAACGAGGGAAACGCATATTCCAGGTAGATTCGTAGCCGTCCGATACTACCCGTGCACGTAGTTTACTACCATCTTTTACACATTGCACCAGTACACCATCTCCTACCTGATCAGTTGTTTCCAGATCAGCAGCTGTAGGTGCACCAGCAGATGCTTTGCCATTGCTACTCTTGCGTGTCCGTGTTGCAGAAGCAAACGTATCTACTTCACCTGCTTTGGCATAGCGGTTAATTTCTCCTTTCACCCGATAAAAAGAACCATCACTGGACAGTTCGAGCCCTTCTACTACGTAGCGGGCGTTTTCTGCACGAATGGCTCTTGGGAACTGTACATTCTTGTCCTGGTCGTATCCGTCTGATAATACTTTGATGCGTAGTTTGCCACCTTCACGCACACATTGCAGTTCCACACCTGTGCCTACTTCGGTTACTACTTTCAGTGCCTTCACCTCTTCTCCTGCAGATACACCCCGGCTACCCAGATCTGACCGGTTACGGTTCCGTGCCTGGTATGACTGATCCAGTAGTTCCTTACGGCCTTCATTGCCCAGTGCTTTTTGCGCCATCCTGCTGGCAAAGTATTCAAGCTGCTCTATTTCTTCTGCAATTTCAAAATGCTCATGGAGGCCTTTTTCCTGTAACTCACGAATCAATGTACGTAATATCTGTTCTGCATCCGCATTGTGTCCGGATTCCAGTAGCTCCAGGGCAGATTCTTTGGCTTTGGCAATCTTCAGCCTGTTTATCTCAATAAGAATACCACTAGAAGGAGCCAGAGCAGATTCTTCCAGAGTTCCTACCTGAGCTGTAATGTCTAGTTGTCCATTTATTTGCTGGATAGCGCCATTCTGCACAGCTTCTGCTGTAAATGTTAGCTTACCAATTGGCAATGTTCCTTTGGAGGCTTCTGGTAAGGTAAGTGTTAGACCCAGTAATTTGTCTTCACCTGTATAAATGTCACCTAAGGTCAGAATGGTTTGTCCATTGGCAGAGGTTTGGGTTTTGGCAATACTGAGTACATCTGACAATTGTATTTCAGAGGCTAGTTCCAGTGTAGCAGAAAGATTTTGTGCTACAACCGATTTTAAGCTGTCCAGCTCAAAGGTAAATACATCTGAAGCCTCATCAATACTCTGAATAAAGTAGAAATTACCTGTAGCCGCCTGAGCCATCCCTATAAGTAAATCCTCATTGAATCCCCGTCCAAAACCAAGAGTGGTGGTAGTAATACCTTCTGATGCTTTCTTGCCGGCTGTTGCCATCAAACTTTTGGGATCAGTAATACCCATATTGGCATGCCCGTCTGTAAGAAGCAGAACACGGTTTACTTTCTGAGGATCGTAATTAGCCTTTACGTGTTCGCAGCCTTGTAACCAGCCGCCAGACAGATTGGTGATACCGCCAGCACGTACTTTATGAATCAGCGTTTTAACCGCTTCTTTGTCTGTGACTGGCTGCGGTCCAAAAATGGTATTTACATTGTCGTCATATACCACGATGGAAATAATATCGCCGGGTTCTAGTTTGTTGACAACTGCTTCAGCGGCTTTGAGAGCATGTTGCAAAGGAGCACCAGCCATAGATCCTGACCGATCTATAACCAGTGAAAGATTTAGATTGCGGCGTGCTGCCTGTGGCAGATCAGATTGAAAACGGATGAGCAAGTCAGTGGGCTGGCTAATGCCTTCCGGTAAAATGGTTTGAGAAAAACTGTAGCTGGGTTTGAGCATAAGATTGGGTATAATAGATTGAGGTTAGCTGGTAATACTATCTTTGATCTTAACAATACTAAATATTGTTCAATTAGTTAATTCCTGCCAGGCTTTATTACCAATAGCGAGGTAATATAAAAATGCAAGTCACACAAAAGCCGATGAAAGAAGAAAGTTTGGGAGTTTAGTTACATTGATACTAAGCGTTATTGTCAGACTATGTAAGTGTGTGCAGCTAAAGTTAGAAAAAAAAGATATTTCATTGATAAATAAAATACGAATAATTGGTAGAGATAAAGGATATTTTTTGAAAAGCAGCAAACCTATACAGCAAGTAAAACAGTTTTTTACTTACATGATTTTAAGAAATATACAGCATGTATGATAGAATGCTGATTTACAGAGTTACGCATCAACATAAGACTTGTCTGCACTTGCAGAATGAAACTATAGGAGAGGATATTTATACAGGCATGCTTTTTTCCTTTTAATGTGACAGGTTAAATATGATGCATTATTAACTAATGTTATGAAAGTGAAAAAGAAATATATCATACTACTTTCCATAGTGGGAGTATTGATAGTGGCAAGGTTATTATTGCCTTATTTTGTGACCCGATATGTAAACAAGGTCCTGGCGGATATTCCCGGCTACTGGGGAAAAATTGATGATGTAGATATACATCTTTACAGAGGTGCTTATCAGGTACAGGGAATGAAACTTTTTAAAGTGGAAGGAAATCAACGGGTTCCATTTCTGGATTTTCCGGTTGTAGATCTATCAGTATACTGGGATGCTATATTCAAAGGAGAGATTGCCGGAAAGGTAACATTTGACAAACCTGTAATCAACTTTATTGGAGGTAGCAGTGAAGAAAAAAACCAGAGTGGTAAAGACATTGACTGGACCAAACCATTAAAAGAACTAATGCCTTTGCAAATAGATCAGTTGATTGTACGGAAGGGAGCCATCACCTTCAATGATTTCACCACCCGACCTAAGGTAGATCTGTCTATGAAAGATGTAAATATGACAGCTACTAACTTAAGTAATGCTCAGCATAAGGCAGAAACATTGCCTTCTGATGTAAAGCTAACTGCTAATTCAATTGGGAATGGAAAGCTTAACATCTTAATGAAGATTGATGTACTGAAGCCAATGCCTGACTTTGATATGAATTTGAAATTTGAAGATGTCAATATTCCAGCTTTAAATGATTTTTTCAAAGCATATGCAAAAGTGGATCTGGAAAGGGGCAACTTTAATCTTTATAGTGAACTGGCTCTACGGGAAGGTGCTATCACCGGATATGTGAAACCCATAGCACGTGACCTAAAGTTTATTGACTGGAAAGACAAAGAGGAGACCAAAAATGTGGGCCATCTGCTTTGGGAAGGTATCGCCGGCCTGGTAGCGACAATCTTCAAGAACCATCCCAATGATCAATTGGCAACGGTAGTGCCTGTTTCAGGTACTCTCTCCAAAACTGATATTAATACATGGAAAACCGTGGTGAATATACTTCACAATGCATTTATTAAAGCATTGCCTATGGAAACCGATGGCACGGTAACCTTCGCTGATGCCATTGCTGCTTATCGGGAACAGATGGTAAAGGGAGATAAAGAAAGTGAGAAGGATAACAAAAAAGAGGAGAGAGCCAAGAAGAAGGAAGAGCGTAAAGAAAAAAGAGAGGAGAGAAAAGAAGAACGAAAAGCAAAACGTGAACGAAATAAAGAACAAAATAGTGTGAGTGAATAAAGTGCTTGCAATGTTTACTAACAAGTGTCTGGCACTTTGGATCATCCATGTGCCAGACACTATTTTTTTTGATACTACCAATTTTGCTCCTTTAGTAAAGAAATTTTGAGACAAGTCAGGATAAACAAAACATGCGGTCACTTTGGTAGCTAACAAACCCTTTGATTGTAACGAAATATTCAACAAGTATAGAAATGTTTTATGCTGTATTTGGGGAAGGAAAAGACCTGAGTGTAGTGCAGATGAGTTGTCGGGCTATTATTGTATTTCTGATTGCATATGGCTTAATCCGTGTATCCGGAAGAAGATCCTTCACCATTCATACGCCTGTTGATAATATTGTGGTCATATTGCTGGGTGCTATTCTAAGCCGTGCGGTGGTTGGTGCTTCTCCTTTTATACCTGTAGTTTGTGCCAGTCTGACACTGGTATTGTTGCACCGGATTTTTGGATGGTTTATGGCACATAATACCCGTTTGGGTAAATGGATAGAAAGCCGGAAAATTATTTTGTATCAGGATGCCCAGTTTATAGAAGAGAATATGAAAAAGGCGCTAGTGCGAAAAGAAGATATTATGCAGGGAATCCGGCAGGCTATCCATACGGAGGATTTAACGAAAATTGATAAAATATACATTGAAGGAAATGGGAAGATCAGTATACTTATAAAAGAAGTCTAAAAACAGGAAGCTAAACTTTGAGTTTTATGACCATAATTATGCTCATGTGGTTGCTTAAACTGAACTATAGGCAGAATGGAGCCTTGCGGTGAATTCAATGCATGAAAACAGGATGGCAGATTAGTCTATGGTATGTTCGGGTTCAAAGTGCTTTTGCCTGGAGTTCACTGAAAAATTACCGATGCGTTGAATTCACCGCAAAAATGTTTTTGCATAGAATTCACCGCAAGATGAGTATCTGATCGGAATTAACCGCAATTCACTGCTTGCAGCGAACTATGTGCAGTACGAAGATATTGCTGGAATAAAGATAAGATAATTGTTTTGCTACAAAAAGCTCATAAAAGAATTATTGGCTATTCTTCACTGTAAATGTAAACAGATCAGGACGTGAATAATGACCGATTACATCAAAGTCCAGTTTACTTTGAATAACTTCATCCAGATTTAGTTCTGCTACAAGTACACCTTTTTCATCCCAAAGCGGGCCTGCTATACATTTTCCCTGAGGAGAGACAATTACGCTTCCTCCCCGACAAAGGACTGAGTCATCTTCTACAAGCTGTACCTGAAATTCTGTTCGGTAATCATCTTTATGAAAATACTGGTTACAACCTATTACAAAACATCTGCCTTCACAGGCAATATGTTGCATAGTTGCTGTCCAGGTTTCACGAGCATCTGCAGTAGGAGCTATATAGAGTTGAACACCTTGCTGATATAAAGCCATACGTGCCAATGGCATATAGTTTTCCCAACAGATCAAACCGCCCAGTTTTCCAAACTCTGTCTGTATAGTAGTAAGTACGTCAGCTCCATGGCCTTCTGCCCACACAAGTCGCTCAACTCCGGTAGGCTTGATCTTGCGATGCTTACCCATATAGCCTTGATTGGGAGAGATATAGATCATGGTACAGTACAAACTACCATTTACACTATCCCTTTCTGTAATACCTGTTACCAGAAATATCTGATTGTCTTTAGCAATTTGTTCTAACTGTGTTAAGTGTTTTCCAGGCAGTTCAAGACTATTTTCCCAATATTGCTGATACAGTTGCCTGCCCTGATCACTACGTTGTCCAATTGTAGATCCGAACGTAAACTTTCGAGGGTACCCCGGAATAAATGACTCTGGAAACACAAGTAGCTGGCAACCCTGAGAGGCATATTCGGCAATTGTATTTTCCATTTTCTGAATCGTTGCTTCCAGATTAAAAAATACAGGGGTTTCCTGTACTACAGCTACTTTTACTCGCATAATGAGATTTGAAACAATAAGTAGATTTGCAAAATTATGTGTAAAAGGATCTTTTTCAAGTTTTGGTTTGACTTATGATACCTTTAGGAAACGACAGCATGAAGTTTATAACCATAGACTTAGAAAAATATTTCCTGAGCTAGTCTGTATGTATTGGCATGCGCATCTACAATATCTGCTATCCGAGTGGAATATCCACCTCCCATACTGGCCACCACCGGAATTCGGTGTTGTTTGCAGAGCGTCCAAACTATGCGATCCCGCTCACGGCAGCCTTCTGGTGTGAGGGAGAGTTTTCCCAGTTTGTCAGTAGCCAACACATCCACTCCTGACTGAAAAAATATAAACTCAGGTTGGTGGATATCTATCAACTGAGGCAGATTAGTACTTAGTAGTGACAGATAATGTTTATCATCTGTAGAATCCGGTAAGGGTATGTCCAGATCCGATTGTTCTTTATGCAGAGGATAATTATTTGCCCCATGCATACTAAAGGTAAATACACGTGGTTCATTCTGAAAAATCTGGGCAGTGCCGTCTCCCTGATGGACATCCAGATCTATCACCAGAATTTTTTGAGCTAATTTCGTCTCCAGCAGGTAGTTTGCACCGATTGCGATGTCATTAAGGAGACAAAAGCCTTCACCTCTGTTGGTGAAGGCATGGTGAGTACCGCCAGCAATATTCATGGCCGCACCATATTGCAAGGCAAAGTGTACAGCTTGGATTGTTCCCTGAGCAATGATAATTTCGCGCCTTACCAGAGACTCGGATAGCGGAAAGCCTGTTCGCCGGATCTCTGCCGGAGTCAATGTCTGATTTTTAAGCTTTTCCCAATAGGATTTTTCATGGGTGGTTAAAATCCATTTTTCTTCCAATGTCGTAGGTCTAAAAAAGTTTTCAGAGGAGACAGTCCCTTCATACAGAAGTTGTTCGGGAAGCAATGTGTATTTCTCCATGGGGAAGCGATGACCCTCAGGCAGAGGATGTGCATATTCAGGAGCCCAGGCAATCTTAAGCATTTTGTACAAAATGGTTTGAATCGGTAAAGTTATTGATAAACCAGAAACACGGGTATTTGGTTTGATTTGCCTTTAATGAGGTATTTTTTCCGTTCCTGTAAAATAGATTGAAAACTGGCACATATTGGTGCATATTTTGATTAATACATACAGACTACAACTAATGAAACACTGATAAAATGAGTGTTAATTGTTAAAAATTAATAATTGGGAGATATTTATTTTACCCTGAGAGAGGGTAAAGTGTGGATTGTAAGAACTGTATGAATCGAAGAAAGATATATTGGCTATGTCAGATTATTGGCTGGACAGGGTATTCGCTGAGTGACCTCATTATATACATTTTACGGGATGGCTATAGTTATGGACAGGTTGTCAATGTGATTATTAGCATAGGTTTAGGAATTGGTATTACACATCTTTATAGGCTAATTTTAAAGAGGTTACATTGGCTGGAGTTGCCATTAAGCCAGATTATTCCACGTACTTTGATGGCTGTACTGATTATGGCAGTCACCATGGTAGTATTAAGTGTACCTCTCGAATATTTTACCATCCCACGTGTACAAAAACGTTTTGATGAGATAGGAGGGATACCTGTGATTTACCTTGCTTGGGGATTTTTGAACTGGACAAAGAATCTGCTGTTATGGTCTGTGATCTATCACGTATATCAGTATTTCTCGCTGAGCAAACGCAATGAAATAGAACGGGTACAGCTCGAATCATCTGTGAAAGATTTTGAGGCAAAGATCCTGCGGGCACAACTCAATCCACACTTTATGTTTAATGCGTTAAACAGCATTCGGGCTTTAATCTATGAAGATCCTAATAAAGCCAAAGAAGCCCTCACACAACTCTCAAGTCTTTTACGCAACTCCTTACTTAGTGACAGACAAAAAACTGTTAGTCTGAATGAAGAGTTGAAAACAGTCCAGGATTATTTGTCACTGGAAAAAATCCGCTATGAAGACCGCCTTGAAGTACAGACCAATATTAGCCCTGATACATTAAATGTACAAGTACCTCCTATGATGGTACAGACTTTGGTTGAGAATGCAGTAAAACATGGCATTTCCAAACCACTAAAGGGTGGCTTTATTTCCATACAAGCTCAACTGGAACGAAACTTCCTAAATCTGATTATTCGGAATACAGGTAAGCTGGAACGAGCTGAAAACTCAGATGGTGTTGGTTTACTTAACACCTCTCAACGCTTGGTATTAATTTACGGAACGGGCGCCTCATTTCGAATCAATCAGGAAACCGATGAAGTAGTACGGGCCGAAGTACGATTGCCTGTGCAATAGAAATATAAAAAAATTCTAGCTGTTAGTCAGTGTGTTATATGCTTTTTGTGAGAAAGTTGTAATATTTTTGGATGGTTCCTATTGCGTCATAAAATAATTTGCCTACTTTTGCACCACGTTAAGCGAAACGCAAGACGAAAAAAGAAAAACGGTGCGGTAGTTCAGTTGGTTAGAATACCGCCCTGTCACGGCGGGGGTCGCGGGTTCGAGTCCCGTCCGCACCGCAAGAAGGCTTTCAGAGAATCTGAAAGCCTTTTTTGTTTTGCTGTTTATCAGTTAATTGCTCCCAAAACACTAACAAAAGTTGTAGATTAACTTCCTAATAGGAAATAAAGAACCTCTTTTGTAACTTAAACAATCTCTTCAACATAGTAATACCTAATGTTTTCAATGCAACAGATCATACTATTTCTAGTATGGATAGTTCCTTTCCTTACCGAAGCGTTAAGACAACCACCGAATAATACCAGTTGTCTACTAAACATTCAGGTAGCAAATGCTAGTTTAGCAGATAGGGCTATAGAGAAGGTGTACATGCTTCCGGAGGTGAAGGCCAAGGAGAAGTACATTCAAAAAATAACACATGGAAAACAGGGTGTGACACTTTTAATCCAGAGCCAACCTACTGCAACGAAACCTTTTTATATTATCCAGGTAGAATATAATGGATCAGATAGGCTACTGGTATACTATAATTTTTATGTGCACTCAGAAACTATGGATATTAAAGTATTAGATGTTGTTAGTGGGAAGATTATTACGCTCTCAGAATGGAGAGCAAGAGGTGCATCATAAATTGTTAAGCCTGGATTGCTCTAATTTATCAGCAAAGCTGTATCTAAGAGTTGTAAAGTAATCCCTTCTTTTGTAGAAATAGATAGAACAGGTTCTGATCAGCTTTTATATATTTTTTTTATAAAATGAGTGGAAGGGTATTGCGTTGTAAAATTATTTATCTACTTTTGCACCACGTTAAGCGAAACGCAAGACGAAAAAAGAAAAACGGTGCGGTAGTTCAGTTGGTTAGAATACCGCCCTGTCACGGCGGGGGTCGCGGGTTCGAGTCCCGTCCGCACCGCAAGAAGGCTTTCAGAATTCTCTGAAAGCCTTTTTTGTTTATGGCCTATTTGTTTTGTCAGTTGTAATTACAATAGAAGCTGTTAATCCAATCAGAGGATGATGGGTTTACTCACTTTATTGAAGGAATGGTTTCTGTGAAGAAGACGAGGATGAATAAATCGTGAGAAAGCCATAAAAGACCTCTTTTATAGCTTTCTTATCCTAATGTATTTTGATGGGATTAAATCCTGTATTTCAAAAAAGCATTAAGAGACTACATTTTTATATGTCTCAATGCATAATCAATAGTATCTGCAGACAGGAATTGTGCTGTAATTTCTTCTTCTTTTTCTGCAAAATCAGAATCACCTACTAGTTTTTCTGTCTCCATAATCTCATAGATCAGATATTGAGTAAAGTCCTGAAATATTTTTCCTTTCTGCAACGGGTCATGTGAAAATAAGTATATCTCACCACTTACTTTATCAAAACATACTGGATCGTTGCCCGGACTTTCTGAAAAAACGATCATTGAGCTGATTTCTGGTAATGTGAAATATAATTTTACAAAGCTCCAGTTTGTATCAGTAAGAAACATCCACTCATCGGGCTTCTTTAGGTTATACATAAAATCAGAACTTTGGATTCCTCCAAAATAGAGATAGTACTCCCACATAGCTTCAGGCATCTTTATTTCAAGTCTGGCTTCCGTTTCCTGAAGCACACCCGAGTCAAGACCTTCACACTCAATATCATAGTTCTCAAGATATGTGGTAAGTTTTTGTATCCAGTCCGGCTCTCCGATTTTTTGAACAGGTAGGTAAAAGTTTGTTGGCATAAAGTAGCTTTTAGAAAAAATGATAGATTCTATTTTGCTTCCTATCAATGGGAGTTATTGTACTGAGATAGTTCTTGAATGATTGGTATTTGCTTATCAAAAAAGTCTGTAGATAACAGAGCTGCTTTTGATTGTTCATTTTCTTGAAAATCTTGATAATTTTTTAATGTGTTTTCACCTTTTGAGTCTTTAATAAATTTAGCCAAGGCCTGTGCTTGCTGTTTTTCGATTTTTGTTTGCTCATTCACGAATGCCTTCCATGAATCCATATGCTGAGTAATGTGGTTTGATTGATTTTGCCTATCTATGAACACATTGCCTCGATGACTACTTTCTGATCAAAATATAAAGAAGGTTTTGTCAGATAGTAGTCAAGGTATTGATGCAAGTATTGTATACACTGATTGGTATTAAAGAAAGCAGAGTTAACGTATATATATGTCCCACACAACACACTTCACTTTTTATGAGATGAGTCCCGATGCATTCAATAAGGTATGTGTATCCTTTTACAGCTGCGAAGTAAGATCCTACCAGTCTAGTTCTCCAGTTAAAATCACCCAATAATAAAAGGCAGAGATCTGGTGTTATTTCATGTTTTATTGCCTTAACGGATTCGATCCAATCTACAGAGTAATAAGACACTATATCCATATAGTAAGGGTTTACCCACTTTTTATAGAAAGCAGCAGATAACTCCTGATTATTTCTATGAACTGGTAAATCCTTAAAAGGAGATATGTGTCTGACAGTAGCACCTGCCAAATGTAAGTTCGCCATCTCGTTCATATTCTCCATGGTAACTTTATTTTAACGTTCAAACTGATCAAATAGTAATTGATTTATTCTCTACTAAGCTATAAGTCTATTTATTTTCTGTCATTTTACCAAAATGCAATAATTCGAAAATCTGATAGATCTGGTATGTATATACTAGTTCTCATATAAAAATAAATCAATGTAACTGCTTGTTTTCCAGGTATTATTTTTGTTGTTTGTTTGTCAATTGCCTGAAAGTAATTCCATTAGTGGCATTGCCGTAAGGGCAATTATTTTTTACGTTATAGTACACTTTTGCTTGCTTCATTTGGGTACTATGGTACATTTTAATCAAACAGGCATATAATGCATTTGTCCAATGATATTATATGCCTGTTTTCTTTTACACTTCTGAAACAGAATATTACTCAGTACGGTTTGTACTGTGTTTTATATAGAGCTTGTGTGATATCTTAGTAGGAAATAGGTAAGGAGAAGAGAATAAGAAGATTGCCAGGATTAGCAACATTGCCTTTTCACGCGAAGATAGTACCCAGGTTGTAAAATTTCGCTACTATTTTCCTGTTAGCTTATTTTTTATTTTGGGAAGAATAGTTGTATGTGTTTTTTAGAAATGAGGTTATCAACTATAGTATTTATATAATTTGAAAAGAGAACCTTGCCTTGTAAGAAATGAGCTGTAAATCTTGTGGTTAGTTTCCGGCTGACTTGTAATTTTGAATCACTGATTAAATCACTTTATGTAAGTCAAAAGACTTGTTGAAAAGCCATAAGCATTGCTTATGGCTTTTTTCTTTTTAAGGTATATTGTGTTGAAAATTAGATTGTTAAGAGTTGGGTGTTCGCTGATATTTCAGTGCTACAATACCACATGGAAAAGCAGTGGACTGAATGAGACGGAAGTTGCTTTTATCCTTAAATATAGGTAACCCAGCCCCCAATGCTGACGGGTTGACAAGAAGGTGATATTCATCAATTAAATCATTTTCTATAAGGGATGATACAAAAGTAGCCCCTCCATAAGCAATGATATCTTTGCCTTCCTGACTTTTCAGCTTAGTGATTTCAGTTACCAGATCTTCTTGTGCCAGCCTGGTGTGGGGCCATTGGACTTCTTTGAGTGTATTAGAAAAGACTACTTTAGGTGTATCATTCATCTTATGGGCACCTGCATCTGCAGTGTCAGGATTTGAGGCCATTGACGCCCAGGCGTCAATAAATCCTTCTGCCAGTTTTCTTCCCAATAAAATCAGATCAACTGGTTCTGTTAGTTGAGTCACATATTGATTTAACTCATCATCCCAATTCCAGATCATCCAGTCCATTTCCCCATTTGGACCAGCAATATATCCATCTATAGATAGTTGTACCTGTAATTTTAGCTTTCTCATGTTAGCAAAGTGTTAATGATATAGATATGATGTATTATTCTGATTTACTTTCATGAAGGTAAAGATATAGAACTGTCTTTTGTAAATAGGAGGGAGAAAACGACATAATAAAGGCATGATTATGACAATTTTAAAAACATAATCACCTTAATTTTCCTTATAAACCTTCACTGTTTGCTGTTGTTTCGTAAACGGAGTTAAATACACAGGTTTTATGCGATGGAAAAAAGAGATTTCAGCTGGTTTGTAACATGTGAAAAAAGTAGTTTATATTTCGTGTATTATGTCGGTACAGAAACAAACCTATACAAATCAATGAAAAGTCTGATTAGAGTACTGTTATTACTTTGGAGTTTTTATACACATAGTCAATCTGCTCAGCTTACCTTTGAACAAGGGCAATGGCAACAAGTACTGGCAAAAGCACAACAAGCAGGCAAACCTATCTTTTTATATGCTTATACACCAGGTTGCCATTTTTGTAAACAGATGGAAAAAACTGTTTTTCCTGATACAATGGTAAGCAACTATTATCACCAGACATTTATTAATTATAAGGTCAATATTGAAGAGGGAGAAGGATTGACACTCGCTAAACAATATGATATATTATCCTTTCCACGTTATCTGTACTTTGATCAGCAGGGCAAACTTTTACATATTAGTGGGGGGGCTAAGCCAGCCAATGCTTTTGTGGAAGATGGAAAAAATGCTTTTAACCCTCACAAAGCTTATTTTCAACTTAAAGATCGATATGACCAAGGAGATCGTTCGTCTGAACTATTATATCTCTTCAGTTTGGCCTTATCGGAGTCAGGTCAACCCACAGATCTCTATAATAAAGTGTTATTGCAGTATTTCGAAACTCAATCAGTCGAATCTTTAACCTCTCAGAAGAACCTGAATTGGTTATTTCAGCAGTATGCGGACTTTGACTCTCCTGTCACCCAATTTTACTTAAAGCATCAAAATGAGTTTGTTACTTTGTTTGGACAGCTTGAAGTAGACCAGAAGACTCGTGGAATTGTTCGCGTAAAGGCTTATGATGTGGCAAGGAAGAAAGATACTTTATTGCTGAAACATATTCAGCAAACTCTCCTGTCCAGCTTAGGATCTGCTGCATCTCAATGGAATTTGCTGGCTGATGTCTATTATATGGGCGGAATACAAAACTGGCAGGCCTATGCTGATGCTACTTTGCAATACGGTCAGTTGTATGCTCATAAGGATGTTAAAACATTGTATGAAACAGTTACTTATCTGAAATATTTCACTACAGAAAAAAGGATTCTACAAAAAGGTATAAAAATAGTTGAGCAGGCATTAGCTGTTGATAAGAGTTATGCTAATCTTTTGCTGCAGGCTCAGTTATGGCAAAAACTGGAAGAATATACAAAAGCTAGAAAGACCGCAGAAGCTTCTGTTCAGCAAGCTAAAAAGGCAGGTGTAGACAGCAAAGAAGCTTCTGACATGATCAAAGAACTTGAAGAAAAGGGTAGCAAAGGACAGTAGCCTGATATTAATTAATCGATGCGACTAATTTTTGGATTTTCTTTTGCCGATCCGTCTGACTCAGATATTTTACCCTGTCAATTCGTGTATGTTTAACTGGCGAGATGCCACAAACTGTAGAATGGCGTTTCGTACAGTTCGTATATCACTGTTGTGGTATTCCCACCATATCCATAGCCAGGGAGCATCGCAGGTGGTAATGACATGGGCAGACCGTCCTCTCAGAAGCTTATCCCAAAAAGGGCCTTTGTCATGATATTTGAAAGCAAATCCGGGATATAATGTTCGATCTATGAATCCTTTGAAAAGGGCAGGTACAGATCCCCACCAAACTGGATAAAAGATTATCCAGTTGTCACACCATATAATATTTCTCTGCGCCTCTTGTAAGTCAGGTTCCAGTTTCTGTATTTCCTTATAGCCTTTCCATAGAATTGGATCAAAGGTTAGCTCTCCCAGATTTTGCCTGCGTACTTCATGCCCTTTACCTATTGCTGCCTGTTCGTAAGCATCTGCCAGCTGTCCATTAAAACTATCTGTATCTGGATGAGCAAGCAGGATATATAGTTTCATTTGACATGTCTGTTAATTGATTGCAAGGTATAAGTAAGCTGCTAACAGATATTGATGCAGATCATTCTGAGAACTGATTGTTTTCTGTTTGAGTATTTTTTACCAAGTCACAAATTTGGAAATTATTTTATCAACAGATAAACGAAGGAGAAATCCATTTGGTAAGAGACTAATAGGATTGAAAAAACAATTCTATACAATCTTAGATCACAAAACTGGATAACTAAGATTGTATAGGGGTTACATTTCTGATGGTTTGACAGATAGGCGTAATTATTTAGGCAGGATTTGGAACAAAGTTAATCTCCGAACCTTCTTTAAAAACAACATACAATCGTTTCCACGGTGCCTCATCAAGGATTTGCCATTTGTGGCCTGAACCAGTTGTATCCATAGCAATCAACACATCGCCTGGTTTCAGAATGAATGATTTGCCACTGTTCATAACAAATTCCAATGTACCACTTAATGTAACTACATACTGAGTAGTGGGGGCCGTGTGCCAGTCATAGGTAGAGTGACCTGGCGTTTCTTTAAACTGAAGTGCAACGGCTGTGGTAAGCACATTAGGAGAAACAGTACCTTCTGTAAAATGAGAGTGCCCATCCGGGCCGGTAAATAGTTTATATGCTTTTAACATGCACTTATTGTCTATAAAGTTTGCAGCTCTAAAGATAGTTGTATCTATGATTCCTGTTAGTATTCAAAGCTTCAATTTTTTAATAATTTGTAGTAGAATTGAAGACGCCTATTGTATTCCTGACAACCGATATCTCAGGTTGGTTTGATGGCTCACAGCTTTACTGGTTAATGTATAACTCAGACCTTAAATGTCTAACCAGCATTTCAATATGTCCACTTGACCTGGATTTTGCTCAGATACTTGTTGAGTATCTGCCATTTTTGGGTCAGTAACTAACATTAACCAACAAGATCATGAACACAAAAACAATTTATTGGATCGGCACTATACTTATATCCTTATGGTTTGGAGCAAGTGGTTTTTTTGAACTCACCAAAAATCCTATTGTCTGGGATATCACTGTGCAACTAGGCTATCCGGCACATTTCATTTACATTCTTGGAGTTGCCAAACTTTTGGGAATAGCAGTTCTCCTGATTCCTGGCAAGCTACTTAGACTAAAAGAATGGGTATTTGCCGGCATCTTTTTCGATATCATTTTTGCTTTCTTCTCCAAAATAAGTGTACTGGGTCTACCTGCTACAGTGGATGCTATGATTGCGTTTACGATTATAACTGTTACCTATGTCATGTTTAGGAGTCTGTATCCTGTAACCTATAGTAGTAACTCTGATTTGAGAAAGGATCCGATTTCTGCGTCAGTGTAAAGGTTTATCTTTCTATATATTTTCTTAAAAGCAAAGTACCTGTTAATCATTTACAGGTACTTTGCTTTTTGCTTTATGGAAGGAGAGAGGAGGTAAATAAGAGTTTATTATATGAGATAGAAGATCAAGAAAAAAGAACAGATGTGAGAATAAAAGTCTCTGGGCTCCGCGGGTTCGATCGTTTATTCGTGGTCAAATTGAAAACAGTATCCGCTCTGTGTAGTCAAGGTAAGAAAACCACTAACTACCTCACCTGTCCTTCTGGAAGAATCTCGTGGCAAGACCGGCGGCCGCTGGATTCTGAATGTATTTGTTTCTCTCAGAACCCAATCAAAGCTCTATTTGTCACAAGATTCTTTCAGAAGGACAATAAAGAAATATGAAAAAAAGAAATAAACTTCCTTAAGTGGACAGCATTGGGTGTCCGTTTAGTGCTGTCATGGTAAGTATTCCAGAAGATGAAATCTCTTTTTGTACCAGCGACTTCTCGTCCCCAGGTTGTATTTTATCACCAACCTGAACAGTGACAAACAACTTAAGAAAGTTTTTCTCTTTTATGCTTATTGATTTTTTGTCCTCCTGAAAATATCCTGTAACAGATAGAGTAATCTTTGTTTCATGTGCAGTTACCTCCAGATACAAAGGTTATTACAATCTCATTAATGTAACCAGGGAGAGATATGGGTGAGATGTTCCCTCTGACAAATAAGAGCTTGAAAATTCTAAATTCAATGAAATGAGTTAGATGGAGGTGTATTGGGAGGAATAAATCTCTACTATATAGTACCAGACTGTTTGGTGTTAAAAAATATACTCTACCTCATGAAAGGTAGAGTATGTACACAATGATTTAAATGATGGAGCAGTTGGTTAATTTCCAGCTGCGGCCATAATTACATTAGCTACTGCCTGGGCTTGAGATACAAATACAACGTGACTTCCTTTGAGTTCTGTAATTTTTGCATGAGCACGTTTGTACATGGTACGTTGTGTATTAGGATTAAGAGCTTTATCTTCTGTTGAGACAATTCCATAGCTGGGTTTGGTCTTCCAGGCTGCCTGTTCAACTACTTCTCCAAAACATTTGCCAATAATAGGTACCTGTGATGCACACATAAAATCACTTTGAGCTTTAGGTAGATCTCCTGCAAAACCACCATGAAATTTAGCGGGGTCAAAGTATACAAATCCAAACTGGTCAGGTTTGGTAAAGCCCGCTTCTGGAGAAGGCGGAGCTGCTGATACCCATTGAGCAGTTGATTCACCACTATCAGGTATGAATGCAGATACATACACTAAGCCTACTACTTTGGGGTTGATACCTGCCTGAGTAATCACTGTACCTCCCCAGGAATGACCAACCAGAATAACCGGACCCTCCTGTGCATTGATTACACTATTGGTAGCATTGACATCATCTGTCAGGGAGGTCAACGGATTTTGTACAATGCTGACATTGTATCCCTTTTTTGTGAGAATATCATACACTGCTTTCCAGCCAGAGCCATCGGCAAATGCTCCATGCACCAATATAATATTCTTTACTTGGGTAGTTTGTGCATTGACATTCCCTGAAGCTATATACAATAGATTTACTACTAATGTGATAATGAGAAATAGTTGGCGGCTAGTTACAAAACAGAATTTGGTTTTCATGGATTTATAAAATTGAATGTGAAAGAATACAGATGATACACGGTTGTAATTGCTTATAGAGGTGACAGTCTGCTCATTAGGTGCCTTTCATAGGCGGAGTCAGTATGGCACGAGTAGCTGCATGGATTACACCCGTTTTGGGATTTTGCAGCATCGCAATAATTTCCCAATCCTTTGTGTAAAAAGGAGCTGGAAGGTTGAGGGTGATAATACCTTCTTTCTCTGTTTTACGATCAAAATTGTAGAGGGCTCGCACAATCTGGACATGAGACAAGGTGCGCCCTTTATTTTCTCCCCTTTCTACTTTGCTCATACCCTGCTTCTGTACAAGTGCAACCACCAACTGACTGGTATTATCTTCTCCTGTGACCTGATAATTGAAGCGGGTATTGCCTGCATACTGTGTTTGAAAGGTCTGCGCCTGAAAGACTAAAGAGGTGGATGTTTGTATTTTAAGTGCACTCATTAACGCATCATTGATAGCAGATTCATCAGAGCCTACAAATTCTTTATTTCCATTAATAATCAGTTGAGGTGTATATACCTGACCTGCAAACTGGCGACTGTAAGTATACTGTCGTTTGGAATACTCAGGCTTACTGAATGAATCTTTCCAGCCAAGGCGATCCCAGTAATCAACATGATAGGCAAGTAAATAAATGGGTTTGTTACCTGCCTGTTTTTGAATGCGAGCCAGGAGTTCATCTGCAGGTGGACAACTGGAACATCCTTCTGAAGTAAAAAGCTCAAGTACTGCGAATCCATTGCCTGCAGCTTTAGAAGATAATAAAGTATGTTGATTGATCAGGGTTGTTGCAGATAGCAGAAGGACAAGTACAACACATACAGCAGATAATTTTACTAGTTTCATGGCGGATAATTTTAATTGATTTCGAGTCAAAATTATCCGCCATGGGCATCGTAGCTGAGTGGAAAAAAGCTCAGTTAGACACATTGGGCTGCCAGTCAGGAATTATGAGGTGTGAAGAAGACTTTCATTCTTATCAGATAAAATAATTTCACGTCTCCCATAACCTGCTTTCAGCAAGTAAGTCTTCTGTCGTTGATCAGAGATAGGAATCAATCTAGAGGCTCATCCCTCCATCTATAAGAAATTCGGAACCTGTAATAAATGATGCCTCTGTTTGGCTTAAGTGAGCAACTAGTTTGGCTACATCGTCGGCTTTACCCATGTGTCGTAAGGGTATCTGGTCAATGATCCAGGATTTTACACCGGCTAATTCCTCATCGCTATAGCCTGCTTTGCTAAGTATCTCGGTTTCAATAGGACCTGGACTGACTGCGTTTACCCGAATTTTGCGAGGGGCAAGTTCAACAGCTGCAATTTTCATAATAGCATTAAGTGCAGCTTTGCTGGATGAATAAATAGATGAATTCACGCCGTTCATACTAGCTGTATTGGACGAAAGAAATACTACAGAAGCGCCTTCCTGTAAAATAGGAATGAAGCGGCTTAGTGTAAAATATGCTCCTTTGAAATTGACATCCATCACATAATCAAATACCTCTTCAGTCGCGTTTTCAATTTCTGCTCCACCTAATACTCCTGCATTAATAAACAGAATATCAATCTTCCCAAATTTGTCTTTGACAGTTGTTGCCAGCTTCTCAATAGCAGACAGATTCCCTTGGTCTGCTACTAAACCTGTTACTCCCAGTTCCTGTGCTGCAACTTCTACGGCCTGCTGACGACGTCCGGTTATGATTACGTCTGCACCTTGTGCTTTGAATTCTTTAGCTGTTGCATAGCCAATGCCACTATTACCACCAGTAATCACTGCTATTTTTCCTTTTAGATTTTCCATTGTATTTGTATTTAAATTTCTTGCAAATCTATTTTAAATTGGTATAACTTTGTAACCAGTATAACAGAGTATACCAATATGGAAAATAAAAAGCGGTTTAAACGGGCAAAAGAAGTACTTTCTGATCCACGTAATCCCAAGGAGGAAGTACAGGCACTTCAGGATACTATATATGTCATTGGAGGCAAATGGAAATTGCCTATTATCAATTCTATATGTAATGGAAACAAACGCTTCCGCGAGATTGAACGCAGTATTCCAGGCATTACTACCCGTATGCTTTCCAGAGAACTGAGAGAGATGGAGGCCAATCTGATAATTAAAAGGACTGTAACAGATACCATTCCGGTTGTAGTTGAGTATTCACCTACAGAATACTGCTATACTTTTGGAGATATTATACTGGAGATGATTAAATGGGGCAAAGAACATCGGGAGCGGATCAAGGAAGATTTATCTTCTGAACTTTGATGGGATAGGATTTGAATATGTTTTGTCTGTTTCAGATAAGAAATGTCTAACTCAGCATTCATAGTGTCTAACTCGCAGTAATAATGGTATTTATAGTAAATAATCAGCTATACTTTTGATCTACCTGACTGACAAGTGTCAGTTGGAAAAATCAAACGTTTAACTGAAAAGAATATGAACACCCCTAAAAACATAAATCGTCGTCACTTTCTGAGTATGGCTTCCTTTGCTGTGACAATAGCAGAACTGAGCAGTATAAATCTGCTAAATGCAGAAAGTCACACACAGGCAGATAGATATAATCCTATTAGTACAAAACAGACATCTTTTGAACAGATCAAACAGATTAAAGCTGGTGTACTTGATGTTGGGTATACAGAGGCGGGACCATCACATGGGCAACCTGTAATTCTTCTGCATGGCTGGCCTTATGATATTCATAGTTATACAGAGGTTGCCTCATTACTTGCAGCAAAGGGATATAGGGTTATTGTACCCTACCTGCGTGGATATGGAACTACACATTTTCTATCTGCTCAAACACCTCGCAATGGACAGCAATCTGCTTTAGCAACAGATGTGATTGCACTAATGGATGCATTAAAGATCGAAAAAGCTATTATTGGTGGTTTTGACTGGGGGGCACGTACTGCAAATATTGTGGCAGCCTTATGTCCGGAAAGGTGCAAAGCTCTGGTAGCTGTAAGTGGTTATCTGATTGGTAGCCAGCAAGCAAATCAGACACCGCTGTCGCCTAAAGCAGAATTGTCCTGGTGGTACCAATTTTATTTTGCTACGGAACGTGGTCATATAGGTTACCAGGCCAACCGACGCGATTTTGCAAAGCTTATCTGGCAAACTGCTTCACCTAAATGGCAGTTTGATGAGCCTACCTTTGCACAGTCAGCAACGGCATTTGATAATCCTGACCATGTAGACATTGTAATTCATAATTATCGCTGGCGTTTGGGACTGGTGGCTGGTGAGAAACAATATGATGAGTTGGAGAAAAAGCTGGCTACAGGTCCTGTGATTACAGTACCTGCGGTTACACTGGAAGGTGATGCCAATGGTGCTCCGCATCCAGACCCTTCAGTGTATGCTGCTAAATTTAAAGGCAAATATGCTCACCATACACTTTTGGGAGGTATAGGACATAACCTTCCCCAAGAGGCTCCCCTTGCTTTTGTGGATGCAATCCTGGAAGCAGACAGCTTTACAAAATGATAGTCTGGAAAATAACATATATTTATCTGAGGTAGGAACTATACCTTCGCTATGGTGTCCAAAGCGATTACGTTTGTTTATGGCAAAACTCCAATTTAAAATATCTCAGGTAACCATCTGGATCAGTTCCATTTTTCTGGGACTGCTATCCTCTGTACCACAGATGGCCTCACATACCTTCAATCTGGCGGAGGCTGCTGTCAATGCGGCATTAACAGCTACTTTTGCTTTGCTGATGTGGTATTTTAATATTTTTATGTTGTCCCGTCAGCCTGAGAAATCTCGTCAGCAAAGTATATCCTATTCCAAACTAGTGAGTTCATTGCTAGTTGGGCTTGTATTGATGCTGGGACTTGCCTGGATACAGCAACTGATTCTGTCACATATTAATTTTGGCCCTACTATGCTGATGGTAGAAGTGCGGGGTATTCTGATCAACCTGGTATTTTATATGTTTCTGAACCTGCTTCAGCAAAACTATGAAAACCAGTATGTCAACATGGAGCTGGAGCGTATCAAGAATGATAATCTGGGAGCGCAGTATGAGTTATTGAAGCAACAGGTTAATCCACATTTTCTGTTCAACAGCCTGAATACCTTAAAAGCTATGGTGGAGAGTGGAGATGAAGAAGCGATTGACTTTATTATCAAGCTCTCTAACTTTTATCGCTATACATTGGAAAGTCGTAAGCTGGATCTGATTCATGTACATGAAGAAATGGAGATACTCAATGCTTATCTGTTTCTTCAGAAAGCGCGGTTTGATAACGGATTTACTTTTACCAATACTCTGGACAGTAATGTACTAACCACCCTTATTCCACCTTTTACCCTACAACTGCTTGTTGAGAATTGCCTCAAACACAACATCGTTTCACTACAGAAACCCTTGCATATCAAAGTATATCGGGATACAGATTATCTCGTTGTGGAAAATCAGATTCAATTGAAAAAAGGTGAGAATAATTCGCTTGGAGTTGGACTGAAAAACATTGATTTACGTTATAACCATCTGCTTGATAAACATGTAGAAATTAGTAATGACCAAAAAGTATTTAGAATAAAACTACCGCTTATCTATGAACATACTCATCATTGAAGATGAACTCCGGACCGCCAAGTCACTGGAGAATCTTATCTTGAAAAGTAAACCGGGTGCAAAAATAATTGGTCAGTATCAAAGTGTAGAAAGTTCGGTAGAAGCGTTGTCAGATGGTGTCCAGCCTGATCTTATTTTTATGGATGTTCAACTGGCTGATGGGCTTTGTTTTGAAATATTTAAATCTGTGCAGGTAACCTGTCCGGTAGTGTTTTGTACAGCGTATGATGAATATTCACTGGAAGCGTTTAAAAATAATGGCGTAGATTATGTGCTTAAGCCTTTTTCGAAAGACGATATTGCTGAAGCATTGAAGAAAGTTGACCAACTCAAAAATTTCTTTCAGCAGAAAACTGTACCCAATCTGGAAGAACTTCTAACAAAATTGAATCCTTCGAGTGGTAAAACAAGCTTTCTGGTATTCAAAAATCAGAAGTATACTACTGTACAAACAGATACAATTGCCTTCTTTTGTATCCGAAATGATTCTACTTATATAATATGCTTTGACAAACAGGAATTTGTGCTTACTCAATCACTTGACCAGATTACCAGTGCTGTATCTTCAAAACAATTTTTCCGTGTCAATAGACAGTATCTGGTTAACTTCAAAGCTATCAAGGAAGTAGAGCATTATTTTTTGCGAAAGCTGTATGTCAAACTGGTACTTGAAACTCCTGATAAGTTATTGATAAATAAGGAAAAATCGCATGCTTTTCTGACCTGGATGGAAGACCGATAATAAGTAGTTGTTGATTGAATATTCATTTGGTCTTGAGGTCTATTGCTGTTATGAATAGCCAGAGAGACATATTTGTGATAAAAGTAACCAAAATGTTTCTGCTAAAAAGACACATCTCACCCTATACGGGAACCGACTTGCTGCTCGGTATATTTCAGGAAATAGAAAAGGCCATCCAGGCAAGGATAGCCTATATAAATAAATGCAAGTCGGCGGATAAATGGGCAGAACAAGCCTACCATGAAGTAAATCTGGAAGAAGATGTGACCATTGAGGATATTTCAGTACTTGTCAAAACTGATATTCAGTCCTTTCTGAAAACAGTGTATGTAGTAAGCCTGGTGGAAGAAGGCTTTGGGCAAATTATAAAGAATATTGACAGCATATTTGATTCTGTAGAGGAAGCTGAACAGTATGTAGAAGAAAAAACGAATGCTGATCCTGAGTATGAACCAGGATGGTTTGAGTATGAAGTGATGGAGGTTGACAGGGTGTATTTTGAAAAGTAAGACCTGATTGAATTTATCTGCAGACTTAACATACTAAAATGAATACAATTTTAACCTCGTATGAAAATCATCTATCAAAACGAGTTTTGCTCTATCATCAATTATATATGTACTTGTACTGATTGTATTCTTTCTCAGTTTGAATATCAGGATACACTTTCTATATGCTTTCTACGAAAAGGAAATTTTGTGTTCCATATATTCCGGGATGAGCTTGATACCTATACCGGGAAGATACTGATTAATAAACCGGAGTATGAATATCGGGTTGCGCATGAACATACTGTTCCTGATGAGTGTACTATTGTTAGGTTTCAGGAAAGTGCCTATTCGTATCTGACCTCCTTTTATAAAAATAGTCTGAATGGCTTTCTTCACAAACCGGATCTTCAATCAATACTTATTCCATCTACAGTAGAAATAGATTATCTGCACAACCGCATTTTTACATTGACTACTTCCGGGAATAACACAAATATGGAAATAGATTGTCTGTTGGTTGAATTTATAGATCGGATATTTCATCTAAGCCTTACCGACGAAACTGGTAAAAGACTTTCTATACGACATAAAGAAAACTATTTGTCGAAAGTAGAACGGGCGAAAGATTATATACTTGCTCATTTTGCAGAGAAAATAACCTTATCAGATATCGCTTCCGTGTCTTGCATGAGTACTTTTCATTTTGTGCGTATTTTTCATTACATCACCCAACTGACGCCTTATCAGTACTTGCTGGATGCCAGACTTAAACATGCCGAACAACTCCTGAAAAAAACAGATACTGCTATAACTGATATTGGATATTTGTCAGGGTTTAATACACCGGATCATTTTTCAACTGCATTCAGAGCAAAATATAGTATGGCTCCGCTTTTTTTTCGACAAAGGAAAAGAGAGCAATAATTCCAAAGTGGGTAGAAGACATGAGTGTTAATTTTGAAATACATTCAAACTAACACTATATGAATAAACAGATAATTCTAAGCTTACTACAGCTCTTAATCCTGTTAAATCTATGTCTTACAATTAACACCCAAACCATGAACAATCAAGTCGTATCCGCACAACAACCAAAGGTTAATTCCAATGCTTTTATAGAAGCACTTATATTCAATCAACCTTCCGCTGAGTTAGGTGACGCTGCTTCTGTATCTGGATGGTTAGTTGGTAGCTGGCAGGTAGATGCTACTGACTATCTGCCCGATCATAGCCGAAAAACAATCAGAGGCGAATGGCATTTCGCCTGGGTATTAGAAGGACGGGCTATTCAGGATCTCTGGATCGCACCCAGGCGGTCAGAGAGGAGTTCTTCTCTCTCTCATGATCAGAATAGATATGGATCTACCATCCGGTTTTATGATCAGGCTGACAAAAGCTGGAAAATAAACTGGTTCAATCCTGTAAGTGGAAACCATACTCAACTGGTTGGTACTAAGCAGGGAAACGATATTGTGCAGAATGGTAAAAATGCAGAAGGTAATCTGATTCGCTGGGTGTTTACTGATATTAAACCAGATACATTCCGCTGGTATGGTGAAGTCTCTTATGATAAAGGAAAAACCTGGCAACTGGAAGTTGAGTTTTTGGCACAAAGACAAAAGACAGAAATACTTTCTAAATAGAAAAAGTACCTGTGAAGGGCAGTGATCTGAGTTCTGTCCTTCACTTTACCCCTAAAATTCAACTATATCAGAAATTTAAATTAATTATTCACTCATCTATTGCGTGACTATAATTTTTAATTTAACTTTGAAATGCAAAGTACTTTTGATGGTTTGGTTTAACTAAGCTGAAGTATGCTTCTGGAGGATATTTTACTTTTTCATTTCTGTTGATTGTAGTTTGGACAATAGTAAGGGAGAAGTGATTGTAAAACCAGTTTATTACAGCAACTGAGTAGGTGACAGGTACTTATCTGTTATAAGAAAGTGATAAGGATTATATATTCACAAAACAACTATTACTCCATTTCAATTTACTACACTGTGTTATGAAAAATGAAATTCTATCAAATCTGGACAATCCTGGAAAGCTTGAAAGGCTATACAGGGAAGACAAACTAACATTTAAGCGTGAATTTAGCGCTTTGTATCCTGAGCTTAAAGACAATCTCCTGATTACCTTCTGGAAGGAGCGACTAGCACCTGCCAGCGAAGAAATTTCCTGGGGAAGTTCCAAAGACTTGCTATTTGTCATTATAGTTTCTCTGGTGGCTGGTATAATTGCAAAAGTTCCTGCAATGTTTCAGATTGATGAGGAATGGTTTTATCCCCGAAATATTAGTTTTATTATTTTTCCAGCATTGTCAGCTTACTTTGCATGGAAAAATAACTTATCTGCTGGCAAAATTCTAGGTATAGTGGGGACAATGCTAGCTGGTTTGATCTTCATCAACTCTCTTCCGGGTATTGTGGATGAAAGCGATACCTTACTTTTATCCTGTATTCATTTAGGCTTATTTTTATGGTCGATTTTAGGCTTTGCCTTTGTTGGTCAAATACAAAATGATGATGAGAAGCGACTTCGTTATCTAAAGTACAATGGTGATCTGGTCGTTATTACAACGCTTATTGTGATTGCTGGTATTATTATGACTGGAGTCACTATCGGTCTTTTCTCACTGATTGGTCTAAAGATCGAAAAGTTTTATTTTGAGTATGTGGTAGTTTTTGGACTTCCGGCTGCACCTATTGTAGGTACCTACCTTATTCAGGCTAATCCGCAACTGGTAGGTAAAGTTTCTCCTGTAATCGCTAAGATATTCAGTCCTCTGGTATTGGTAATGCTGGTAATTTACCTGATTGCTATGATCTACTCGGGGAAAGATCCATACAATGATCGGGAGTTTTTGCTGGTTTTTAATGCGTTGTTAATTGGTGTTATGGCAATTATTTTCTTTTCTGTTGCAGAAACATCCAGAACTAAAAATCAGGTAGAAATATGGATTCTCCTATTATTATCTGTGGTGACTATAGTGGTTAATGGCATTGCATTGTCCGCCATTCTGTTTCGAATTTCAGAATGGGGAATTACTCCCAACAGAGCAGCAGTTCTGGGTGGTAATGTGCTGATCTTAGTAAATCTTCTGTTGGTAGCTGTGAATCTTTTTAAAGCTATGTCTAAGAAAGGGGATATAAACGTAAACGGAGTTGGAAAAGCCATTGCCTTCTACTTACCTGTTTACTGTATATGGACAGTCATTGTAACATTCATTTTCCCATTGGTATTTGGTTTTAAATAGAGGGGAGACCAAAAGAAATGGTCATTGAGATACTACTCTATGGCGATATAAATATCTTCTGGTTTTATTTAAGTATCTACTACAACTATAGCTCTCTGGTCTGGGTTTCGCTCAGACCTTTTTTGTTTTATTCTGGAACTAGTTTTTCGGTAAACCATAGCTTATTCTATGTTTCAACAGATACTTCTTCCATGATCATAACCAGAATCTGGAAGTTTTCATACTAGCCAAGCAACCCTAACCTTACTAACTGCATTTAGTAGGTGTTAGTTGCCAGCTTATTTTCATCTGTTATTTATCCCTTCCCGATTAATTTTCAGAAACATGATCAAATATGTTTTACCACTACTAGTTCTTCTGTTTATTATACCTCCAGTTACATCACAGGTTGTAGCCCCCCATTTTGTTCAGCAGAAGTTTGCCTCAGATACTGTAAAAAAAGCTATTACAGAACTAACTACCGAACTGGCATTAAAACATCCTGGTTTTTATCGGTACACATCCAAAGAATTGTTTGATGCCTATATTGACTCCACAAAATCGACTCTAACCGATTCTGTTTCTTTATTAGAGGCTTTTCTGAAAATGAAACAGATTGTCGCAAAAGTTAACTGTCTGCATACAGGAATTACATTATCTCACTACTATGTTGACTATCTAAACCAGCAACCCAACTTATTACCATTACAGGTATATTTTAGTGAAGGTAAGGCTTATGTAGTGAAAAATTATTCAGATCAATCTTCCATTGAAGTCGGTGATGAGATTGTTAGTATTAATGGAAGGGATATTCCATCCATAACCAGACAGCTGTTTGACTTGATCCCATCCGATGGATATAACCTGACTTTAAAATACAGATCTCTCTATTTTCAGTTTCCACTCTGGTATCGGTTACTGGAGGCTACTAACCAGTTTTCAGTTGTTGTCAGACAAAAGGGTATAATGAAAAGTTATCAGGTGTTTGGGAAGAAACGTGATGAGATAGCAGAAGATGGTTTTTTAAAGGAACCAGCCTACTCAAAGCCATTGGATTTTAAGGTTGTCAATGATATTGGTGTTTTGACCATACACACTTTTGCCAAAACAGATATCAAAAAAGCCGGTCAATCGTTTAAGCCATATATTGATAAAGTATTCAAGGAGATACAGGCTAAGGATATCCGGAATCTGGTAGTGGATCTGAGAGATAATACAGGAGGATCAGATCCGTATGCAGTTTACTTTACCCGCCATTTTTTTACAGAGCCTTTTCGGTATTGGGATCGAATAGAAGTGACTGAGTCCATTGCAAAGCAGATTAAAGGTGTTGGCCTAACCCTGTTTTATAGAAAGCCAGTACAGAACAATAAAGTTTGGCTCTGGAAAAAAGCCAGACATGTATCAGATTTTGATTTCTATGAAGAGCAAAAACCTGTTAAGGATAACTACACAGGAAACACGTATATTCTGGTGAATGGCTTTTCTATGTCCTCCTGTGCAGATGTAGCTGCTATCCTGTCATTTAACAAAAAAGCAATCGTAGTGGGGCAGGAAACAGGTGGAGGCTATCACGGAAATACAAGTGGCATGATGCCTGTCTCCATATTAGACCGATTTGGTTTCAGATTGAGTGTGCCTCTCCAGAAGTATGTAAACCATGTAGATTCATCAAGTCCTGTTGGTCGGGGCGTATTACCTGAGTATCCGATTGCAACTTCCATAGAAGAACTTTTGAAGAAAGAGGACACTGAATTAGCATTTGTGCTAAACCTGATAAAACAGCAGTCTGTAAGTCATTAAGTTTATGTATAATTCTCTATGAAACTGGTATAAAACAGGAGGGCTCATTGGTTAATAGGAAGAATTGTCAAACGTTCTGTGTTTATAATATGCATTTTATGAACACAAACTATAGCATACCTGTTACTATATCAGCTACCCTGATCCCGATTCCATTCTGTTTCATGTCCTCTTCGATGCTGGCAAAGTCACCTTTGGTTGCACTCTGTTGGATGGTACCACCTTTTAAGTAATGCAGGTAGTCGCAGGCGTCATTTAGAGTGGAAAAGATGTGTGAAGACATCAATACAATTTTATTCAGTTCTTTCAGCTTTAAGAGAATTTCCTGAATAATACTATTACTATGAATATCTACTCCATTAAAGGGTTCATCAAGAATAAATACCTCATTTTTTTGTAGTAACAGACCCGTTATCGCCAGTTTCTTTTTCATACCTGTTGAATACGTTTCTGCATAGTGATGAAGTGGGAGATCGAACAGATTGCCTTCTTTAATCCGATTGTTTTTTATTCCTCTGGCATTACATACTAGTTGCAGATATTCCATGCCTGTCATCTTGGAGAAAAAGAACAAGTCTGTAGGTAAATAACCTAGTTCATTTTTTAAGGTTCCCCTGTCATAGTGTATCTCTCCAGAGTAGAAAGTAAGCCCTGCTACACATTGAAAGAGTGTTGTTTTACCAGCACCATTTTCTCCTACAATCCCATGAATTTCACCCCGGTTAAAGATTAGAGAAATTTCGTGTAAAACCCGGTGGGTTCCATAGAACTTACTTAAAGATTGAATTGTGATCATTTTAAATAGGTGGTAAGGCGTGCCAGTGATTTAAAATAGAAATGAGGAATTAAGATAAGGATTAGGGGAGGCATAAAAATTCCAAGTGCCATCTTAATGATCTGTGGAAGATCTGCTTCTTTAGGATAAATGGCATATTTTCCCAGCACCCAGGTGACAGTATATAGTAGGCCTGTTACCAGAATAATAGCTACAATATATGCATTGACTGGATTAAGTATCATCAGGAGCAATGCAAGAGGTGATACAAGGATAAGACTATGTAAAATAGATTGTTTGATCTTCATCTGCAAAAACTGATGGGCATTGACCGAATGTATCCATACATAGAAAGGTGGTTCTGGAGTCGAATAATAATTCATAGTGAGCAAAAACAAACAGAATAAAGAAAACAATCCTAAATTATAATTCCCGACAACCATACCAATAACGCCAAGTGTATACAGCACAACTAGCAGCAGATAGGTTTTCCGAAATCCTATCGCAAACTCAAAAGGGTGTTTAGAAAAGGGTGTGGGTATAGAATAGGTTGGCAGAGAAACGGATTGGATAAAGATTCCTGATAAACTTCCTGCCACTGCCACCAGAACGGGTAAAAATTGTTGCATACAAACCAGAAAGACACAGAAAGGCAGGGCAATCAAACTATTTTCCAGCAGTCTGAGCTGCAGATATCTTTTGGGGGTAAATATATTCTTGAGAAAATTATTTCTGCTTTTATTTCCTAGGGCATATACGGCTGCCAGTGGCAATAGGGCATACAGATAAGGGGCATAGGAAGGCCATAGCTGCAGAAGTTTTGTATAGGATAATTTAGAAAATACAATAAAAAACGCTATAAGTAGTAGCAGACCGAGATATGGATTCAAGCCAAAGGCACTCAGGCTTCTGTTTAATCGCTTATACTGAAGTTCGAAATAGGTTATCATGGGTTGTCTTCTGCTAAGAATATATTCTAACCAGCAGAGGTATGCTAGAGTGTTTAGTTGGATCAGAGCAAGTAACGAAAATTTAGTGAAATTTCTGAATAGTAAACGAACGGGTGGTGAAAGAGTTACTTTTATGCCCTTTTTTGCATAAATGATAAAGTCATAATAGTATGAAAGAATACAAAATTGCTCTTGGCTGGAGAATTTTTACTTACATTTTTGCCCCGATTTTTTTTCTAATAGGTTGTTATATCTTGAGCATGCCTTTTCTTCCACATACTGAGGATATCCCTTTTTTCGGCTATTGGATTATAGGAATCTTTGCGTTGGTATTAATGGTTTCTTCTGTGATAGGCATACTTCAAGTTACAAATACTAAGCTGATTATTGACAATGAAAAAATTAGTAAACGAAGCATTCGCAGTACCAAGGAATTGTATTTTAATGAAATAAAAGGTTTCAGAAAGGAAGAAAAATTTATCCGGATCAAGTCAAATACACGGGAAAAGAAAGATCTGGAAGTTACTTATACGTTTGAGAAGAATAAAGAGATAGTAAATTGGTTGAGTAGCCGATTGCCAGATTTGCCAGGGACAAATGCGAAGGATGAAGAAGCCGCTATTCTGGAAGATACTACCTATGGACAAACTACACACGAAAGGGAAAGGACACTGAAAAATGCAAAGCGCATTTCTCTTATTGTAAATCTCCTAAGCCTTTTAGTTGCTATGTGGGTAATTATTATGCCTGAGCCTTATGTCATGCTGATTACATTGAGTATGCCTATTGTGGTTATAGGTGTAATTTTGTATTATAAAGGTATCATTCGTGTAACCTCCACAAAAGATTCTGGCTATCCGTTTATAGGATTAGGAGTGTTGTTCCCTGGTTTGGGATTAATAGTAAGATGCATGATGGATTTTACCATATTTTCTTATTCAAATGTATGGTTGTTGTCTTTCATCATAACAATACTGCTATTTGTGGTGGTATTAGTTGGGAGTATACTACGATATAGGCCAATTAATTATACAGATATAATTGCCTCATTCTTGTTTCTTTGTATCTATGGTTTTGGCGCAACACTCACATTAAACTGTTTGTATGATATTTCAACACCTGAAACCTATAAGGTACAAGTGTTAGATAAGAGTGTAACTGAGGGCAAAAATACTAGCTATTATCTGACTCTGGCTCCCTGGGAAAAACAACCAGAGATTGATTTTATAAGTGTTGATATAGCTATGTATAAACGGGTAAAAAAAGAAGATAAAGTGACTATTTACTATAAACAAGGTCTTTTAGGTATTCCCTGGCTGATTGTAACAGACACTCCTCAAGTGGAACATACAAAAGAATGATAGGATACCTGTTTTATGACTTCCTATTGTTGTCTGATACATTCTTTGATTGGTAATGAAGCAGATTCCGCAGTTTATTTCTCTGACGGAGTATGGTAAATTTTGCATAGTCAAAAGTCAGAATAATGATCAGAAACAATGCTGGAATCAGTAAGGCATGGATTCCTTTCAGGCTATAAACCAATCCACCCAACAGACCTCCTGTCAGGAAGAATGCAACAATCTGAACACGTAACTGCATACGGCCTCTAAGCTTTTTTCGTTGAGATAAATCTTTGGAAAAGAATGTTTGGGCCAATTCAATGCCTAGGTCTGTAAATAACCCGGTTAGGTGTGTTGTGCGCACCAATGCATTGGTTAACTGAGTCACTGTCGCATTCTGAAGACCCATAGCAAACAGTAGTACAAAGGTAATTAGTGTAGGAGAAAATATTTTTGGCAATAGAGGAGATAACCCGATTAGTCCCAGTAAGCATGATTCAAGAATTACAGGAACCAGGTAGATAGATCTTTCATTTTTATTACTGACAGTTTCGATCAATACTCCAGAGATAAATGCACCCAACCAGAAGAAGAAAATATAAAGGAATAGAATAAGTGCTCTTCCTGTATTATGATTAAAGAGTGCTTCTGCCAGAAAGGCTACATGTCCTGTGATATGTGTAGTGAGTGTATGAACTGAAAGAAATCCGGTTACATTGACCATACCTGCTACCATCGCAAAGCTTGAGGCTAATGTGAGATTATGCTTTCGGGTTCTGGTATGACTGGATTGACTGGACATGTAAACAGAGACAGTAGTTACAAAATACCTGGATTAGGAATAGTTGGTTCAAATCTGGAATTCAAATTGTATACATAGATACCACCTAAACGCATATGCGCTTTGAAATAATACAAAATAAAGTTTTTCCTGTTAAGAAAGTCAGGGAACCGTATAGAGATAAGACAGACTTAATTACTATTTTCGGTAAAGTTTGTGAAGTGATTGATTCACGACAGATTGCCAGCTTTCTTGTAACAACAGATGAAGGCGTAATTAGCACAGTACTTGATTTTAAATATGATTTTACTTCGGTTATGCCGGAACTGCTTGACTTGCTGATTTTTTTTGATAGAAAAGAAGAGAAGGAGTTTGTTTTATATATGTACGAGATTGATTTGAAAATTGCATTTCTCTTCGATAATGAGAATACTACAGATAGCAGAATTGTAATTAGAAAGTCGAATGGACAACTAATAAAAGAGTATTGGTGTAAAACTGATGACATACATAAAAGTGTTCAGGAAACTCTTGAGGCTTTTGAAAAGATCCTGAATTGCTTTTTTCCTGTTGCTTATAAGCTATTCAAAGAAGAGAATTATTTGCTGATCTAAATGGCCTTAAAAACTACTTCGGATGAAAGAAAACGAATCACAATATCTGTCTCTGAATATATGCTTGTGAGAAATAAAACATTCTTATACTGAGTACCAATGGAGAGAGCTGATTTATTTATAGAAAATATACAACTCTACTTTGATTTCTTGTCTGATTGGGAGGCTCAGAGGCAGGAATGGTTGTTTTTTAACAGCTCGTTCGAATTTACCTGGGATTCGCTTTATTATACTTTTGTAGATTGGTTATGTGGACATTTTATACTGGATAACAAATGGGATTGGGCTGAAAATATCTTTCTTTCTGATCTGCTAAAAAGTAAGCTGTACAGGTTTGCACAGGTTTATGATGCTTTCTTTATGAATGAAGACTATCCATTCCATTCACATTATCAGTATCATTATGCTATTCTGAATGATTCCCAATGGAAAGAGGTAATTCTGCTTGCCAATGAAGTAAAAATACTGTTGGAGACAAATATGTATATATGTACTTAGTCTTTAGAACCTGATAAAACTAATTAAAAGCCACTGAAAATATTTTCAGTGGCTTTTAATTATGGCAAAGAATCGGATCGTTATACTCTAGAAAGGAAGATCTGTCCATTAGAGAAGCCAAATAAATTTTGACAACTACATTTTGAATTTATTCAGATCGCAAAGACTTGACAGGATTGGCAATAGCTGCTTTGATGGCCTGATAGCTTACTGTTGCTAAAGCAATCAGGAAAGATAATATAGCCGCACCTGCAAATACCCACCAAGAAAGAGAGATATGATAGGCAAATTCCTGCAACCAGAGATTACTTGCCCACCAGGCAATAGGTGCAGCCAGTACATTGGCAATCAGAACCAGTTTAAGAAAGTCTCTGGACAACAAAGCTGTAAGATTCAACACATCTGCCCCTAATACTTTGCGAATGCCTATTTCCTTGATGCGTTGTTCTGCTGCATAGGTTGCGAGTCCAAATAATCCCAGACAGGCTATAAAAATGGTAGCCAGTGCTGCCCAGATCAGGAGGGTTTCGCGACGCTGGTCATCTGCATAAAAACGCGCCAACTGCTGATCCAGAAAATGATACTCAAACAGATGGTTTGGATCTATGTGAGTCAATGTGTTTTCCATTTGTTTGAGTGTGTTCTGTATATTCTTTCCTTCTATTCTCGCTGTGAAGTAATCGATATTTTGTACAGGATTTTGGCTATAGGCTAATACAAGAGGTGCAATTTTTTCACGCAGAGACTGAAAATGAAAATCCTTGACAATGCCAATGACACGCGCCTTAAAAGGTTTTTTGGATTCATTAACAGGAAAGTACTTGCCTCCAAACGCCATTTCAGGAATTTCGACCAACTGATAAGATGCTTCCTGAATATGCAGGACTCTGGCTGCTGTTTCATTTAGTATTACAGAAGATGAATCACGCAAACTGGTAAAGATTCTGCCTTTTAGTAATTGTACTTCAAATGTTTTAGCAAAGTTTTCATCAGCTCCAATTACATAGGCTACCTGAGGATTCTCTGCATTGCCTTCTGTTTTGACCTTAACTGTCGGAATTGACTTCCATTCACCCGGAACACGGGAAGTAACAGATACTTCGTTAACACCTGCAATTTTTCCAAATTCTGTTTTGATAGTCTCAGCTTCTTTACGTACCTGTCCACTATTAATATCAACTACCACCAGCAAGTCTTTATTAAAACCCAGGTTTTTATTGTTGGCATATTGTACCTGAAGAAAAAGCACCATAGTGGCAATCATCATCACAACCGAAACGGTAAACTGAAATACTACCAGACTCTTGCGTAAGGGCAATCCTGTCTTACTATGTAGCTTTACATTTTTAAGTAGGGCTACCGGCTTAAGGCGTGAAAGTAAAAGTGCCGGATAGCTACCTGAAACAATAGCTGTACTAAGTGTAGTCAATATAGCATACAACCAGATGCGATAGTCTGTCTGGAGGCTAAATGAGAGATGTTTACCTGTAAATGTATTAAAGGCAGGTAGAATGATATTGACCAGTAGAACAGACAATGCAAATGCCATCAGGGTAACCAGTAACGATTCAAACAGAAACTGCCTGATCAGGTGGCTGTCTGTGGCTCCGGTAGCTTTACGAACCCCAATTTCTTTGGAACGGTTAGAAGCTCTGGCCGTGGTAAGATTGATATAATTGATAGCGGCAATCGTAAGCATAAAAACGGCTACCAATGCAAAAATTTTGATATATAATAATGATCCATGTCCAGTAGCTGATACATTGGGATTTCTGGCACCATCTACTATATCTTCTGAATACAAATGCATATCTGCCAGTGGCTGCAACCTGAACCGGAGGGTGGTGCCAGCTTCCGGCTTTTGGTGCGAGAGTACAAAACGGGTGATTTTCTGGGATACAGACTGAGGATTAGCGTTCTCTTTCAATAAGGCGTAAACCATATAATTGTGAGAACTCCAGTCGTTTACCATGTTTTCAGAAAACTGTTTGTCGTGCAGAATTGTTGCTTCGGAGATCATAAGATTGAAATCAAAGCTGGAATTGGAAGGATGATTTTTCAGGACTGCTGTTATACGCAGAGGAGCTTCCAAAAAGTCAAATTTGAGCGTCTTACCTACCACATGAGTGGTATTAAACAGCTTACGGGCTAGTTCTTCCACTAGTACAATGGAGTTAGGTTCCTGTAAAGCTGTTTGGGCAGTGCCATCTATTGCTTCAAAATCAAATATTTCCATCAGACTTTGATTGGCAAAGCCGATAGTTTCCAGAAACTTTGTTTTGCTCTCAGGATTGGAAATGTTATCACGTCCTATAAGGGTGATACGTGAAGTATTTTCAATCTCTGCAATGTTCTTTTTAGATTCTTCCGCCATATTGTAGCTGGTAGCGGCAATAGTCAGTTCTTCCGATTTGTTTTTCTGGTATTCGATTACTCTGTAAATACGATCAGCCTTACTGTGTTGCTGATCAAAGGTTAACTCATCAAAGAGATAGATGCCTATCAGCAAAAAGCATGTAAGACCAAAAGTAAGTCCAGCTATGTTGAGACTGGTGTAAAGTTTGTTGCGAAACAGGGTTCGAATGGTAATTTTAAGGTAGTTGTATAACATAAAAAGAAAATTTCAGGAATACCGGACTTATACAGTATAAACAGATCTTTACCTGGATTATTTGATTATATATACTTGTAAAGAAATCACGATAAACGTTTACAGGTATATTACATACTATATATCTGTCCCAATTCCAGTGCCAAAGCTTTATATGAGCCCTCAACTGCTTTATAGCTGGTTTATTCATTTTGAAGTGTCCGTTATCGGACAAGCTTTGTTCATAGATGAACAAGAGATAGTATGATTCTGGTTTGTTCAGAAAGATAAAAGAAACAATAACCTGTTGTCTGAATAGGAAGCTTAAAAATGGTTATCTTGTAGACCGTTGTTATCGCTTGCTAACCCTTGCATCTGAATGTATGTATCTGCTCATAGCCTTCCCAATCATTGCTGTCATAACACTTTTATCTTTTTTGCTTGCCAGGATAAACGAGTCTGTAATGCAAAAGATAGCAGCTGGATTGCTTTTTTTACTCAAATCGTTTGTGGTACTAGGTCTGTTGTTGCTGGCGTTCCTGTTTGTTGTGTTGACTAATTGGGGATAGTATATAAGGAAGTTATTTTCGGTTGCTAAGCAGACCCTGTTTTCATATAAGCAACAGAATGAATAATCTGGAAGACGAAGTTTTTCCAGCATCCAACAAAGAGATACATCTGTTTGTTTAGTTTATTTTAAATAGATTGGAGTCTGCCAAGTTTCTGAGCCAGTTCTACATATTGAGGGCATTCTACAAGACCTGCAAGCTCGTAAACCATCCGTTTGGTTTTAGCTTCCTTCGAAATTCCTTTATTCATAAAGACGCTGGGATTAATGCCAATAGAAAAATGTCCAATATCATCCAGTGAGTTGGGTTTATCTAGTCCCACTGCATTTTTTAATGCCTGCAAAATGTCGAACTCCAGATGACTTCTTACTGGCACCAGTTTTTCATTCAGATAGATAGCACCAGTTAGTTTCATTGGATTTGTGCTGCCAGATACAAACTGATGAAAACGTAGTTGGAATTTTTGACCGTCTTCCAGGTTCGAACAGAACAGGATTTTAGTGCCTCCATCCATTTGCATAGCAAAGTCGTCAACTGAAACGTTCTCGGAAATTGATCTTTTGGCCTTTTCAAGCTCGGTATTTAGTTCTTTTTCGATGGCATATGTATCCACTAATAGAGATAATGCATCAAAGATATCACCTGTAAGGTATGTTTTTTCTGAAAGTAATCGGGTGAGACGTTCTCCCTTGTATTCATGTAAGGCAGGAATAATTGCTAAAAGTTGATTCTGATTTTTCTCCACTTCAGCAACGACCTGCTCTCTGATATCTTCATTAAAATAGAGGATTGTCAATAATGAAACCAATGAAGATAAACCTGCCTCTTTTATTTCTTCATCAGAAACACGTACTACTTTTATCTCATCCAGGTTGGGTACATAAAATTTTTTAAAGGGAGCCGTAGTTTTTTGATCTGAATTTTGTACCGGAACACGGGCTGTATTTCGTGAAGTCAATAACTTACGAATAATGAGACCAACCACACGTAGAATCATAGGAAATATTGAAGTATTAGTCTGAAATATGGTTAACATGCTTGGCAAGATACATAGTGTTAATCTATAAAATAGTGTATAAAACCTCGCAATCTTACTTGCTTGGATAGATTGATATATTGTCAGAAATAGCTTTGTCTGGCGTTGATAATAGTTTGTAAAAAAATATAAGAAAGCGTGTTTACTGTATTGTTAAAAGGTTATTAATAGGTGCTGTCTATTAAAGTGAACTTTTTTAACTTTTCCACTCTATCCAGAAAATGTAAATTCCTCTTCAGAGAATTAATTTTTTACTTTTTAGTGTAATTATCTATTCATTTTTTCAGACCAGTTATTTTTTATGAAACACATGTATCTGTTGCTGACTGTGATCAGTAACCTGTTTTTCTCTGTGTATGCCACAACCAGCTATGCCGCTAATGAACCAGTGCTCATTTCTCCACAGAATCAGTCGAATGTGGATCTATGTTCCTTTAACAACACCATTACTGTTAATGCCAATCATCCCAGTGCCCGTAAGGTGTATGTGAATGTGTTTCTCAATGACCCCAGGCAAACTGTTAGCCTGGATGCAAGAAACCTAACTGCTGCTGAAGCCACTCAGCCTATTACTTTTGTGTATTCGCAACCCGGAGGCCTCAACCTGCAACCAAACAAACAGTACCTGATCGAGGTTAAAACAGCTGATGCGGCTGGTACTATTCTTGGGCAGAGATACTTTACCATCTTTACAAAGCCCATGGCAGATCCGTTACCCACTTTTGTTGGATTGACCAATAATGCTACCAATGTATCACTGACTCCAACTATACAGGTACTGCCCTATACTGCCTGTGGCACACTGCAACAGATAACTTACTGGATAGATCGTGCTCCGGCAGACTGGCAGGGAAGTGATTTGCAAACAGCCACTTTTACAAATGCTACCTATTCCTGGACTGTGCCCCAGCCTTTATTGCCTGGTACAGAGTATGAGGCCCGTGTGCTTTTTACAACTAATTATCCATGGCGAGGTCCGTTAATGAATGGTTTCAAGTTTACTACCAAACAACAGGCATTACCTGTACTGATCAGCCCTGTTGAAAGCACAAGCTGGGTTTTGTGTGAAAACGAACGAAAGTTTGTTAACAATGGCATTACATTTAATGCGAATGATCCGAATGCCAAAAAGGCAACAGTTAAGATTACTAACAAAGAAACTGGAAAAGAAATCGGAACCACTCTATGGCCAGCTAGTATGCCCATTGTGGTATCTTTTGCCAATGCCGAGCAGGCAACAAGTGACCATCCGATAAGTATCAGTATTTTTGCAGACACTACGCACTTTGAATCATTGATTCAGATAAATACCTATGATTCAGTTAATACCCTGTTAGCTACCCGAAGTTACACCATTCCGACATACATCAAACGATTCTATCGGGTACTTACTCCAGAGTTTATCAGTCCGGCTAATGGTGCTACCAACGTATCACTAACGCCTGCCATTCAGGTTACACGCCCTGTAGAAACTGACCAGGCATGTAATAGGGAAGTCATTTTTTATTCATATGAGATTGATCGCTATCCAGCAGATTGGGGAGGTGAAGACTATCAAGTCCAATTAGTTGATAACACTGTCACCAGTTGGCAGCCTCCTGTAGCTTTGAAACCAGGGACTACTTATCAGGTACGTGTTAATTATAGGAATGCAAATACGCCTTTCTCACCTATGTCAATCACAGAGTCATTCACGACAGGCACGCCTGTAGTAACCAATCCGGATTCGACCAGACTCCTCTGGAGTGCATTTAATCTGGCAGGTCCGGCTACAGTCATTGATGGAAAACAATGGAGAGCAGGGTCTGATTACAATATTAGTGTGGCAGGAACGTATCATAGCTTTGAAAACCAGCAGGTGCCACTGTCACCTGCTACCGATTCCGCACGTGCTTCTATGATTCGGTCTTCTATATGGGGAAATAACTTTACCATACGGTCTTACTTTCCGGGCATCCCATATTATGTGTATCTGTATGTTTGGGAAGATAACAATCCACAAACGTATTCTATCACGGTAGATGGTACGGTAGTTGAATCCAGTTATAACAGCGGATCGGCTGGAACCTGGAAGAGATTGGGGCCTTATACCATACAGGGAAAATATGATGTTGCCAATGAGATTCGCTTTCAGGGAGGAGATGCTAATGTATCCGGTATTGAATTTTACTATGACCGTAAATATGAACAAGCTCCTCCTGCAGTAGTGACTAATCTGCAGGCTATAGCTCTTTCTTCCAGAAAAGTGCAGTTAACCTGGAACGACAACTCTTACAATGAAAGCGAGTTTTGGTTAGAACGAAAACGTATTTCAGATGGTGCTCATCGTATGTTTGTATTAAAAGAGAATACTACTTCATTTACAGATACAACAGCAGAACCCAATACCGAATATGAATACAAAGTACGGGCTTTCTCAAGGGTTATCTCTTCAAGTGGTACTATTTATACAAGTTTATCTGCTGGGGCAACGGTACAGACACCTGCTGAAAGCCTATCCAATGCTGCCCGAATTGGAGGTGAGGAAGGTCTCAGTACAGAACAACTGACTGCAGTACTCTATCCTAATCCATTGAGAGGAAATACTCTTTCTGTCCAACTTTCCGGTTTGACAGCTCAGCAGGAGATTGTATTTAACGTATTGTCGCTGGATGGAAGGAAAATCCGAACTGAAACATTGAAAAATACAAGTGGTGCTATAGTGTATGATCTAAAGGGACTTACACTCACTCCCGGATTTTATTTGCTTCAAATTCAGATGAAAGACAAGGTTCTATTTAAAAAAATAATAGCAGAGTAGTGCTACTACATAAGCTAAGTTTCAGGTCCGGACGTTAGTTCGGACCTTTTTTGTCTAGAGGGTAGATTATCCGAGTCTTATCTGGTTGTGCTATTTTGTGTGTAATGTCAGCATAGCTTGACTAGTAACTTATTTGGTAAGCAAACCCAGACAACTATAATAGAAACAAAGTTGTTTTGTAGTCAGACAACGCAGCCATAAATATGATATCTATACTGCATTGTTGATCAGTTGGTTCCGGTATTCAGAAATGTTAATACCCCGATAACTTTTGAAGAATTTATGGATATGGCTCATATCTGTAAATCCCAGCTCATCACTAATCTCTTTAATAGAGAAGGAAGAATAACGGAGGCGGTTTTCGATCAGATGGAGCTTGTATTCATTAACATAATCCCGAAGAGTACGACCAGTCTGTTCTTTAAAGAAAATACCCAGGTAGTGTCTGGAATAGCCAAATCGTTCTGCCAGATGTTTTACCTGTGTTTGATCAACAGAATAAATATGCTGATGTATGTAATGGATAATCTCCGTTATTTTAGCGCTGTGCTTGGATGCAGGTGGAGCTGGTGGGATCTGTATGTTTCGTTTAACAATGGATAGAAATGCCTGGATCAGAAAGAAAATCGTTTCATTCAGTTCATGCTGACTAGTCTTCCATTCTTTTACAATCAGTCGTAAGATGTTTTCCAATTGCTCGGCATCCTGCACATTTTTGATAACTGGCAAGGGCTGATGGCGGACATAAATCAGCAACTGATCCATGTGCTGATTCCATTGACTTTGCAGTAGCGTGTTCCCCATGCCGTGTAAATATACATTGGTAAATTTCAGAAAGGTAAATTCTGTTTCTTCCTGTACCTCAAAGTGGTGAAAATCGCAAGGGGCTAGTAGAAAAAGACTTTTGGATTGATAGATATATTTCATGCCAGAGAGACAATGAACTCCCTTGCCCTTATGCACAAATATAATCTCAAAGTGATTGTGGTTATGCACTGGATGCACCCATTCCTGCGTAGTAAAGCTGGATATTTTTAACAGTTCGTGCTGGATATATCTTTTCATCAAGTGTATTTACCAATTACCCATAGAAATATACAAGTAGTAGCCTGTCCCTGCTTTTTAACTTTGCAGCTATACAAAGGGTTCATTTGTATCCCTTCGCAATCATTATTTATAAACAAATTTTCTTGTGAATATGTCAGACGTACGAGTTGCAAAACAAACAAAAGTTGCGTTGGTAGTAGGATCTCAGGGTGTAATTGGTCGTAATCTGATAGATTATCTAGTTACACTACCTGATTGGGAGATTATAGGTTTGTCACGACGTGGAGGTGTATCAACAGACCGGATACAGTATATTGCGGTAGATTTGCTGAATGTCGAAGAGTGTAGGCAAAAACTGAGTCAACTTTCTCATGTAACGCATATTTTCTATGCGGCCTATCAGGACAAACCTACCTGGGCAGAACTTGTGCCTCCCAATCTGGCTATGTTGGTAAACGTAGTTACTCTTGTTGAAGAGATAGCGTCTCAATTACAACATATCAGTCTTATGCAAGGATATAAAGTATATGGAGCACATCTTGGACCATTTAAGACGCCTGCCCGGGAAACAGATGCCGGACATATGCCTCCTGAATTTAATGTAGATCAACAGCAGTTTCTTGAAAAACGACAGAAAGGGAAAAACTGGACATGGTCTGCTATTCGTCCTTCTGTGGTAGGAGGGTTTGCATTAGGCAATCCTATGAATCTGGCAATGGTGATTGCAGTATATGCTTCTATAAGCAAGGAATTGAATCTGCCTCTTCGTTTTCCGGGTAAGCCGGGAGCCTATGATAAACTGCTCGAGATGACTGATGCTGGCTTGCTGGCTAAGGCTACTGTATGGGCTGCTACCGAGCTCAGATGTGCCAACCAGGCATTTAATATCAACAATGGAGACCTGTTCCGATGGAACGAGATGTGGCCTGAGATTGCCCGTTACTTTCAATTGGAGATCGCCCCACCTTTGCCGATGTCTCTGTCCGTCATTATGGCCGATAAAGAATGTCTCTGGAATAAGATGGTAGAGAAATATGATCTGGAACCTCATCCCTATCAGGAGGTATCATCGTGGGGTTTTGGTGATTTCGTGTTTTCCTGGGACTACGATATGTTTGCAGATGGCGCCAAAGCACGTCGTTTCGGATTTCATGAGTATGTAGAAACAAAAGATATGTTTCTGTCCATTTTTGACGATCTACGTCAGCGTAAAGTTATTCCATAAGCTGCATATAGTTGTAAGAGTGTTATCTTGCGTATTCGTTTTTAATCAGGTCCTGATTAAAAACGAATACAACTAATACATCTACATTCCTTTAAAATAAGTAGTATGAAACTCTATGTAGTTATTACATTAACTGTTTTTTTGATTGGTTGTATGGCTAAGCCTGAGCAACCTCCATTAACTGAGTTAGAAAAAGCATATTTTGATAGAGTTGGAAGAAAATGTAACTGTCTTATTGAGAGAGAGGTAAACCCCGAAATATACAAAAAAAGTGATACTTTAAGAAAAAGAGGATGGTATGTGTTTGTTCTAGATAGTATTTCATGTGAAGCTGTGGAAAAAAAGGATAGCTTAGAGAAAACTGCTAATACTATTTCAAGACAGTTGCATAGAAAGATTTTAACTAAAGACTTTGTTTATGATTATGATCATATTTCGATTGTATTTAGTTGTAGATCGGGGGTGAATTCAAGAAATAATGCAGCGTTTACATATACATTAGAGGATTTAGATAAAATGCCCTAGAGTTTAGTGTTTTAGACTAACCCTCTATCCTTGCTGCTTCAATGGCCTTTAGAATATTTTGTAATCCCTTTTCCAGTTTTTCGGATTTGTCCCAACTATAACCAATACGCATATAACGGGCATCTTCTTCAAACCAGTGGCCTCTGCCTATATAGGTGGCATAGGTATTCAGTAAAATTTCATGAAAACGATTGGTATCTACTACTATATCTTTTTTGATTCGTGGAAAACAAACACAACCTCCTTTAGGCTCTACCCATTCCAATACTTGCTGATTTTCCATAAAGTGTTTCAGGATGCCAAAGTTCTTTTGTATGGTGGCCATATTGGGGGCAAATAACTCCTGTTTACGCTTCAGATACTGAAATGCTATTTCTTCATCAATTACTGAATTGGTGATACAAATTTGCTCTTTAGCAGCCAGAAACGTTTCCATCAGTTGTTGGTTCTTTGATACTATCCACCCGATACGGATACCTGGCAGACCAAACGACTTTGACATGGACGAGATACTGATTACCCGGTCTGATAAGGTAGCTGCTACAGGTAGTTTCTCTACAAAACACATTTCCCGATAGGTTTCATCCAGTAGCAGATAGGTTTGCTTTTCTTCAATAATCTGTATGACAGCTTTTAGCTTTTCTTTAGTAATCATTACTCCGGTTGGGTTGTGCGGATAGGTCAGGCTCACCAGTTTGGTTTGTGGAGTAATTAATCTTTCCAGCTCGGCCAGATCCAGATCAAAGTTGTTTTCAAACGTTAGGTTAAGAAAAGATATGTTAGCTCCAATGGCTCGTGGTGTTTCTATATTAGTTGCATAATTAGATTTAGCGACTACTAAATGGTCATCCTTGTCAAGCAGAGACGTAGCGACAATAAATAGGGCTGTGGCTGCTCCTGAAGTAATCAGCACATCCTCGATTGTAAAGCCGATATCACTGGCAAGTACCTCTCTCAGTTCTGGTTTTCCTTTGTGGTCACCATAGAGTAATATCAGATTCTCCAATGAGATACCCAGGTCGTTTAACTTCTGATCTGTGAAGGAACTTTCAGATAAGTTACAGTCAATATTTTCATAACCAAAGCCCTCCGGGGCTTCTATTTCAATAGGCATCCTTCTGTACTTCATATAGTTTGTTTACAGGATAATCGATGATTTTTTCATAAAATACTATAACTGATTCATATCTTCTGCATTTTTCTATCCATAAAAGTTGATAGGAAGCAGAAGATATGTTACAGACAGATCTGTTTCCGGAAATTATAAGAGAAAATAAAAAAGAGCATTTTTTTTAGAAACAAAATACCTCCTTTTTCGTGTTAGTCTTCTAAAGGACAGCAAGTTTATGCTATCTGCTATGGACAAATTCGTAAACAAACTATGAAGCGCTGGATTAAAAGACTTTCTATCACATTCATCATATTAACAGGTATCACATTTGGGTTGGATAAACTTGTACAATTCAGAGAATCTAACGATGACATCTATGAATATTTTAGTACCAAAAATCTGAAACCGAAGATTGGTCATTTCAAAGCAGAAGGACGTGATATTCGCTATATTTCTATTGGGGAAGATACCTCTGCCACTATTTTGTTTATACATGGAGCACCCAGCTCGTTAAGCTATTACAAAGATTATCTTTCTGATAGTACCTTATTACACAGAGCGCATATGTATGCTGTAGATCGTCCGGGTTATGGGTATTCCGGTTTTGGCGATCCCTTGACTTCCATAGAGAAGCAAGCCAAAATCATGGCTACTATTCTCGATAGCCTGCGTAGACCCAATCATCCGGTTGTGGTAGTAGGTACTTCCTATGGTACGTCTGTTGCCAGTCGGCTAACAATGGACTACCCGAATCTGGTAGATGGACTGGTATTGGTTGGGCCTTCACTGGCACCAGGAGAAGAGAAGATCTATGATATTTCTTATCCTATGGAAATACCGCCATTGAAATGGATGGTGCCTCGTACACTGGTTTCTGCCAATGCGGAAAAACTGTCACATTATCAGGAACTAAAGAAAATGTTGCCTTTATGGTCAAACATCAAAATACCAGTAGCTTATATTCAGGGAGCAGATGATGATTTGATTTATACTTCTAATGCCAAGTTTGCCCGCAAGAAACTAGTGAACGTACCATCACTGGATATCACACTTATTGCCAATCGGGGCCATCTGATTACGTTTACAGAAAAAGAGTTTATTCAGAAGACCATTGTGAAGATGTTAGATAAGGTACAGCAAAAGCCCTGGGATCTAGCTAAGAACTAAGAGGTATGACTACAAAAACTTTTATTATAGGGAATTGAGAAATATTTTTCACCTTTTGTTGTATAAAAATCTGTAAAGGTGAATCGTTCACTATCTTTAAAGTTTTATCTGGGAATAGTATTCCTTTGTTTTATATGCTATTTCTGGATTGATCCTTTGGTTGCTCATCAGGTGGGTGAACGAACTCACTCTTCTATATGGGAGAAAATATCTTTGCTGGGTAGCTTTGAGGTCTCCTATCAGATTCTGGTCAGTTATCTGGTCCTGTTTTTTATCCTTCGGTATTTTTTTGCATTCACCCTACCACCTGCTCTTGTGTTGATGATACTCTATAGTTATCTGACAACAGTAGTCAGTATTCAGTTTCTGAAAACTACCTTGCCACGATATAGACCTGTATTATTACAGAAAGGCTTCTATGGATTTGACCTGCATAGCTCTTTAGCTGAAAGTATGGATTCATTTCCATCTTTGCATACAGGCATTTTTGTTGCGTTGTGTATTCCTCTTGTATTCAAATTCAATTGCTTAGGGTATATACTTATTCCATTGATATTGCTGGTTGGTCTAAGCCGGATATTTCTCAATGTCCATTATTTGAGCGATGTCGTATTTTCTATAGGCCTGTCAACAGGAATAAATACTATCCTTTACCATTTTATGAAAAAAGATCTTTAGCTTAAAAAAGTAAGCAGTTGAGGCTTGATGAATCCTGGGAAAATTGTCTGGATGGCAGAGGTGTGTAAACGTTTCATACAGATCTCGCTGAGAATAGTCCGATAGTCAGTGGTTACAGCGAGGTCTACCCGATTATCAAGCTGTTCGGTAGCCAGACCTGGCCACTTTCCATACATAGTTCCTCCTTTTACATTTCCTCCCAATACCAGCATGGCATTGCCATAGCCATGATCTGTACCATTGCTTTTGTTAGACCTGAGTCTACGGCCAAACTCACTCATGACAGCAATGGTAACTCGTTTATGATACAAATGAATATCATTGTAAAAAGCTGTGAGAGCCTGACTGAAACCTTCCAGAAGTAATGGGAAAAGCCAGGTTTGACCTTCATGCATATCCCATCCACCAAAATCAATCGTTGCAACCTGTAGCCCTACATCCATTTTGATGAGCTGTGCCAATGTTTTAAATGATTGAGTTAGCTCTTGTACCTGCCATTGGCTGGGGTAATGTGCTAGATTATCCGGAACATAATCAGTGAGGGTTCCATTTTTACGGGGAAGTTTACTTTGTATGTATTGAATGGTTTGTAGTGTTTGCTGAGCGGTTCGTGCCAGGGCTGAATCTCCCTGATATAGATTCTTTAGAATACCTGTGAATCGGGGATCTGCATTCAGTGTGAATCCTTTGGGATCATACAAAGAAGTAGCTGTATTACTTCCTAACAGAGATACTGGCAATTGGGGTGTAGCACTTATAGCAGGCAGATGTCCTGTATGCGGGATAGTTTCGAGCAAACGTGTAAGCCAGCCTGTGGAAGGAGCGGAGTTTGTATCAGATACACCTTTGTCGATCAGATCCATGGCGTCAAAGTGACTGCGTGTGCCATTGGTAAGGCCACAGGCATGGATAATGGCTAGTTGTTTGCTGTCATAAAGCTCTTTAAATGGTAGCGCTTTGGCGTGCAGATAGAAATCCTGTCCTGAAAGGGTATTAATCAGAGGTAAGCCTTTCTGTGTACCACTTTCTGTAATACGTAAACCTATTTCTCTGGAGTCAATGTAATTCTTATCACTAACCGGAGCAACAAGGTGTAGTCCATCCATTCCACCTCTGAGAAAAACGAGGATAAATATTTCCGGATTGTTGTCCGCTGTAGAGAATGTCATACTATGCAACTGACTACCAGCCATTGCGGCTATTGCTGCACTACAACCTGACAAGAATGTACGTCTGTTCATGGATGATATTTTGTAATGTAGTACTAACGAATCTGAAATTCCGGTAGCATTCCTATAAGACTTAGGGTATTCTTTAGTCGGGACTGAATCTCTTCTGTGTTACCTATAGGAGGCTCGTCTATGCTGCCTCCTACAGCCAGAAAGTTAGCAACTACTTCCTGTGTTTTAGCTGAGATAGATCGACCTGTGATCTGTTTCAGGTATTGCTCCGCCATTTGCCGGGCAGTAAGGTTCGTTACAGGTGGCAATTGCTGCCAGTTGATTTTACAGGATTTAAACCAATCCTGAAACATCACTTCCATGATACGCCACCGGGCCAGCATCATCTGGCTATTTAGCCAATAGGTGCCTGTATCCGGATGTCCATTAGGAGTAGGCCATTCAAACAGGTGATAACCTATCTGCGAGGTAAGCCATAAAAAGCCGGAATCAGGCATAAAGTCTGTTTGGGTTGCACGCAGAAACGAAGCAACTAATTCGTTAGGACGTTTTATTTTCTTTCCCCAGCTTTTGGCAAATTCTTCAGAAAGAAGAATACTTCTGACTACTCTGCGAATCTGATCTGGTTGTTGCTGACTATCATTCCATACCTTAACTGCTTGCTGGATAGTGGCTGTGGCAGGTTGATCGGCTATCAACCGTTGACAAAGTTTAGTACAGATATGTAAGGCTGTAGCAGGATGCGAAGCCACCAGATCCAGTACTTTCTGACCATCGGCCAAAGGTGGTTGATTGGGGGGAAGTTCGGTTCCTAAAATGCGTTTCTGGTAATGGTCATGCCAGCCCTCATAGTACAGAAAGGTTCCTGTATCCGGGAATCGTTCTCCCTTGCCGTTGTCTGAACCATTGGCAACTGTCCATCCTGTAAAAGCTCTGGCTGCTTCATAAACATCTTCATCAATATATCCTACTGGATTGCCTGTAACAGCACCTGGCACTTCTTTCCAGCGGTTATACAAGTGATTGTAGTAATGAGAAGCTCCCAATGTATGTAGTTCAAAAAGTTCACGGGCATAGTTCTCATTCGCAGGACTCGCTTTACTGCTTACATTGTCGAGGTAATATTGCATGGCAGTACTTTTGGCAACATCTTCCAGAAAGACCCTGAAGTTCCCCAGACAATTTTTGCGAATAACATCCCGGTCGTAAACCGGAAACGTAGCCGCTATTCGTTCTTCTTTGGCGGCATTTACATTGAAATGATTATGCCAGAAGTCAGTGAGTACTTCCCGTAATTGCCATTTGCTGTAAACGGCCCGTAACCAGGTTGCAGCACGTACCTCCTGCAAGGGCCGGATTTTTTCTTCATAAGAGAGTTTATCTCCACTTTGTATGAGTTTCCAGAGTTGAGGTATAGATGATTGCAGATAGTGTAATGGGCGATCTTCAGCTACCTTGTTCCCTCTGTGTGTATATTCTATACGCAGACGGGCAGAAGACAACTTTTGAGTTACTATCGGGTCCTGATTATCATTTGGATAGAGTTGTTCTTCTACATAGTTTTTAAAGCCCAACTGCTGGACTCTCTTCATTTCTTCCGGAGTGTGTCCATATCCCATTCGGTTCAGAGCAATTACTTCTATTGAGGGAGACGGTTCGTTCCAGTAAATAGTATCTGACATGGAGAAACATATGTTAGGGTTGCATATAAGACCTGGCTATCCTATCCGGATTTTGGCTTTCTCTATAATCTTCCAGAAGTTTCCGCTACGTTCCAGTTTACCTGTTTGCAACGTGTATATTTTTTGATTTAATACAGGCTCTACCTCTGCCAGTACACAGGCTGGATGCAGATAGAAACGTTTGTTCTTTAACGCTACATCCTGAGCCACTGTGTTATCTGCAATACGGAAGGTGGCTGTATTTGCAGTAGTGATATGAATCTCATATAGAGAATCTTCCTGTAAGAATGTTGTTAGCTTATCTGCTTCAAAAGCTTCAAATAGTCCCACTGCTCGTGCATAGAGAGTAGTATTGGTAATTGTTGAGAAGCCAGAGTCTACAGGTGGTGGTATGGATACACCTTTCTCTTCCTGTTGTGATACTGTAACAGGAGGAGTGATAGGTTGTGCGGGTGTTACAGATTCACTGGATGCTGTTTTTTGTTGGGAATGAGAAGTTGCTGTATACACAGGAAATGTACCACTGGTCTTTATTGCATATTTGGTAGATACCGGGATATTTGACAACTCAAATATCCGGTCAATAGTAGCTGCCGAAATATATACCAGAGATCCTTGTACCAGTAAACTGCGTTTTTTGAATGCGGTTAACTCACCACTTGCTTTAATCTCTTCATACAGTTCAATAAAGTCATTGAGTTCTGGTTCGAGCTTTTCAATATCTATACCTGCGGCTTCTGCCTGTTTCTGAATAAGTTTAAGTGTCAGTTTGGATAACCGCTGACCTGTAGGCAATGCTTCTGTTGCCCATTCATTAAGAAATACCTTAAAACTTTCCAGAGAAGCATTTTGTGTACTGCTGACAGATTCTTCAACAGAAGCGTTCTTTACTGTAACAGGTTCCTGTGGAATGATACGTTTGTTTACTGCATCTATAATTTCCTGTACAGAAGAATACCGTTGTTTCGGATCTGTCTGGGTACATTTTTGAATAATGGCTGCATAGACTGGGTCTGCGATTTTAGAAAGGTCTATTGTATGAGGTTGTTCCCGGCTAAGCATGGCATACAACACACAACCTATGGCATAGATATCTGCCAGCATGGTTACATCTTTCTGATCCCCATGTTGTTCTGGAGCCATATAGCCTACCGTACCCATATCAAACACATCAATATCCGGATAGGAGGGATGTTTGGCAAAGCCAAAATCAATAATCTTAGGTAGCCAGATCTGGGTATCTATCAGGATATTCATGGGCTTCAGGTCCCGATGTACCATCCAATGAGCATGAATATGCCGTATACCTTCCAGAATGCCCAGAAATATATCTTTCAGTCTTTCGGGAAGTAGTTGGTTGCTATCAATCAGGTGTTGTAATGAATGCCCATTGATTCGTTCCATGACATAGTATGGGCCAAATTCATTTTCATCTGAGTATAAAATTGTAATGATGTTTCTATGGTAAGGAAGTACCGTTCCCAGGTTAATTTCCCGCATAAAGTATTCCCGGGTTTTGGCATCTGCACGACGTTCAGGCTTGAGTCGCTTAATCACCACATCGCGACCACTGATAGCTTGTGTGGCAAAAAACAGTTCTCCCATAGCACCCTGTTGAGGCACAGGTCGCATTTTGACAAACTTATCAAACCCTCTGCCATACAAGCTCTGATTTTGTGCCTGTTCACTGGTCAGATGTTCGACAGACGAGTAGGACTGCGCAACAGGAGGAGGTGGCGTTTCATTGGTTGTAAAGGACGAACCACTGCTGCCTGACCCTGAAAAAGGATCTTTGGAAATAGAAGTAATAGGTACAGGTTCGGATGGTGAGGTAGAAAACCCGGATTGTTGAGTGGTTGTGTCAGATGGCTCTGGATTTACTTGAGTAAAACCAGATTGAAATGAGTGCTGCTGGGTTTGGGATTGATCTGTTTTGGGCACTAGTGAGAGCCACTCTGCAATATTTTCGTTCTTTTCCCCTATAAGTGCCAGAGGTGCTTCTGGTTGAACTTCTGATCCTGCCTTAGCGAAGATATGTAGTAATGTACCTGGTAAATAAGCTTTCACTGGATAATCGGTATTACCTGACCGGATTTCTACCAGAAGATCTCCAAACAGCACCTCTTGTCCTGTTTCTTTTTCCCACCAGGTAACGATTCCTCCTGTAAAAGGTAATTCAGGTGCTTTTACTAAAATGGCCATGCTAAGTTGAGTTACTTTCTCATAAAGAATCAGTGCAAATAAATTATAAAGAAGCGAAAAGGTTGATTTTGTAGTGAGCCGAGTTATTTACCTATTAGCCAATCGCAACATAGCAAACGCTATGGACCGAAAAATAAGTGAAGGCACAGCACAAAATTTGCCTTTGCAGCCTTTACTAATTTGTTTAAACTGATTCATAATAAAAAACGAATCTGAAAATAAGTTTCAAATTCGTTAAAATAAACGTCAGTATCTAAAAAATATTGACAACCCTATGATTATTCAAAATGAGGATGTGCTATTAATTACCTGCTATATAAAATATTTTTAGGTCTTTATCGAATTTAATAACCGTTTTAGCTCTTACCATCTTCATGGTAGAAGAGGTGCGTCGCCGAAAATGGTAATTCATATAGAAACTCACTTTGACATATTCATCATCTGTATTTACTTCATGTTTGAATGTGCTCCAGTCTATTACGTTCATGTCCTCAGGTGTTTTTTCCCAGAAGTTGGTCAGTATAGGTTGTAGTTCTTCTACCTTGACATCATTCCTATTGAAGTACTTTTCTATAGTAGGAGCAAAATATGTTTCAACAGCTGTAAAGTTGTGTTGTTCCAGATCATGGTAATAATCCTCAATAACACTCTTTAAGTTGCTTTCGTTGGTAAGTCGGCTTTCTATCGCGTCTTTTTCTTTTTGTTGTTGTTTATAGTAAAAATAAATCCCACCTGCCAGCACTCCTAGCAGAATCACTTTCCAACCAATATTCAGTCGTTGCCACCATCGGATTACCCCTACAAAGAGAAGTATAATAATACCAAAGGAAATTAGTGAAAGGATGACTTTTAGAAAACGGTCTTCTTGTTCCTGTGCGGCATAACTTACTCCTGCCAGAGCTGCCAGACCTACAATCCACCATACCCATCCATAATTTGTTTGTTTGGGTGGAACAGGGTTTATATATACAGGAGTGGATACCTGTTGTGGTTTGCTTTGTTGTTTTATCTTTTGTTCTCGCTGCTGCAGCTCTTGTTCTTTACGACGTAGTTCCTCTTCTTTTTTTTGAAGTGCATTGGATTCAATAATCTCTTTCGAAACTAATTTATCTTCAGTCGGGGCTTTAAACAGCTGACTCGTATTTGCTTCTATCAAGTCCAGTACTTCATCTGCATTATGATACCGTTGTTCGGGTTCCAGTTGAGTACATTTCTGAATAATTGTTCTCCATAGGTTATGTTTTACTACGCTTATTTTGTCTCTGGATGGAATTCCTGTAAACATTTCCAGCAGTATAATACCAAAAGCATACAGGTCTGCTCTTCCGTCTACACTACTTCCTGTAAGTGTTTGTTCGGGAGCTGCATAAGTTTTAGTTCCGATAAAAGTAGCATTCTTAATATCATCAAATGTGTCCGCAGCAGCCAGGCCAAAATCGATAATCTTAACGTTGTCACCCCGATTGGTAATCAGGATGTTGTCCGGTTTCAGATCACGATGATATACCTGCTTTTTATGAGCATAACTCAATGCCTGGAGCATTTCTGTTGCAACTTTGCGTACAAATCGTTCGTCAGAAATACCACCTTCTGGAATACGATGAGATAAAGGTTGTCCATCTACATACTCCATATAGAAGAATGGTCCTTCCTGATCTTCTCCTCGTCCATAAATATTGACGATGTGCTCATGTTGTAAATCACGACCATTGAAATACTCCTTAAAGAATAATTCGATATAGGTAGGATTGGTCCGATGTTCAGGTAGTAATCGTTTTACTACCACCCATCTGCCATCCAGACGTGCCTTTTGTGTCAGGCTCATTGCCCCTTGTTGTGCAAGAGGCATGATATCTGTAAATGTAGAAGTAAATCGTATACCCGACCAGTTTGCATTTGTTGAGTTTGGAGCTGTTGTTTGTGAGGCTTTATCAGAAGACTCACTACTTATAAATGTTGAGGCATTATCATCAGCAGGTGGTGTAGTGAATGTACCCGAATCTGATTCGTTAACTGGATTATCAGATATAATAAAACCTGAACCATCATCTGATTTTGAGTTTGTTTCAGATGGTGGAGTGGAATTATCACTGGTAACAAATTGAGATTGTTCTTTTGGTGAATCGTCGTTGGTATGTTCGTTGATCCCGGCCATAATATGTGTTTTACCCTAATGAATGTACAAGTTAGAATAGTATCTCTGTAAAACCAAGATGAAATAGATATTCTCACCTTGTCGTGCTATAAAAGAAAGAGCCTTACAGGTTATCTGTAAGGCTCTTTTCATATATGTGAAAATATCTTATACAGCTTTAGGCTTGAAAACAAAGTGTTTACAGAAGAAGTAGTTAAATACTGCAGAAACTCCTGTACTTACGATAAAGGCAGGAAGCTTTGAGAAAAGTCCCAGTCCCATTTCTGGTGGGAATGAATCTATATGCAGTCTTTTCATTGTCGTATAGGTAAGAAGGTTCATTCCCATTCCCATCGCATAAGATGCTATAAACTTGGTGTAACTTCTTCCAACAACAGCTAGTTTTTCTGAAAAGGTAATTTCTTCGTGAAAGTCATTATGGTATCCATTGTCCTTAAATACCAGTCGGGAGTTCATAAAGAATGCAGATGTAACCCCTACAAACATAGCAATAGCTCTTGCCCAGGTATCTGTTTCTATAAAAAATACTTTGTATCCTGTACCAAATAGTGATAGCAACAAAAAGTAAATAGCACCATCAAGAATTGTGTTAAATACACCTACAAGTCCGAATCGTATAAAGCGAAATCGAAGGAAAAACTGAATGAAAGGATGTCTGATAATACGCTTCATGCTGTAAGTGATTAACAATTTTGCAAAACAAAGGTATAAAATAAATAATAGTTTTTTGTAAGATTTTCCCAATAATAATTCTACTTGAAAAGGAAAAAGAGTATAAAAACTAAATTGTTGAGTATTTATCTGACAACTATTGTTAGTATTTATACTAAAGCACTAAACATTTTTAGTATACCATTTGCTTAAGAGTTGCATTACTCTATAACTTCATTTTACAACAAAAAGTTTTATCATATGACTTAACACCATAGAAGTTTGTGTAATGTTTTATATAAAATGTTGATTCTTACAATAAACTGTTCAAAAAGAGTATGGCTGTGTCGCCAAATTTTTATACTCAATTATTTGTTCCGAATTGACTCAATAATCGTTTATTATTGCTTGGTGTATCTCAATACCACTGTTAACAGATCATACTTTCTTCAGAACGTTTAATGTACCACTAGGAGTATAATCTCCCAGAGATTTTCCGCTACGCATTATATTTCTAAAGACAGGCTTTTGTCCGAATAATAGTGTGTCGATACTAAATTGATCTCCGGTAATGATTTGCGAATTGTAGTGTTTTACTACCACGAATAAACTGTTGCCAAGATGCAAAGCTCTGATCATTCGGTCATTCCAGCCTATTTCGAGCTGTTGTCCTATGCTTAGTTGTGTAGTGACTACAACTGTTTCAAATTGGAGTGATGGTGGCGGTACATGAGATGAAGGTATATTTTGCTCTACTGGTTGTGGAGCTGTCTGTGGTTTCTCCTGGTATTGTTTCCGCAAAAAGACACCATTCAAAATTCCTTTTTCGTCTGTCTCATTGCATAGCAAAAGTTTTTGGGCTCCAAATCGGCCAAATTCCAGTTTAAGTTCCTGACTATTACATAAACTTTCTCCAACCAGAATAATTTTATCAATGTCTTCTGTTCGATGATTGTTATTGGTCAGAAACTGGTCAAATGTTTGTCCAAGACTGCGTACATGGTAGGTGACCTGTTGCTCAATCTCATCTTTTTTCAGAACAACTTTGTTTTCAGCTGCTTTTTCTATCGCGAAATTAGACTTAACATCAATAAATGGGCGAACATCGGAATCCATTTGTCGGATCCATTCCTTAGCCATTCGGAAATGGCGTTTGATCTCTTTGTCTATCTCTTCTTTACTGGATAAAAGCCGTCTTTGGTTGTTGATATAGTTTACAGCATAGGAGGCTACTACATTGATTCGGCTATCTACACCCATTAGTGGATAGGTATGTGTAGCTATCCGTTCTACAGCAGAGGCATTATAACATTGTACCAGGGAATAGTTCAGATTTTCGTTGAAAGCCTCTACTATCACTATTTTCTTTTGGAGTAGGTGGCTCAGTTTTCCGTTCTCAAATAGGCTTAGTGCAAGTGCTTCTGCCGGGATAAAAGTTGTTTGATCAACCTCATATCCTATACGTTGCAGATACTCAGTAAAAACTTTCTGAGAAGGAACTGATACATTATCTGAAAAAAGCAGTGAAACAGGTATGGTTGCTGTCGGGTCAAGCGAACTGGTTAGTTCGCCTAAAATACTCAGGTACTGACGACGAAGATCATCCATGATTACTTTTAACAGCTCTACTACTGGCACCATATATTGAAATGCCTGATAGTGTAGCTTATCATCTAAGATACTCTGAAGAAAATTGCCGTATGTGTTGGGCTGACCATCTTCGTATTCCTGACGGTAGCGCTCTCCATAGAATATTTTACTGCTTGAAGGATCAACAAAGAAGAAAAGAGGTATCCTAAAAATGTCCCGAACTACAATAGGAATAAAAGTATCAAAAGGCTTTACACCAGCCATTAAGAAATCAGTGTCTACATAAATTACTAGTCGGCGATTCATTCGTGTATTCTTGGACTCAGAAATTATACAAAGTTGAAGAGCAAAAATAGTATCTTTTTAGTAAACAAATTGTTTTATAATGCATTTTGGTCTGGAGTTCTATAAAGTAAGGGATGAATAACAATTTCTCTTACAGATTTGGTTAATGAAAATTATCTCTTCATTTCTCAGTGATTAAAGTTGGTACTAAATGCACCATTGTTGCCTGAATAAAAGAAAGTAATCAATGCTGAGTTTTGTTAATATATTGTATCCTGCTGGTATATGGTATTAAAATATCTTTCTGTATGAGTAATAGCTATTTTGCCTTTTCATACAATGATACTAAGGCTAGAAAGAAAGTAGTTTATATGTTTCTATCCCCATAGTTTGTCTGCTATACTAACAATTGGTCTATATACTATGATTTTTGCTTTGTGTAACTACTATTAATAGTAAATTATTTGGAGACAAAGAGATATATAAACATAAAGAATTGAGTCTAGCTTTTATATGTGACAGCCTTTTTTCTTATTAAATATCAGATTCTCAATTGATGTTTCTCTGTTTTATCCTATATAAGGTAATAATTATATAGATTTGTTTGAAAGAGTATTTTTTGAATGTATATTTATTTATGTTTTTAGTGAATAAAGTTGGGTATTTTGTGTGATGGGTTAATTTGTAATTGTCTGTTTTGTTTCTGTTACTATTTGATCAGTAGGTAAGCTGGTAAAGGTAACTTTTTAAAATTAGCTGAATTTTGAAGACTATGAAAAGAATTTTTTTGTCAATTACTGTTGTGATAGTTATGGTTTTTACCGGACAAGCACAGATGAGGATTACACCTAAAGCAGGTTATGTTGCTTCTACATGGAGTATGTCTTCTTTAGTAAAAGAACAATATTTTGAGGTGGAGAAAGTAAAATTTATTTCAGGGTTTGCGGTAGGAGCAGCATTTGAAATTAGTTTGACTGATATATTTTCGCTTCAACCTGAAGTGCTATATTCTCAAAAAGGTTTTAAAGGTACAGGACTATATGATGATGGAGAGAGAACAGGTACTTATTCAAAAACTTTTCAATTGAACTATGTAGAAGTTCCTGTATTATTTAAGGCATCTTTTGGAAAAGAAGATGGTCTTCGTTTCTTTGGATATTTTGGATCATATTTAGGTTATACTTTTAATGGAAAACAAAAATATGAGATAAGTAGCGGCAATATAAAGTTTAGTCAAACTGTAAAAATAAAATTTGAAGATAGGGAAAGTTCTTTGGAAGAAATATATTATAGTAATGATGAGGTAAATCGCTTGGATCTGGGAGTCTATGCAGGTGCAGGAGTAAGCTTACCTGTTGGGATTGGAGCTATCTCTCTGGAAACACGCTTTGGCTACGGGCTTGGTGATTTTTACAGAGATACTTCTCCCTTTTATGGGAATGAAAATCTGAAATCACAAACCAGAACCATCAGTGCATTTATCGGATACTCACTCCCTCTTAAGGGAAAATAATTTAAACTAACGAGTTTAATGGAAAGTACTTTTTTTGATGTCAGAGTTTTTTTTAGATAAGCGAACCTGCTGAAATTAGATAATAAGCTTTATATAGTTGGCTGGATATGTGGTTGTTAAAGCATAAATTTATGAGTACCACCTTATTTGAACTATTATGTGACATCTATTTTTACTTGTTGTTAGTATAGTCTTTATTTTTAATGTCACTCAAGCACAAATTAATAGTACAAGTCATGACTCTATAAAATGCAATATCAATAATGATGTATTCTTTTAGTAAGTAATCCGTACAATAGCCACATCATCTAATGGTTGCAGATGCCATATATTTGCCAGCAAATTAAATCGGGAAAGTAAGGTCTCTTTTTCCTGAGCAGGATTTGTCATCAACCATTCGATTGGGTTTATCTTCGGATCTAGAGTGGATGGATAATTGGATAGAAATGTCTCAATCCCATCTGTCGCTATAGCAAGATTTTGAATTTGGGTTGTGTAAATCTTCTGGGTTTGGCTGCCATACCATGTCTCAAAGTCTTCACTCAGATGATAGGCAAAATAATCAGGTGTGTTCTCCTGATCAAAAATATATACCTCACCATTAACTGTCACAACTCCATCACCCAGTACCAGGATCAACGCTTCCTGTGAGTTGCGGTCTACCAGAGCCAGAATGAGGGTAGTGAGCAAATCGTGTGTTTCCAGCAACAAAAAGTTTCTGATTTGTTTTATCTCTGCAAATAGATGTTGGAGCAGGTACTTTGCATTTTCTTCCAGAGATAGTGCAGATTTGTTTAAAGTATAAAAGTCTTTGTAAGCCTTTTCCCGAAGAATCTTGTGTAGAAGTTTGCCTGTTAGTGTCGAAGCAAAATAACTTTCGTTCCCCATGGTACACCCATCCATGACAGCACAGACAAGTATATCTTTCAGGGATTCATCTACTAGCAGGTAATCTTCACAATGATTGGTATGGGATGCGCCTATGTGTAGGACAGACTCTATTTTCATACCTCAATACTAGCATTTTTATCTATTGCTTTAACCAGCAGGCTGTAATATTATCTGTACTTCCGGCAGCCAGGGCTTGTTCTACCAGGGTTTGGGCTAATGGCTTGGCATTGGAAGATATGATTTGGGAAATTTGTGTATCTGTCAGGAAGTCGTGGACTCCATCAGAGAAGGATAGAAGCATTTCGCTTTCTGTCAGTGTATAGGGACCTGTAATGTCAATTTTAATGGTGTCCATTGCCTGACCAATGGCCGATGTCATAGTGGTGCGGTAGGGATGATTGGCTGCTTCAGACTCTGTCAATGTACCTGCATCAATCATCTGCTGAACAATCGAGTGATCTTTGGTCAGTCTGCGCAATCCTTTAGAAGGATGCCAGGCATACGTGCGGCTATCACCAATATTAATAACATAATAATGTTTTTCCTGAATCAGAAATCCGGTAAGTGTGGTGCCACAATTTTTATATGCCGGATCTTCAGTATGTTTTTGAAGCACTTTCTGGGCCACCTTCAATGCATGTTCATGCAGAAAGGTTTTGGGATCGTTAAGGTTTTCTATTCTATTAAACGCCTCCTGAAAATGCTGCACACAGATTTGACTCGCCCAGTCTCCATGTCCATGTCCACCTACTCCGTCTGCAACTAATAGCAGGCAGGCGTCTTTTTTTACTTCAATCAGATAGCTATCCTCGTTCACAGGCTTTTTGCCTGCTATGGTGTAGCCATCTGTCGTATAAAGGGGTTTGTTTTGTAAGGCAGAAAACAGTTTCTGAAACACAGCTGTAAGGATTGATGGGTATTGTTTTTCTTTTAACGGCTCTTGAGCTAATCAGGTTTTCCTTGTAAGGAAAACGCTTTCAGTCTCATAGTCCGAAAAGATAACCATTTCGATTAATTGTACAAAAAAATATTTTCTGGTTGGGTTACCCTTTTATTTTTGCTGTATAAAGCAATGAATTTGCAAGTTCCTCCGGCGATTTAGTTCGTGACAGTGCACAGTTGCAACCGATCTGCCCAGAGTCTTTTCCTGAGTAAAACAGTTATTATACATCTTTATTCTTTTTGATGCTTACAGCTGACTCTTGTCAGTTATTGAAATTGTTTTGTCCTGATCTTACTACTTTGTTACTATAATCTATGAAACGTTCTTTTTTCAAAGTTCGCATGGCTATTGCTATGTTGTGTGTTACACTAGTATCTGCTTGCCATTCTGGCCGTCATGAGTCAACAGAATTATATGATATGACTACAGATGCACTGGAAGTACCAGCACCTGAGGCGATGAATACTGAATCGTATGCACATATCAAAGAAAATGGCTTTCAGGATGCTACTCGCACTCCGTTGTCTACTTTCTCTGTTGATGTAGATGCGGCCAGCTATGCCAATGTGCGTCGGTTTATTACCAGTGGACAGAAACCGCCTGTAGATGCTGTCCGCATCGAAGAACTGGTCAACTATTTTGATTATGACTATCCTCAGCCTACAGCTAATCAGCCATTTTCGGTTACAACAGAAGTTGGTATCTGCCCCTGGAATCCCGAACATTATCTGGTACATATAGGTCTGCAAGGAAAAAAGCTGTCTACAGATGATCTGCCTGCTAGTAACCTGGTGTTTCTGATCGATGTATCAGGATCTATGAGTGATCCGGACAAGCTGCCTCTTTTACAGAATGCATTTGAGCTTCTGACTGATAATCTGAGACCCAAAGATAAGGTAGCTATTGTAGTATATGCTGGTGCAGCCGGCTTGGTATTACCTTCTACTTCCGGATCTGATAAAGAAAAAATTCAGAGTGCTATCGAAAATCTTCAGGCTGGTGGTTCTACTGCTGGTGGTGAAGGTATTCGGTTGGCCTATCAGGTTGCAGAGGACAACTTTATCAAAGGAGGTAATAACCGGATCATACTGGCTACAGATGGAGATTTTAATGTGGGTGTTTCATCAGACTCCGAGATGATTCGGCTGGTAGAAGAAAAACGTAAATCAGGTGTGTTTTTGACTGTAATCGGTTTTGGAACTGGAAATATCAAAGACTCCAAAATGGAAGGGATTGCTGATCATGGCAATGGCAATTACTATTACATTGATTCGGAGATGGAAGCCAAAAAAGTACTGGTAACTGAAATGGGCGGGACTTTATTTACGATTGCCAAAGATGTAAAAATCCAGGTTGAGTTTAATCCTGTGGCTGTGAAGTCTTATCGTTTGCTGGGATATGAAAACAGATTGCTGGAGGACAAAGATTTTACAGACGATACAAAAGATGCAGGCGAAATAGGAGCAGGCCATACCGTAACTGCATTATATGAAATAGAGTTGACAGACAAAAAACAACATACCTCACCTACATTAAAATATCAGAATCAGACACCGAATGAAGTAGCCCATACTTCAGGTGAACTAGTTACACTGAAGCTTCGCTACAAAAAGCCTGATGCAGATGTAAGTAAAGAGATGGTGCAGGTGATAACCAAAGACCAGATTCGTACAGAAACATCCGATAATTTCCGTTTCTCTGCAGCTATAGCTGCCTATGGTATGCTACTACGAAATTCTGACTACAAAGCCGATGCTACTTATGATAAGGTGATTAAATGGGCGTACGGTGCAAAAGGTGTTGATCTGTCAGGAGATCGTAATGACTTTATCCGGATGGTAGAATCTACTCAGAATTTGGGTGAGGTGACAGTAGCAGAAAACGAATAATAAATAAGGAAGTCCGGTGTAGATGACCGGACTTCCTTATTTATTATTCACTTTTTATTTACAAAAGTATTCCAAACCCAATATTAGCATTCCATTGATACGTTTTTTGCAGGTGTTGTTTGGCCTGCTCCCAGGCAGCTTCCTCGCGTGTGTCCAGTACAGTTTGATTATCAAAAAGATAAGGAAATGCGAGGTTAAAGCCAAAATTAAAGGTAAATCTATCGGCAATAATTATTCTTTTGCCAATACCAAACCCTGCCACCACTCCAGAAATAGGACCATTTTTTTCTGAAACGGTATATGTGGTTTGTCCTTCTTCCTGTGAATGATAAGAAGACTGAATGTTTCCTGTCAGATAATTGCAATGAAACTGTAAATAACTGCCGATAGGGGCCAGTGCATTTTTGAGATATCGTCGGTAACTTATACCGAGGCTCTGTGTTTGTAAGTTAAACTGTATCTTATCTCCTGAATTATAATCATAGATACTCTCATTAAAATCTGTCACAAGCCTGCTCTTGGAGTAAGAAACAATATCGAAGTCTATTCCGAGTGTCTGCGTTTTATTGAGGGTATATTCAGTATGTAGATTCCATTTGTAGCGAAATTTTACAGTTGAACTTCCCTCCAGTATCAGATCTGTAATTACTGGAGCCATGGACTGAAAATTCGCATCTATGGCTATTCGTTTACCCATATATCCGGAGGTTTGTGCCGATGTATTGAGTATGGTAAGAAAACTTAAAAGGATAAATATATATTTCATTTGAAAGATTGCTTATAGAAATTGGTTCGGACTGTCTTTTACTTCTTTCTTTTGTGTTTTACCTGATTGAATGTATTGTAAATGTTAGCATTGAGTACATACCCGGCATCTTTGGTGCTTAGAATCCGGTACTCTGCCAAATAGACCTTTTCATCTTCAACATTAAAGACTGTCGCAAAATATAAGACTTCCGGATGAGGAGCGAAGGCTTCCCAGGCTATGCCAGGCAACAAATAAGGTGCTCCCAATGCCCAGAACATTTTTGGCCAGGGTGGACTGTCTCTTAAACTAAATACACCCGTCCAGCATACATAAGGAGTGCCATATTTGGCAACAAATTTTTCTTTTTGCTCTTTTGTGAGGAGTGGCACATCAATGTTATCATGGATAGACATTTTGCTGATCCAGTCTTTGATAAGAGCATAATCGTTAAACTTATCTGCATCCGATGCATTCAGGGTTCTGGGTTCAATCCATTGTGTCTGTAGTCCCAACTGTGTCGTGATGGTTTTAATCCGATCATTAAAGGCCTGGTTCTTTTGTTCGGACTCCAATAGACGAAGCTTTTGTTTCTTTTTCCGATCATCAATCTGATAGTACTCTGTATTTACAATAACCACCTTGTCAATACCCAGAGAAGCTCCTCTCTTTTTCAGGTATTTCCGGTAAGCAGCCAGATCTCTTCTGCGACGGTCTGCATTTTTATCTTTTTCTTTTTTCTCGTCTACATATTTGTTAAACAAATCTGTAAATTCCTTTTCTTTCAGATACTCTGCAAAGGCATATTTTTCGTAGGTACGTTCAGACTCCAGTTTTTTGATTAGCTCTATCTTGGATTTCTGTGGTGCTTGTGCTGTATCTGCTTCAGGATCATATATATTGCTATCTGTTGTGAATTTGCCTAATGAAGACGTTCCACCAAACGCAAGTTCCTGAAGGGCAATTTCTCCCAATTCTTTAATTTGTACATCCTGAGGAAACTTATTCCGGATTTTCCAGGTGTAGGATACGGCCAGAATCGTCATTTCTTCATTTGACAGCTTTGAGAAAAGATAATAGAGTCTTTGAGATGCGCCTTCTACGTCTTCATATTTATAAGATGTGGGGGTGTCATCGCTGGATTTTCGATAGCTGTATCGTGTATTTTTAGAAGAGTTAGTTCCATAGTTGGCATATTTGGCCATTTGAATCAGGGAAGAGCTGATCACTTTATGGAGATACGTAGAGTTAGGATATTCCTGTAACAGAATATAACAGCTATAGATAGCATTGACATAATCCAGACTTCTCAGATACAGGTCACATACCTCAAAGCGGGCAATCTGACGAACTTTCTGAAATGCTTTTTCAGAGACAAGATAGACTTTTCCTCCTTCTCTGATGTTGGTTCTCAACTTGTCAACAATCGCTTCTTTTCGTTTATCAGTATTGGGATGGCTGCTCTCTGTATCATCTTCTTCTTTTTTAAGACTGATAGGTTTTACACTCGCCAGACGATATGATTGAGGAAATCGATAATCTTTGGTTTCAAGAAAGGCTAGTTTACACTCGATATCTTCAAATGGAAGATCAGAATACTTCAACACTTCAAAAACATCTGTCAGGTTTTGAGTAGTGTAATCTGACTTCAGATAAAGAGACAGTCCTTCACTATCTGCTTCTGTCTCCATATCTTTGGAATACTTCATCTTGGCCAGAAATTTATCGTCAACTGATAGTCCGCGATAATCTCCTCTACCACTATAAATCTTCTGACTTTCGAGATAGCCTGTAATACTGTGCTTCTTTGTATAGTGACTGATCTCATGGGACAGAATGAAGGCTAACTGGGCTTCATTGTCCAACTGAGCCAGTAAGCCCAGATTAACAAAGACAATTCCGGCATCCGTTGCAAAGGCATTGGCTACTTTAGACTTTACTGTATAAAATCTCAGCTTCTTTCTGAGGTCAGGTTGTTTCTGCAATAATTTATCCGCTACCTGATTCACATAGAGGGTAACCGAATCATTGAATAGAACCCGTCCGCTAAGCAGTAATTCATCCAGAATAAAACTACTGGTCAGGTAGAAATCTTTTTTGTATTTTTTTTCTTTCCGGGTGCTGCCAGTCTCTGTATCAGTTTGTTGGAGGGAGTTCTGATATTTTGTGGAAGATAATGTCAGAAAATCAGATGGAATGGGGTTTACAGATTTAATAGATTGGTAATTATCAAAGTTTTGTGCACTGAGTAAGGTAGATGTTAATAAACAAATAACATAGCAATAGAAATGCTTCATAAAATAACGTGATGGTTTCGTAAATATTCTAATCTGTGGTAAAGCTACTGCTAGTCAAAGAGATAATGTAATTAAATTTAAAATCTTTTAGTCAATGTAATAATTGTCAATACTATTTAGTGAGACTTCTTTGTTGAAATCTTATTAGAAATTAGAAATAAGAGTGTTTTTTATAGATGTTTCTATCTTGAAAATAGTTGAACAGATATCTGAGAATTATTCTTCTCCTGAAATAGGTTACATTACATGTAAGGAGTGTATTAAAACGCAAGAAAATATAACCGATTTGTATTCATGAACGTAACACGGCAGGGTTTACGAAAAATAGCTATCTATCTGAGTCGCACACTAGGTATACTGATATGTTTGTTAATTCTATACTTGATTTTGGCTGGTCTGGGAATGATGATTCCTGTCAACAAAGATTATCAGATGGCTTCAGAAGGGATTCCGGTTTTTGTTACTACCAATGGATTTCATACAGATGTTATTTTGCCTGTGAAAAATCGCAGAGACAAATGTTTTAGAGTACTGCAACAGCCTGACTTATCAGCCAACTATGCCAATTATCCTTATGTGTCGTTTGGCTGGGGTGACAGGAATTTCTATATGGAGTCTTACAATAACAATTTTCCGTCAGTAACGACTATCCTGAGTACGTTGTTTATACCTGGAAAAACCTTAATGCATATTGATTTCTATAAAGGAACACCAAGAATAGGAAAACAGGTAAAAAAACTGATACTGACACCGGAACAATATGAACGACTGGTAGATTTTGTTAATGCCTCTTTCTTCAGTGAGAATGAATCGTTTGTTAAGCTTCCTCAGGCTGGTTATTATGAAACGGATTATTTCTTTGAGGCACAAAAGCGATACCATCTCTTTAATACCTGTAATGTATGGACAGGAGAAGCTTTGGCTGCAGCAGGTATAAAGGTATCTTACTGGACCCCACTCGAAAGTGCCGTGTTTTACTATCTGTAATCACCTAATCAACTGCCAGATTTGTTTAAAAGGCGAAATGTGGTTTGATCAAAAGACAGTATTGCATAGTGTGTGGGTAGTTCACAGGCCTGAATGCTAGACAAAATGAATAAAAGCGAAGCAGTAGTAGTTATCAATGTGTGAAAAAGAAGAAAAACTACCCCCATCGCTTTTGAACAAATTTAAGAAGGATTGCCCCAAAGCCAACAAATCCTGATTCATACGTTGTGTGTAATCATCAGTGGTATTATCATAAAAGAGACAGTCAATCTCAACAAAATCAAAATTCAGATAGGCACTATTACAGACAAAGCTCAAACTCAGGTCAATTCCCATTATCGGAGATTAACGCCTTTTTTCAATCATCTTTTTTGTTGGTATGTGTTATGGAAATGCATACTGCATCTGGTAATAAAAGAAGTAATTGGCCAGTTATACAAACGGAAACTCTCCCTGTATTTTGTTGGATGGCACTTGTTGGGAGTTTGATAAAACAAGATTTTATTTTATAACCTTAAGTATTGTATATCAAAACATTGGCTTACCTGTTTTCTTTATAAATCTAGCCAATAAAGGAAGTTCCAACTAAGGGGAACGAAAACGGTTTTACAAATGGCTAATAAACTTTATTCCTTACAGGGAATGATTTTATTGGCAGCCGCGAATATGTAGAAAGGGACTGGTTTAGGGATTTGATTAAGGTATTGGGATTGAATTTTATTATTCGCTTTCCGAATCAGATTACAAAACCGATCTGCAAGAACAAGATATTTCCTATGCCAGTATGTGCAAACGAGACCGAAAAGGGGAAATGTCCTTACAAACCAACAAGTAAAAAACGGTATCAATCGCTTTTCAGGAAAAGATATAGTCTACTGTGTATACACTCTCAGAAAATAGTACTTTTACTCCAATGGCTATTTTTAAATCGAGGCCATACAACTAAGCCTAAACCTGCCTTACTAAATATTAGTCCAGCATTAAGACATAAAACCTGACTGCTGGACAAATATTAATCAGGTAGGTTTAGGTTTAGTTGTGATGCCTACATTTAAAAATAGCCATTGCAGCAAAAGTACTACTTTCTGAGAGTGTATACACAGTAGACTATATCCTTTCCT